>PMYE01000132.1 GCA_003171315.1 Acidobacteriaceae bacterium
GCCCAGCGCCCGCGCCGCCTCGGGCAGGAGGTCGCCGACGCGTCGGACGGGCCGGCGGTGCGGCACGCGCTCGTCGTCGAAGGGGCGGGCAGGGGCCACGTGCGCCTTCAGCCGGCCAACCCGACGATGGAACCGATCTTCCTCGACGCCGACCGCGTCCGCATCCAGGGCGTGGTGATCGGCGTTCTGCGAAAGTACTAGTGGTCTGTGCTGGTGTACCAGGAGAATGACTTGCGAATCCGTGCCTCGCACACTATGATTCTGATAGCCAAGGAGCGCCAGACCGCAAAGGAGCCCGTAAGATGCCAAGGCTACTAACTGAGAAAGAACTGAGGAAGGCAATCACCGAACAATCCTTCATCAAGAACGGCATACCAGCAAATGCAGAGGGGGTTAAGTATGATTTCAGGATGGGCTCATTAATTCTCAAGGCTGAGTTCGGGCGTCCTGTGGACACATCGAAGCTTACTGAACAGTCGTCTGCTGCCCTTCATGTGCTGCCGGGCGAAGTCGTATTCGTTCTTACAGAGGAATCCCTCGATCTGCCGCGCAATATGGTGGCCAATCTGAGCCCGAAACGCAAGTTGAGCCACTATGGTATCATGGTCCTTGGTGGCTTCTGCATCGACCCCTTGTATCAAGGCAGACTCCTGATAGGACTCTACAATTTCTCGTCCTCGCCCTTTCCCATCATTCCTGGCAAGAAACTCATTGCCGCAGTATTTTATGAACCACAGGAGGGAGAACTGGCAGACTTCAAGAAGCCCGATGCTGCAATTACAGATTTTCCGGAAGATCTGGTTCGGTTGATGCAGCAGTACCAGCCCATTTCGCATCAAAGTCTTGCCGAGCAATTGAAAAACATATCTGTCGAGTTGGAGAACTTGCGGCGCGACTTCAACAACCGCGAAGACTGGTTCAAGAGGTTCCAGCAGGGCCTGGAAGATCAGGGCAAGAGAATCAATGGGCTTATTGACAGCCTTGAAAAAGAAACCAAAGAGAGAAAGGACACTGAACGGGAATTCAGAGCCGACCTCAAGAGCACGTACTGGGCTGCCGCCAAACTGTCCGCAGCCGTGGGCGCTATTGGCGCCATAATAATCGCTGTCGTACTGATGGTAATCAAGCAGTGGCTTTTGCCCTAAGACCAAGACGGCAAGGCCAAGCCTGCACGACCTGAACCTGTGCGCACTGAAACAAAGGGCTTCCGCGTTTCCACGGAAGCCCTTTTCATTTCACACACGTCGCCCCGGGGGGCGATGACCGGACACCTCAGGCGCAGTTGCGCGCCGCCTGCTTCAGCTCGTCCACCTTGCGAAGCTCTTCCCACGTGAACTCGGGAAGCTCGCGGCCGAAGTGCCCGCTCTGGGCCGTCTTGCGGTAGATCGGGCGCAGGAGGTCGAGGTACTCGATCATATCGCGCGGCTTCAGCGGGAAAACGTGCCGGATGATGCGGGCCAGGCCCTCGTCGGAGATCTTGCCCGTGCCGTTCGTCTCGACGTGGATGCTCAGCGGATCGGCCACGCCGATGGCGTACGAAAGCTGCACTTCGCACTCGTCGGCCAGGCCGGCCGCCACGATGTTCTTCGCCACGTGGCGGGCCATGTACGCGGCGCTGCGGTCGACCTTCGACGGGTCCTTGCCGCTGAACGCGCCGCCGCCATGGCTGCCCTTGCCGCCGTACGTATCGACAATAATCTTGCGCCCGGTCAGGCCCGAGTCGCCGTGCGGCCCGCCGACCACGAACCGGCCGGTCGGATTGATGTGGTAAATCGTGTCTTCGTCCAGCAACTCGGCCGGGATGACCGGCTTGATGATCTCGGCGATAATGCCCTTGCGGATCTCTTCGTTCGAGATGCTGCGGCCGTTCAGCTCATCGGCGTGCTGCGTCGAGACCACCACCGTGTGCACGCGGCACGGCTTGCCGCAGGCGTCGTACTCCACGGTGACCTGGCTCTTGCCGTCGGGGCGCAGCCACCGCAGGATGCGCTGCTCGCGCACTTCCTTGAGCTTCGTGCAGAGCGCGTGGGCCAGTTGGATGGGCATGGGCATGAGCTGTTCGGTCTCGCGGGTGGCGTAGCCGAACATGATGCCCTGGTCGCCGGCGCCCTGCTCCTTGTTCTCGGAGGAATCGACGCCCATGGCGATGTCGGGGCTCTGGCCGTGCAGCGCCACCAGGACCGCGCAGTGATCGGCATCGAAGCCCATGTTGGCGTCGGTGTAGCCGATCTCGCGAATGGTGCGGCGTACCACGTCCTGGATGTTCACGACGGCCTTCGTCGTGACCTCGCCGGCCACCAGGCACAGGCCCGTCGTGACCAGCGTTTCGCATGCCACGCGGCTGTACTTGTCCTGGGCCAGCATCGCATCGAGGACCGCATCGGAAACCTGGTCGCAAATCTTGTCCGGATGGCCTTCGGTGACGCACTCAGAGGTAAATAAGAAACGGTCGCTCAACTTCGGTTCCTCCCCATTGAAGGGATTTTCAAGTTGGATGGCTGCCGCGATGGCTGTTTGGATCAGAATGAGCTGCCGCGAAGAGCCGAATATCGCTCTCCTCAATTCAGCCGCTCGCCCGCATCGGTGAGGCACGCCTGCACCAGCAGGCGCAAGCCAGCGGGTGTACTCATCTATGGTAATTGCAGCGGGCGTCCGGGAGCAAAGACTAACAG
>PMYE01000165.1 GCA_003171315.1 Acidobacteriaceae bacterium
CGCAGCGCCTCAATCGGATCCAGGTTCGCCGCCTTCCATGCCGGATAAATGCCAAACACCAGGCCGATGGCACAGGACGACGCGAAGGCGATCAACACCCACATCGTGGAGAGCGTCGCCGGCAACCCGATGGGCAAGAAATACACGATCCACGTGATCACCGCACCCACAAGAATCCCCACCACGCCGCCAATCGAGCACAGCGTCACCGCTTCGGTAGTGAACTGCGTGAGGATGGTGTGTTTCGTTGCGCCGATGGCCTTGCGCACTCCGATCTCGCGCGTTCGCTCGGNNACCAGCATGATGTTCATCACCCCCACGCCGCCCACCATCAGCCCCACGCTGGAGACGGCGATCATGAAGATGACCAGTCCCTCGGTCAGTTGATCCCAAAGCCGGCTCAGCGAATCCGGCCCGAAGATTTCAAAGTCATCCGGCTTGTCCACGCGCACCTTGCGGCGAATGCGCAGCATCTCGCGAATTTCCTCCTGCACCAACGGCTTGTTCTTCACGTCATCGTATTTAACGCTCACCCACATGTCCTTGTCTTCCGGATGTAAGTTGTGGAATGTATTCAACGGGAAGAACACCATATTGTCGGCGGGATTTTTTCCTCCGCCGAAGGGCTGTTTACGCAGGTCGAGCACGCCGATTACCGTGTACAACCCCGACTCAATCGCCACTTCTTTGCCCACTGCCGGCTCGTTCCCGAACAGCTCCTGCCATGTGTCGTGTCCGATCACAACCACATGGGCGGCGCGCGCATCTTGGGCGTCGGTAAACATCCGCCCCTCTTGCATTGTCAAGTCGCTCACATCAGAAATCTCGGCAGTGTCTCCCTGTAGAATCGTCCCCGCCACCTTCTTCCCGTTGTACTTCACAGACACATCGCCTACGCGGAACTGTGGCTTTACGTGCTGGATTCCGCCGTCCGCTGCCACCACGTGCGGTAGCAGACGAAGCGCCAGCACGTCGTCGAGCGTGAGCTTCTTGCGCGCCAGCATCTCGGCCGTGGGCCGAACGCCGATCACCGGCATGTGGAACACCCAGATCACATTCGATCCCAGCGAGCTCACCCAGTCCGACACGCGGTTGTTCAGTCCGCTGATCACCGACGAAATTGCAATCACGGTTGAGACGCCGATCACAATGCCGAGAATTGTCAACCCCGAGCGCATCTTGTTCGTGCGCAGCGTATCCAGAGCCATCTTCACCGATTCACGAGTTTGCCCGGATCGAGCCATGACCACCCTTTACAATTCCGCGCGCAGCGCGACTACCGGGTCCAGCTTCGCCGCCTTGCTCGCCGGATACACGCCAAAGAAGATGCCCACCGAAGCGGCCAGGAACAGGCCGAGAAAAACCGCCCACAACGGAGCACTGCTCGGGAACCCAACAACAATCGTGATCAGCTTTGCGAAGGCGACGCCGCCTCCCACTCCCCCGACTCCCCCGATCGTTGCCATCAAGGCGCTCTCGATGAGGAATTGCATCAGCACGTCGCGCTGCTTGGCGCCCAGCGCCTTGCGCACGCCGATCTCGCGCGTCCGCTCCGTCACGCTCACCAGCATGATGTTCATAATCACCACGCCGCCCACCACCAGCGAGATCGATGCCAGCCCCAGCACCACGCTGGCGAACAACGAGCTGATCTGCTTCCAGATGTCGAGAAAAGTATCGTTGGTCTCGATTTCAAAGTCGTCGGGTGACCCCGGTGCATCGTGGCGCCGCGTGCGCATCAACACACGCACCTGGTCTTCGGCCTGCGTCATGGCCTGCGCGCCGCCCGCCACCCGCGCGTAAATGTCGATCGAATCGTTATAGCCGTAAATCTGCTGATAGGTGCTGATGGGCACGGCCACCCAGTTGTCCTGCGACTGGCCCAGCGTCTTTCCCTGCCGCTCGCCCACGCCCACGATCGTGTAGGGAATCCCGTCCACGCGAATCTCTTTGCCGATTGGGTCGCCCGCGCCCAGAATGTTGTCCACAATGTCGTAGCCCACGATCGCGTCGTGCGTGCCGTGCTCGTCGTCGGCGGGCGTAAACCCGCGTCCAATCGCGATGTTAATGTTGTTCAGTGACAGCATCGTCCACGTGTAGCCGCGCACCTCGGTGTTATTGCTCGAGTGCCCGTTCGCCACCACGTTCGTCGACCGGTCCAGCAGCGCACCGACTTCGCTGCATGCCGTGCAGGCGCCGCGCACCGTCCGGTAGTCCTCAATGCGAAGGATCTTGCGTTTCTGGTAACGGAAATAATCGTCCGCGCTGAAGATCACGCTCGCCATCCGGGTTACGGTGAATACGTCGGCGCCGTAGCCCGAAAGCTTGGTGGCGACATAGCGGTTGGCGCCATTCACCAGCGTAATGACCATGATGACCGAAGCCACGCCCATCACCACGCCGATCAGCGTGAGAATGGTGCGCAGCTTGTTCGCCCACAACGATTGCAGCGCGAGTTTGAAGGCCTCTCGAAGTGGCATGATCCCGTATTGTTTATGATACGCACCCGCCCGATACGGGGTTCCGGCGGCCGCGAGCACCCGAAACCTCTAACCCCTAGCCCTAACCCCTAATCCCGCCTTCTGAGTCCCTCAGTCCCTACGTCCCTGTACTTCCAAATCCCTTTGCCGCCCGCGCGGAGCCTTCCAGATCGTCGGCCTCTTCCACTGGTCCCGTCAGCACCGGCACCGGAACCATCTGCGCGATCTTTTCGCCCTCCTTCAACTCCACGGCAGCATCGCCCAGGTTGGTCATCACCACCAGGATTTCGCCGCGGTAGCCCGCGTCGATCACGCCGCCCGTAGTGGCAATCCCCCGCGCCGCCATCGACGAGCGGTCGCGCACCAGCAATCCCAGCGGCTCGCCCGTCCGCGGATGCCGCGCCTCCACGGCGATTCCCGTTCTCACTTTCACCGTGGCGCGGGGCGCCAGCCGCACCGCCTCCAGCGCAAACAGGTCATAGCCCAGGTCCTCGCCCGGATGCGCAACCACAGGCAGCCGCGCCTCCGCCTCCAACCGCTTCACTCTAAGCATGAGTCCGATGGTAAAGGAAAGGGGCCAGCTCCGCTGCCGCGCAAAATGGTCAGCCCCGGCAGGGCGTTTACCTAGCCGGGGCTGTCGTCTTGCTCCTGTCGGCAATCACCCGCCAATCGGAGCCGTCTTCATTCGGCAAAAGGACTCGTAAGCCGAATTCTGTTCTACGCGATCATTCCTCTAGGCGCCGCGTTGCCGCGGGCGCTCGTCAGCGACCTACCCGGAGGTTCCGGCACGGGAGCACCCCAACGACGAAAACCTGTCGTCGGGGGCCCCGCTAAGAGCCGCCTTGCCGCATCGGGCCGATGCGCAGCCGGCGCCTGGCTCCTGGCCCCGGCTTCCCTCCCTATTTGGTCTTGCTCCGTGTGGGGTTTACCCTGCCTCCGCCATTACTGCCGGAGCGGTGCGCTCTTACCGCACCTTTTCACCCTTACCCCGGCGCTAAAGCAGACTAGCTGCCTTAGGGCCGCCCGCATGGCCTTGAGCCGCGCGGGGTAGCCGGGGCGGTATGTTTTCTGTGGCACTGGCCGTCCGTGAGCCTTCACGCTCACGTCCCGGACGTTATCCGGCACACTGCCCTGCGGAGTTCGGACTTTCCTCTCCCGGCAACCCCCGCTTGCGCAAGGATTTCCGGCAGCGACCGCCCGGTCCTCCTGCCAGCCCTTAGTGTACCGCGAAACCAGACTTACGGCCCCTCAGCCAAGGGCCTCGTGTCTCTCCTGTGCGTTTCCCGTCCGTGATTGTGGAAATGTCGGGTTTTTCGTCCGGTGTACGGCCAATGTCGAAGGATCGCCCCAATCCAACTCAATGATTACTAAGCGATTACGCGCTTCAACCAACTCGGAATCCAGGCTCACACGATTGTTGATATGATCTGACAACATGGGAACGGCTGTGGACCTTCGCGATCGAGAAATGAAAACCTCTCCATTCCGATCCGCTGAAACGAGTCCCGACGTTGTGGACATGTACTTTTCTGCCGATGTCGAAACTGACGGACCGATACCTGGGCCATACTCGATGCTGTCGTTCGGATTGGTCTTAGCGGGTTCCTTCGATGGCAGTAATTTTTCGCGACCAGCTCAGTATGACCGGAGTTTTTACCGTGAACTTCGGCCTATCTCGGATGACTTTCAGATTGATGCTTTACGGGTAAATGGGCTCGACCGCGAGCGACTTCTGAAAAATGGCAGCTCTCCTGCTGGTGCGATGACTGAGGCAGCCGATTGGGTCGCAGCGCTCGCAGGCCGAGCCCGTCCGATACTCGTGGCCTATCCTCTCAGTTTTGACTGGAGCTTCCTCTACTGGTATTTCACAAAATTCTCCCGTAAAGGTTCGCCGTTTAACCACTCTCAGTGCTTCGATATCAAGACCGCATTTGCTGTCAAGGCGCATATCCCCATCGCCTCCGCAGGCCGCAGCAGGCTGATGCCAAGCCTGCGCCCGAACGGAGCCCATACGCACAATGCGCTCGATGACGCCATTGAGCAGGCTCAAGTCTTCGCAAACTTGTTTGAATGGGACGGAATTCATGGGGAAGGTTATTGAAGGGCGAAAAAAGTTCTCAGAAGATCGATTCGTACTCTTGAGGACCGAATTAACCGACGCGCCGAAGATATGTTCCGATAAGGCCTGCGTTTATGCCACCGGCTCATTCGGGCGGCGTGAGGCTAGCGAGCACAGTGATCTAGATTTGTTCATTGTCGCTCTGGACGACAAGGAAAGCCAAACCAACGATCGTGGAAAACTGACGCGCTTGGATGAGATCCTCCTCAAAGCTGAACTCATTCGCGCTGCGCGTGCCCTACGGTTTCCCGAGTTCTCCAAGGACGGACGATTTCTCCAACATCACACATCCGGGCAACTCATCGAAGCCACCGGTAAACCAGACGATGACGCCTTGAACACCTTCACCGCAAGATTGCTATTGCTCCTCGAAAGCAGAGCTCTAATCGGGGAGGAAGTCCATTCGATGGTCATCAACGAGGTTATCGCGGAGTACTGGGAGGAATTTCCCAGCCACTTGGATCGGTTCATGCCGACCTATCTTGCGAACGACATCTTGCGGTATTGGAGGACGCTTTGCCTCAATTATGAAGCGAATACCTCTGAGGACACTCCGGTGAAACGCGCAAAGCGGAAATTGACAAACTACAAACTGAAGCACAGTCGGATGCTCACATGCTTCTCGGCTTTGCTGGCATTGCTCAATGAGTTTGTCAGGAACTGCACCGTGACCGTTGCTAATGCACAGAAGATAGTTCAGATGACCCCAACGGAAAGAATGGCTTGGGTACAGGAAAAGTCCGTGAATGAGAGCGCAGCATCGAAGATTCGGGAAATCCTCGACTTGTACGAGAGGTTCTTGGATGTGACAGGGGTTTCCGAAAAGGAGCAAATAGAGCTGTTCTCTGATGAGACCGAAGCGCGCACCCTTCGAGATGAGCAGTCTCGGTTCGGAGACTTGGTATACGAAGCCTTGTTTGCGGTGGGAAAAGACAATGATTTTTATCGGAGATTAGTCGTATGATGCCGCACCAGAATTGAATTTCCGTTTCGCCAAACGCATCGACTTAGCCCGCGACCTTACCAAGCAAGAGTCCGAGAATTCAATAGCCGGCCGTTTTTGTGAACGTGCCAAATTCGTCTTTTTTCACAGCGCGATGGTATCTGCGAGCACTTTGCCGCAGAACTTGAGGCGAATCTCCTCGGGTGTGCGGAGGTCGATCTTGACGCCGGTGACGTTTGCCAGTTGCGCCTGGAGCCGTTCCATGGCGAGCAGGCTGGCCCGCGGCGCGGGGTCCACCAGAATGTCCAGATCGCTGTCTTCGGTGTCCTCGCCGCGCACCACGCTCCCAAACACGCGCGGGTTCGCCATCCCCGCTTGCAGCACAAGCCGGCGAATGGTCTCCCGGTGCAGCGGCAGTATCTCCGAAGGTCGCATCGACGCCTCTCTCCCTGAACTGCCTCTATTTTAACCAACATCCACATCGCAAGCACCCGCCCTAGGGCGAAGCCCACATTGGTTTGATATAAAGAGCCACGAGAGCCGCAAGCCAGGAACCCCGCATCGCAAAGGAATCCAATCGAAATGCCCCACTCGCCAGGAATCCCATCCGCCATCCTCGCCGCCAGCCTTCTTGTCTTCAGCGCTCCCGCCCCCAACGCCCATCCGCCCGGCCCTCCTGCCAGCCTCTAGCGCACCGCGAAAGCGATCGGCATATCGGATTTCTCGACCATAGGACGGTGCTACACTTCAAGCAAAATCAAGCAATTGTTTCAGGCGAGGTCCCATGAAGAACAGGCTGGGCAAGGCGGTTCTTCTTCTGCTGGGAATAGGCTGCGTATCCGCTTCCACGGGCGCGCAAAAGCCCACGCCGGAGCAGAACGTCACGGTGCTGGTGGTCAACGTGCTGCCGCAACCGCGCCAACCGGTCAAAGGGGTCCGAGTCGCGCTCAGCTATCTCGATAGTGGGTTGACCGTCACCGACGCTCAACAGGTCACCAACTCCGGGGGCGAAGCATTGCTGCTGGTTTCGCCCGACGCGTCGCAGCGTGGAAATCTGCGCATTGAAATCGCGGGCGCAACCGGCCTGGTCATCTATGAGCCTGCCGATGGCCAATTACCCGACTTCCGGTCCGCCGAGGGAAAGGCTGCCGCGCTGCCCGCGGCCGTCGAGGTCAGGCTGCTGCCGAAAGGCTCGCTCGCGCTCACCGGCCCGGCGCAAATCGAAGCGGCCCTGCACCGCATGTTGCTTCAGGTCAACAGCCTCAAAAAACAAAACCAGGCGCTGAAGGCTGAAGTTGCAGAGGCGCAGAACCAAAAGGCCGACCTTGGCGCCGCCATCGCCGAATGGGCCCAGGCGAATGGTTTTTCCGCCGGCCAGGTCAACCAGCAGGTGCAGCAATGGGCCCAGAACATCCAGCGTCAGTCGGCGCAAGCCACCACCGAGCAAAAGGCCTTGGCCGAGGTTGCGCTCAAGCACTACGCCAGCGCCGCGCAGCTATTTGACGAGGCCGCCGTCACCGACAAGGACGAACTCGACGCCGAAGAACAAGCCTTCCTCAACGCCCGCCGCGACAAGCTGCGCCAGTTGATCAACGACCGCGAGCAGAGCGCGAGCGCCTCCCAACTCGCTACGCAATATCACCTGGCCACGCAGACCCTCGAAACCGCCGAAGCCACTGCGGCTGCCGAATACAGGAAGCATCCCGGCGATAGGGGTTTTCACGAGCTGTTGCTGCGAGCCGTTTCTGACCTGGGCGCAGCGCGCAGAGCTGAGGGTGAGGTTTCGCCCGCGAGCCAGAGCCTGGGGCTGCTGGCTCAATCCGTGTACGATTTCGAGTCGCTGGCGCGCGACTATGCCGCGTTGGGCGATCGCCGGGAGAGCGCAGCGGCGCAAGCCGGCCTGGGCAGCGCGCTGGCGGATGAAGCAGACCGTGTAAGCGGAGAAAAATCTACGGCGCTCTTCGATCGGGCGGCCCAGGCTTACCAGGACGCGCTTGCCGTACGCACCAGAACCGATCTGCCCCAGGACTGGGCCGCCACGCAAATCGATCTCGGAAACGCGCTTGCGGACGAAGCTCAGCGCGCCAGCGGCGACAAGGCCACTGCGCTATTCGACCAGGCTGTGCAGGCCTTTCATCAAGCGCTTGAGGTCATTACCAGGGCCAACCAGCCCCAGGACTGGGCCAGAACCCAATTCAACCTCGGAATTGCGCTGACCCAGGAGGGCAAGCGCGCCGTCGGCGCAAAGGCCGCTGCTCTGCTTGACGCTGCGGTGCAGGCCTTCGGAAAGGCGCTTGAAGTCGATACCAAAGTTGACCTTCCTCAGCGATGGGCCATTACCCAGGATGCTTTGGGCCTTGCCTTGATGGACGAAGGCCTGAGATCCAGCCAGGCGAACAACGCCGCTCTGCTCGATCGGGCAGTGCAAGCCTTCAAGAGTGCACTGGAGGTGATCACCAGGGACGGCCTTCCGCAGGCTTGGGCCCAGATCCAGAACAACCTGGGAAGCGCGCTCGAGGATGAGGCAATTCGCGCCGGCGACGAAACAGCCCCCGCCCTCTTCGATCAGGCGGCGCAGGCCTATCAAAGCGCGCTGGAAGTTTACACCAGGGCCGATCTGCCTCAGGACTGGGGCAGAGCGCAAATCAATCTCGGTTTGACATGGATGCAGGAGGGGCTGCGCAGCAGCGGGGATAAAGCAGGCCCCCTCCTCGCTCAAGCCGTGCAGGCCTTCGAAAAGTCGCTTGAGATCTTCACCAAAGCCGATCTGCCGCAATACTGGGCGGCGGCGCAGCTTGATCTGGGCGACGCGCTGGCAAGCGAGGCGTTGCATACCGGAGGGGACAAAGCCCCAGCTTTGTTCGACCAGGCCGCCCAGGCCTATCAGAGGGCGCTTGAGGTGGACACCAAAGCCGATCTGCCCGAGGATTGGGCCGAAACTCAAATGAACATTATGGAAGTCAGTTTCATGGCCACACGTTACTCCGCGTGTATGCAGCGCGTGGCCATCCTCACCGATGACTCCGTATCGGCGCCGCAGGCCGTCGTGCGCGACACCATCGAGTTCGCCTGCCAGTGGGGCGCGGGAGACAAGCGCGCGGCGCGGCAAACGGGAAAAGTGCTCCTGTCGAAGTCTGCAATGCTGGAGGCGGCGGTTTGGGATTTTACCGGGTCGCTTCAAATCCTTTCGGCCTCACCCGCCTTCAGCAACGGCCGCGCCTCCTGGATCGCGCTCTTTACCGCCGTCCAGAACGGCGACCGCGCCGGCATGATCGCGGCTCTTCACCAGCTCGAACCGGTCCTGCAACAATAGCGCTTATGGCGATGGTCAAGTACGACGTGTTCTTCAGTTACTCCCGCGCCGACACCGAGCGCGTGGCGCCCCTGCGCGACGAGCTGCGCCGGCTTGGCTATCGCGTCTTCTTCGACGTGCAATCGATCGACCCCGGCGAGCAGTGGAAGCGCCGCCTGGAGCGCTCCATTCGCGCCTCGCGCGCGCTGGTGCTGTGCTGGTCGCAGAACACTCGCGGCTCCGACTACATCACCTTCGAGTACTCCCGCGCCGAGGCGATGCGCAAGCCCATCCTTCCCTGGCTGCTGGATCAGACGCCCCTTCCGGCGATGCTCGAGATCCAGGGCATCACCGCCGCCGACCCCGCGCGTGTGGCCGCACAACTCAAGCCTGCGCTGGGCTGGCCGCTGGGACGCAGACGCGGGTTGCAGGCGGCGCTTGTTGTCCTTGCGGTGATCCTTGGTGGTGTCGCCCTTTGGTATGCTTTGCGTCCTCCTCCGCCGTGGGAGTTCCAGGGCGAAGTCACCGATCGCGTCACCAGCATGCCGGTTGCGGGCGTCGAGGTCGATGTTCTGGCCGCGAACCGCGTGCAGGCTTCTGCTCTGACCGACTCGCAGGGACGCTACGATCTGCACCTGCCGCAACCGCAGCCCCGGACGATTCAGGTGCGCTTCCGCAAGCAAGGGTACGAGGCCGAAGAGCCGCTGAATGTTCCCACCGGCAAACCCTGGAACATGGATATGGCCAAACTGCCGTAATCCACCTCCAAACCGAAGCCTGAGCGGCGCCTCGCTACAATCGCGGTAGGCCATGATCCAGTACCTCTATCTCGGGCGCGTAGACTACAGCGAGGCGCTTTGCATCCAGGAAGAACTCGTCGCTCTGCGCACTGCGGGCCGCATCGGCAACGTTCTCCTGCTCCTCGAGCACCCTCCCGTCCTCACCCTCGGCCGCAACGCCAACCGCTCCAACATTCTCGCTTCCGACGAGTTGCTCGCCGCGCGCGGCGTCACCCTCCACGAGATCAACCGCGGCGGCGATGTCACCTATCACGGCCCCGGCCAGCTCATCGGCTATCCCATCTTCGATCTGCGCAGCCTGCGCTCGCCCGGCGCCAGCCCGCCGGGGCTGGGCAACCGCCTGGGCCCGGTCGACTTTGTCCGCCTCATGGAAGAAGCTCTGATCCGCCTCTGCGCCGAGTTCGGCGTTCCTGCCGGCCGCATCTGCGGGCTCACCGGCGTCTGGTGCTACCTGCGGCGGGGGCACTTGCAGTGCGGCAGACTCTTGGACGAGAGCTGTGGGACAGAGGACAAAGACGCGCCTTTGGGCGAGCGCAAGATCGCCGCCATCGGCATTCATGTCGCTCGCGGCGTCACCTCGCACGGCTTCGCCTTCAACGTCACCACCGATCTCCGCAACTTCACTCTCATCAATCCCTGCGGCATTACGGACCGCCCCGTCACCAGCCTCGAAAACGAAATCCCCGGCCCCAACATCCTTCCCACCCTCGAATCCCTCGCCCACTCAGCGGCCCGCCAGTTCGGCCAGGTCTTCAGCCAGCAGGTCGAGTTCGTCGAAAGCCTCGCCGCTCTGCGCGCCCACGCGCAAGCCTCCGCGGAACGCGCGCCGGAACCTCCAGCCCCCGCCGCTCCAGATCCCGATCTTCCAGCCCCTGAATTTCCGGCCCAGGACACGCCCCTCCAGATCCCGCCCGAGATCGAGCGCCTGCGCCACCGCCCCCGTGGTGTCAAAGACCGGCCCGTTTCCGCCTGAGCTATCGAATTGCAGGGCAATTGCATGATCGTTTTTCGTAGACGAAGCATCTTGCCTGTGCAGGTCTGATCGACAAACATCGGCCCTTCGTCCCGGAGGGACGGACCGAAAATAGCCCAGGGCGACCCGGAGTTCGCCGCGGCGAACGAAGGGGCAGCCCTGGGAAACCAGAACAACAGCATGAAACCGCCCCGGAGGGCCGGACGAACTCGCTGTACCGTCCCATTCCTCAATCCAATCGCCCTGCATCGCGTTGAACCGCCGCTCCGTCCCGCGCGCCCGCGATTTATAATCCGGCAGGACGATTCGGGCGCCGCGCGAGAAGCGGATCGAGGGTAGCGAATGCTTCTTCAGCCCCGCTAACTCCGCTCGCTCCGCCAAGAAAGGAAAGCATGCCAACGGATGTCATCATGCCCCAGATGGGCGAATCGATCTTCGAGGGCACGATCACCAAATGGCTCAAAACCATCGGCGACGCCGTTGAAAAAGACGAGCCGCTCCTCGAGATCTCCACCGATAAGGTCGACGCCGAACTTCCCTCGCCCGCGGCCGGCGTGCTCACAGAAATCCGCTTTCCTGAAGGCGCTACCGTCGAGGTCAACACAGTGGTCGCGGTGATTAGCGAAGCCGGCGCGACGATCCCAGCTACCGCGCCGGTACCGGAAAACATTGCACAATCGCCAGTCCAAAGGTCTGCCCCACCGCAGGTGGCTGCGCCGGCAACCGGCGCGCCTCCGGTCCCCGCTCCTTCGGCGGCGACGGGCCGCCGCGTCCGTTCCTCGCCGCTCGCCCGCCGCATCGCCAAAGAGCACGGCCTCGACCTCAGCCGAGTCGCCGGCACCGGCTCGGAAGGCCGCATCACGAAAGAAGACGTGCTCCGCGCCGTGAGTTCGCCGGCTGGCAAACAATCGCCAGTCCAAAAGGCTGCCGCAACGCAGTTGCCACCACAGGTGGCGCAGACGCCCGCGCCGGACCTCTCAACTCTGCCCGCTGACCCCGTGCCCCTCACCCGTATGCGCGCCATCATTGCCGAGCGCATGGTCGAGAGCGTGCGCATCGCCCCGCACGTCCACACGGTTTACAAGATTGACATGACGCGCATCGCTCGCCTGCGCGACCAGCACAAGGACGCCTTCCACGCGCGGCACGGCGTCAAGCTCACCTACATGCCCTTCATCGCCGCCGCCGCCGTCGCCGCGTTGCGCCGCTTCCCCATCGTCAACGCCTCGCTCGAAAGCGCCCCCCAAAGCGATTCGGCCGGCCTCGCCGTCCGCTACCACCAAACCATCGATCTCGGCATCGCCGTAGCCCTCGATTGGGGCCTCATCGTGCCCGTCATTCGCCGCGCCCACGAGCGCACCTTCGCCTCGCTCGCCCGCTCCATCGCCGATCTCGCTCTCCGCGCCCGCACCAAAAAGCTCTCGCCCGACGAAGTCGGCAACTCCACCTTCACGCTCACCAATGCCGGCGCCTTTGGCGGCGAGTACGGAATGCCCATCCTCAACCAGCCCGAGTCGGCCATCCTCGCCGTCGGCGGCCTGCGCAAGGAGCCCGCCGTCCTCACCGACGCCGAAGGCAACGACACCATTGCCATTCGCTCCATGCAGTACTTCTGCCTCGGCTTCGACCACCGCCTCATCGACGGCGCCGACGGCGGCAAATTCATGCTCGAGTTCAAAAAGCAGCTCGAATCCTGGGACCAGGAGATCGGGTGAGTTCCAGGCGTATTACCTGTCCGATCCGGCCATCCGGCCTCGCTCGTGCGTGGGCCGCTCTCTAACCCCGCTAACCCCGCGAACACCGCTAGCCCCGCTGCTCCCCCTCACCACCCCATCTCCCGCATCCGCTCCAGAATGATCTCGCTGTAGTGGTCCATGCGCTCGGGCCGCCGCTTTAGTGGCAACGGCAAAACTGCCGCCAGCCGCGCCGCCTCATCCCGGTCGATCTTCCGCGCCCCCACCCCGTAATACGCCCGGCTCGCCGCCTCCGCGCCATAAATTCCCGGCCCCCACTCCACCTCGTTCAGGTAGAGCTCCAGAATCCGCTGCTTGCCGAGAATGAATTCGGCCACCGGAACCAGCGATGCCTCCGCGCCCTTGCGAAGGAACGAGCGCTCCGTCCCGAAAAACAGGTTCTTCACCAGTTGCTGCGTGATTGTCGATCCTCCGCGAATCCGCCCGCCTTTTTCGTCTTGCTCTGCGGCAATTTCAATCGCATGCCAGTCGAACCCGTGGTGCTCGTAAAAGCGCCCGTCCTCCGCGGCGATCACGGCGTGCTGCAGATTGGGCGAGATGTCTCTTAGCGGAACGAATGTGTAGCGTTCGTGATACGGCCTGCCGTGAATCCAAGCCTCCACGCGGCGCTCCATGTGCACCGCGGTGGTCGGCGGATCGATCCACTTCGCGGCCACCAGCATCAACGCAGCAAGCGTCCAGCAAGCCGCCACTCCGAGGACAAACCATTGAATGCAGGATCGGAGCAGGCTCTTCCGGCGCGGAGGCTTGGGGCGTTTAATTGGCCATCCGGTCACACTCCAGAATAACGGCCGGCGCGGGAAAGGCAACCGAACAGGGATCGCTGTACAAGCCGTCTGAAGAAGCGGCAACTGAGCACCGCGAACTAAGAACTACGAACTGCCTTTACTCCCACGCCTTCGCCAGCGCCTCGACAGCGCAGGAAATCTGGCTGGTCAGGATCTCCATCGGATCGTGTTCCACCCATCCTGCCTGCGGATAGAACTGCTGAATCTCCTTCTGCGCCACGGCCGCAATCGCGCCGTTTGCATCGAATAAAATCGCCCGCGAGCTTGTCGTCCCCTGATCTAACGCAAGAATGTATGCCATAAGTGCCGTTCACCTTTCGGCAATCAGTCGAATATAGAGAGCCGGCCGCGGACAAGGAGGCAAGCTGATGGCGGATTCCATTTCGCAACGCTCGAACTCAGATGCGTGAGCCCTCTGCGGGCAGCTTGCTGCCGGTGGCCTCCATCAGGATGCAGAACGCCTGCGCCTCGGTCGAGTTTCCGGGGCGGTCGAAGTCGGGTGCGCCGCAGGCGCCCTGGATGTAGCCGTCGGCATCCATCTTCAGGCGGGCGGCGGCGCGCATCCGCTCCGCATGGGGCCGATAGCTGGGGGGGAGCCAGCCGGCGGCGACACCTTCGAAAACGGTGAAGGCGAGCATCTGCGCCAGGTTCGTTTCCACGAAGGTTGCGGGCTGGTCCACCACGTCGTGAAAGAGACCGTCGCTCCGTTGGTGCTCGAGACAACCGTCCACAATCTCTGTTGCAAAGGCAGCCAGGCGCTGGCGGTCCTGGCTGCGTTCGGCCGGCAGGCTGCGCAGAACGCGGGCCAGGCCCGCTGCGGCCCAGCCGTTGCCGCCGCCCCAGAAGTTGCCGTCTCTGAACTGCCGTTTGCCGTCGTCCCAGATGTGGGCGAGGAGCTTCTTTTTTGGGTTCCAGAGCCGCTGCCTGTAGCCGTCGATCTGGGCCAGCGCCTCATAATGGAATCCCATCGCGGCCAGGAATGGCGGCGCGCAGTTCAGCCCGTCGGACCACATCTCCGGCGCGCCGAACACGTGGTAGAGGATGCCTTCGGCGTTGCGCGGAGCTCGGTTCCGAACCCAGTCCAGCAGCCCGTCCACCGCCTGCTGAATCTGCGCATCGCCGGTCCATTCGGCCGCCTTCGCATAGGCGCAGCCGCCCATGGCGGGATCGGCCGGGCTGCCTGAGATCACCACGCCCAGCCGTCCGTCCGGCGTCCGCTGCACGATTGCGCCCCGGGTCAGCAGAATCGCTCCGCGCCGGTCGCCGGCCTCGACCAGCGCCTGAGCCAGAATCCCTTGCTCCCAGTCGCGGCGCTGCATTGCCATCGCGGCAGCCGTAGCTTTCCTGATCCGGCGGGCGCTTTCGGGATGCAAACTCTCGTCTACGGCCGCACTCGCTGGGCCGCCGGTAGCCTGGGCTGCTGCTCCACGAAAGACCATCAGCGGAGCAGTAAGCGCAGCCGCGCAATGCACGAAAGACCGCCGGTTCACGAGATTACCTCACAGGAAACAGCATCCCTGAGCATGGTAGCGCTTTTAGGCAATCAGTCAATCACGCAGGGCAGGGAAGCGGCAAGACTGGGATCGCGCATCGGCGGCCGCGCATCTTCATGAGTGCCTCTACTCAGTCCACGGGTTGTGCAGCTTGACGTGAATCCCGTCCACGTCGCGCGTATTTCGAGTAACAAAGATCAGTCCGTGCACGACGGCCGTCGCCGCGAGCAACGTATCGACAACCGGCCGCGGGCGATCACCCGACCAGTCGCCCCACAGCCGCGCTGTGGGGGAGTCGATGCTCAGAATGCGGTCGGCAAACCCGAACTCCAGCCCCTCGACCCATGCCGCGAGGCTTTTGGCCGCGGCAGAATCGGACCGCATCTTGGCAGCCACGCCTTTGCGCAGCTCGCCAATCGTCAACACGCTCAGAAAAAGCGAAGCGGAATCTGCCGCTTCGAGAAAAGCCATCACGCCCGGATCGGCCTTTTTCCTCCGCGTTTCGCTCAGTACATTGGTGTCGAGCAAATACGCAGGCGCCGTGCTCACAGAGCGATCTCGCGGCCCGCGTCGCGGTCGGGCCCAATCTCGAAGCTATCCACCTTCGGCCCGCCGAGCAGGTACTCCTTCAGCCCCGGTTTGTGCGCTGTCAAGGCGCGGAAATCCTCAATTGACAGCACCACGGCCCGCTCCGCGCCATGCCGCGTGATGATCTGCGGACCCCCGCTGTGAGCCTCTTCAATCACCTCGCTCAACCGCGTCTTGGCCTCTTGTACCTGCCAACGAGCCATCTCCTGCCTCCGCGCCAATTCTGACTAGAATTATAGTTGTTATAGTCGCAATAGTCAATATTCTTTGTTTTCATTCGCTTACAAATGGGCGAAGTGACCTGCCCCCGGAAAACT
>PMYE01000167.1 GCA_003171315.1 Acidobacteriaceae bacterium
AACGCGATCGAGGCCGCCAGGATCGCGGTGAAGATGCCGATCGCGGCCACGACGACCATCACGCCCGGCGCGGCGCCGAAGATGGGATTGCAGCGGGCCACGAGGTAGACGCCGGCGTTGACCATGGTGGCGGCGTGGATGAGGGCGGAGACGGGGGTGGGGCCTTCCATGGCGTCGGGTAGCCAGACATAGAGCGGAAGCTGCGCGCTTTTGCCGGCCGCGCCGAAGAGAAGGCAGAGGCAGATGACGGTGAGTACGCCGCCGTGCAGTGTGGGATTAATGGCGAGACGGGCGGCGATCTGGGTGAAGTTGACCGAGCCGAAGGTGGCGAGAACGAGGAAGATGCCGATAAGGAAGCCGAAATCGCCGATGCGGTTGACGATAAAGGCTTTTTTGCCGGCGCTGGCGGCGGAGTCGCGCTGGAACCAGAAGCCGATGAGCAGATAGGAGGCGAGACCGACGCCCTCCCAGCCGACGAACATGAGAAGTATGTTGCCGGCGAGGACCAGGAGGGTCATGAAGAAGAGAAAGAGATTAAGGAAGCTGAAGTAGCGCGCGTAGCCGGGGTCGTCGCGCATGTAGCCGACGGAGTAAACGTGAATGAGAAAGCCGACGCCAGTGACGACCAGCAGCATGACCATCGAGAGCTGGTCGAGGACGAGGCTGAAATCGACGTGGAGCGCGCCGATGGCGAGCCAAGGGTATGGAAGTGTCTCCACGGAGGGCAGTGCAAGCGCGGTCACCTGGCCGCAGCCCGGACAGCTTGTAGCGGCGAAGATATTGCTTGCCAAGAAGGCGCTGAGAACCAGGCCGAGGGACGCGAGAGGCGCGAGCACGCCGATCACGGTGACGAGCCGCCTGGGCAGCCGCGAACCGAGGATTCCGTTGATCAGGAACCCGGCGAAGGGCAGCAGCGGAATCAACCAGAGATGGGCGGACTCGTTCATAGCTTCATCAGGTCGATACGGTCGACGGCCAATGTGGCGCGGGCGCGGAAGACGGCGATGATGATGGCCAGACCGACGGCGGCTTCGGCGGCGGCGACCATCATGACGAAAAAGACGAAGATCTGGCCCCGCACCTCGTGCCACTGATATGCGAAGGCGACGAAGGAGAGGTTGACGGCGTTGAGCATGAGCTCGATGGACATGAAGACAGTGATGAGATTGCGCTTGATGAGAAAGCCGATGACACCGAGCGAAAAGAGCACAGCGCTCAGGAGCAAATACCAGGAGAGTGGGACATCGTGCTGAAGGAAGCTCACTTTTCGGCCATCCTTTCTGAGCCGCCCGTCTTCGAACCTTCGGCGTGGGCGAGCGCCACCGCTCCAAGGATGGCGATGAGAATCAGGACCGATGTGACTTCAAAGGGTAAAAGCAATTCATGGAAGAGCACCTGGCTGAGGAGGACAAGATTCGATTGGCCGGGCGCATTGGTGAGGCCCTGGCCGAGATGCGCTGAGCCGAGACCCTGAGCGCGAAGGAGGATGGTCGAGAGAACGGCGAAGAGTGCGACGACAGCGGGGAAGCCGACGCGGGATGCTGCGCGGCTGCCCAGGGTACGCTCTTCGCGGCCGGCGTTGAGAAGCATGACGACGAAGGTGAAGAGGACCATGACCGCGCCGGCGTAGACGATGATCTGGGCGATGGCGAGAAACTCGGCGCCGAGGAGAAGGTAGAGGACGGCGAGCGACGTCATGACGACGATGAGCGAAAGGGCGCTGTTGATGGGATGGGTCTGCAACAGGAGATTGATGGCTCCCGCGAGGCAAAATCCGGCAAAGAGGAAGAACAGGATCAGGTGCATCGACGTTCGAGGAAAATCCTTCCCGATTGTAAATGAGCGCGATTCGACATCGGGACCGAGAAGCGCCCTCAGCGGTAGGCAAGCCAGAGGCTTGTTCCGACGATGTTGACGATGGCAAGCGGGAGCAGAAAGCGCCAGCCGAAATTCATTAACTGGTCATAGCGAAAGCGGGGCAAGGTTCCCCGCACCCAGACGTAGAGACAGAGAAACAAGAAAACCTTGAGCACAAACCAGAAGATGGGGAGCAGGGCGTTGACCAAAGTACTCTGAAGCGGCGGCATCAGGTTGCCGAGCGGACTGGTCCAGCCGCCGAGAAAGAGCAGGGTGGCCACGCAGCCCACGTTGATCATGTTGCCGTATTCGGCCATAAAGAACATGGCGAACTTCATGGAGCTGTACTCGGTGTGATAGCCGCCGGTGAGCTCGCTTTCGGCTTCAGGCAGATCGAAGGGCGAGCGGTTGGTCTCGGCGAAGGCGGCCATGAGGTAAATGAAGAAGGCGAGGAACTGGAATCCGCCGAAGATGTTCCAAGTGGCGATGCCGAGGGTGGCTTGCTGCTCGACGATCACGCGGAGGTTGAGCGAACCGGCACGGAGAACTACGCCGACGAGCGAGAGACCGAGGGCGAGCTCGTAGCTGATGAGCTGCGCCGAAGAGCGGAGCGAACCGAGCAGGGAATATTTGTTGTTCGAGGACCAGCCGGCGAGGGCGATACCATAGACGCCCATGGAAGTGACGCCGAGGATGACCAGCAGCCCGATATTGATGTTGGAGATTTCAAAGAGATCGAAGCCGTGAGGGCCCATGTTTGCGCCAAAGGGAACGACGGCAATGGAGATGAGCGCGCAGCCGAGCGAGAGAATGGGCGCGAGGAGATAGATCGGACGATAGACGGCAGTGGGAATCAGGTCCTCTTTTAGGAAGGACTTTGCGCCGTCGACAAGCGGCTGCAAGAGGCCGAAAGGACCGACGCGGCTGGGCCCCCAGCGGTTCTGGATGCGGCCGACGAGCTTGCGCTCGAGCAGCACGGTGTAGGCAATGCCGAGCAGCATCACCACCGTGACAACGGCGACTTTGAGCAAGCTCCAAAGAAAGAATTCAAGGATCGTCACGTGCGTTTGGCCCTTTTCGAACAGTGAGTCAGCAGCGACCAGGTATTCGCGCGGACCGTGAATGTGAGTTTCTGTTTCCCACCCTAAACGCCTTCGCGTTTAGGATGGGGCACCCCGCAGTCTCTCAGCCGGCTGCGGATTTTGCCAGCTCCTTGGATTGATGTTCTTCAAGCTGCTTGAGCCCCTGGCTGTAGCGGCCCAGCGTACCTGAGGTGAAGAGAGTGTCGTGCGCGGGAACGATGAGGTCCGGCGCGGCCAGCGTGGAGAGAGGGACAAATCCCGGTGAGGCCGGCTCGGTGTGCACGTCGTTGCCCGCAAAGAGATTGATGCGATCGAGGGTGTAGCCGGGGACGAGCCGCTCGATCTCGTCGAGGACTGCGAGCGGATCGAAGGGACTGAGCTTGGGCTCGAGGCCATTGGCTTCAAGCCAGACGGCGTGGCGATCGGCTTCGCCGGACTGCGCGCCGCGGGACTGGCCGAGATCACTGGTCACGCCTCGCTTGCCGAAGGGAACCAGCGTGCTGACGTCGACGCCCATGCCGCCTGTGAGACGAACGAGGATCTCGAAGTCGGACCTAACGCCAGCGCGGTCCGCAGCCTTGCGGATGATTTGAATGTCGCCGAATGTGTTGGTGACGGTACCGGATTTTTCGTAGAGGCTGGCGGCGGGGAGGACGACGTCGGCAAGAGCGGCGGTCTCGGTGAGGAAGAGATCCTGCACGATGAGAAATGTGCTGGCGAGAGCCGTGGGATCGAGCTTGTTGCGCGAGACGGGATCGGCGCCGACGACGAGAAGCGCGCCGAGTTCGCCCTTTTCCGCGGCGGCGAGCATTTGCGGCAGCGATTGGCCGGGTGCGGCGGGGAGGTTAGGGTATTCGGCGAAGGCGCCGGGCGCGGTGACGGGGACGTAGCCGGGGAGCAGGTCGGGAAAGAGGCCCATATCGGCAGCGCCGCGGGAGTTTGAGTGGTCGCCGAGATAGGCGAAGCGGACGTTTGCGCGCTTGAGGCCCCAGGCGATGAGGCTGTCGATGGCCGCGCCGCGAAATTCTTCGCCGAAGATCACGATCAGCGATTCTTCGGCGAGGATGGCCTTGCTGAATTCGGATTTGCCTTCGTCGAGCAGGGCAGCGGACTTGCTGTAATCGGTAGACTTCAGATCGAGCGTGGCCTTGGCTTGACGCGCGAGCTTGATGGTCTTGGAATTTGCGACGTAGAGGCGAGCGCGGTTGAGGCGCACGTTGGTGCGGAGCAGCCAGGCGAGGAGCGGGTGCTCTTCAGTGGGATTGCCGCCGACGAGGAGGATGGCGCAGGCAGAAGCGATGTCGCGCAGGCTGGCGGTTTTATCGGAGTGCCGTGCGAGGGCGCGAGCGAACGAAGCATAATCCGTCGTCCGCTCGTGGTCAATGTTGTTTGTGCCGAGGACGGTGCGCGCGAACTTCTGCAGCAAGTAGTTCTCTTCGTTGGTGGTGCGGTTGGAGCCGATGACGCCGATGGCCGAACCGCCGCGTGCGTCGCGGATCTCTTTCAATTTGGCTGCGGCGACGCGGATCGCATGCTCCCACGTGGCGGGTTCGAGCTTACCAGAGGAATTACGGACGAGCGGCTGCGTGAGGCGGTCGGGACTCTCGACGAAGTCGAAGCCGAAGCGGCCCTTGGCGCAGAGGAAGTCGCCGTTGATGCCGCTTTTGTCGCGATTGTCGGCGCGAACGATCTCGGAACCTTCATTGTCCTGTCGCATGCCGAGAGTGACTTTGCAGCCATCGGCGCAATGGGTGCAGATGGTGGAGACGTGGTTCATCTCCCAGGGACGTGTTTTGTAGCGATAGCTGCCGCTGGTGAGCGCGCCTACGGGACAAACATCGATGCACATGCCGCACTGCTCGCAGTCGAGTTGGTGGCCGTCATTGGGGACGATGATGGAGTCCGCGCCGCGGTTGTGGATGCCGAGCGCCCACACGTCCATGCCTTCGCCGCACATGCGGATGCAGCGGTAGCAGAGAATGCAGCGCGGGCGGTCGTAGAAGACGGCGGGCGACCATTGCTGCTCGTCGCGATGGTGCTTGGCCTCGGCGTAGAGGCTTTCGCCTGCGCCGTATTTGAAGGTCATGTCCTGCAGCTCGCATTCGCCGCCGGCGTCGCACACGGGGCAGTCGAGCGGGTGATTGCCGAGGAGCAGCTCGATGGTGGCTTTGCGTGCCTGAGCGATCTCAGGCGAGTCGGTGATAAAGACCTGACCCTCGGCGACCTGGGTGGTGCATGCGGTTTGCAGCTTGCCCACCTTTTCCATGCGTACGACGCACATGCGGCAGGCGGCTTGCAGCGAGAGGCCGGGATAGTAGCAGAAGGCCGCAATCTCGATGCCGGCCCTGCGGCAGGCATCAATGAGCAGCGTGCCCGCGGGCGCGGTGAGCTTTTTTCCGTCGACTGTAAAGGTTACGTCGGGCATGTTTTCTTCGTTATCCTCTACCAATCCCCAATTGCGCTGTCATTCAAGCGAGGTCCTTGCTGCGGACGAAGTCGAAGAACCTGCAGTTGTTTCTCAACGAACTTCGGATTCACCTCGCTAGGGCTGTGACCGCACGATTTCAATGCTTGGCGCTGTGGTGCTTTCAAGCAATCCCCATGCCATTATGAACTGAGAAGACCTTCGTCAAAACTTCAGATACAACACCCCTAGCTCGATTTCGTTGTGATACGTCATCTCTCCGGCTCCGATCAATCAAGTAAGGCGCGAGGAGTTTTTGTTCGCGCTTGAGACCATCCCGAATACGCTCAATCCTGGACTTCTTCTCATAGAAGGAAATCGAAACTTTTGCAGGTCTGTGAGGCTCGCCATTTTCCTTGTTGGGGCGAAAGCCGTAATCGAGATTCATCTGTGCGCCTTTTTCTGCAATTTCTACGGGCATCAACAGGTAAGCGTACTCAAAAGGCGAGCGCACGCAAACCATCGCTACACAATCAGCTTTGAGTGGACTCTTGGCACGGTTGAACATCTTGGCATTCTGATCGCGAATGTGTTCCTCGGTACAGTACCCATACTGAAGCCACCATCCGTTGTAATTTTCGCGATTGTTTTCTTCGTAGCTTGACCCCTTGACTTGTATCTGCCATACATGACCATCTTTGATCGCCAAGAGGTCGGCATTTGCGGAAATCCCTTCTAGATTCAGATCTCGAACAAGAAACCCAGAGGCTTCAAGCTCGTTCGCAACGATTCTTTCGGCAATCTTGCCGACGTTCTGCTTGCCGATTTTTGGAACCATTCCCTCTGAATCCATGAACTTCCTTTCCCCTGCAAAAACCCTGGCCCTTCTACACAACCGTCAACTGCGGCACGCCTTCCCGGGCAAAGGGGCAGGGCTTACCGTTTAAATGATCTTCAAACTCCTGGCGAAACTTGTTGACGAAAGCGATGGTCGGCATCGCCGCTGCGTCGCCGAGAGGACAGAAGGTGCGGCCCAGCATGTTTTCGGCGAGGTACAGGATGTTGTCGATGTCCTTGGCGGCGCCGAAGCCGGAGTGGAAGCGCGTGAGAGACTTTTTGAGCCAGTCAGTACCCTCGCGGCATGGGATGCACCAGCCGCAGCTCTCGTGCGCATAGAAACTGATAGTGCGGAGAGCGAATTCGACGATGCAGGTGTGATCGTCGATGACCACGACGCCGCCGGAGCCGAGCATGGAGCCAGCTTTGCCCACCTGATCGAAGTCCATGCCGATGTCGATTTCTTCGGGGAGCAAGACGGGCGTGGACGAGCCGCCGGGGACGACGGCCTTCAATTTGCGCCCGCCGCGGATGCCGCCGGCCACGTCGTAGATCATCTTTTTCAGGTTGTAACCCATGGGCAGCTCGTAGACGCCGGGGTGCTCGACGTGGCCGCTGATGGAGAAGAGGCGCGTGCCACCGTTGCGCGGCGTGCCGACGGCCGCGTATGCTGCCGCGCCCATGGTGATGACGTGGGGCACGGTGGCGATGGTTTCGGCGTTGTTGATGACTGTGGGACCGCCGTAAAGGCCGACGACGGCGGGGAAGGGCGGCTTGATGCGCGGAACGCCGCGCTTGCCTTCCAGCGACTCCATGAGCGCGGATTCCTCGCCGACTTCGTAAGCGCCCGCGCCTGTTTGCGTGACGATTTGAAATTCCTGATCGGAGCCGAAGATGTTTTTGCCCAAAAAGCCGCTATCGTAGGCGTCGGCGACGGCTCGCTCCATGATTTCGAGGAGATAGCGGTACTCGCCGCGCAGGTAGATAAAGCCCATTTTTGCGCCGACGGCAAGGCCGGCGATGATCGTGCCTTCGATGACGGCGTGCGGATCGTGGAGGAAGATGAGGTGATCCTTGCAGGTGCCGGGCTCGCTTTCGTCTCCATTGACGAGGATGTACTTGGGCTTGGCGGACTGTTTGGGAACGAAGGACCACTTCATGCCGGCGGAGAAGCCTGCGCCACCGCGGCCGCGCAAACCGCTCAACTTCATCTCGTTGATGATCCACTCGGAGCCTTGCGCGAGGCATTTCTTCGCAGCCTCATAGCCTCCGAGTTCGAGATAGCGATCGATGCCGGTGGCTCCCATGCCGAAGCGGCGCGAGACGATCTTGACCTCGTCGGGATGGGAGACAAGCCTAGGCATTTTTTCCTTGTCTTGGACTTGCTTCCGGTACGCGCCGACAATGCCGGGCACGAGATCGGGCTTGAGCTCGTCGTGGAAGTCGTAGTTGACCTGTATGGCCGGGGCCCAGCAGCAAGCGCCGATGCACTCAACTTCTTCCAGCGAGAAGAGGCCGTCGGGCGTCACGCCGTGAGGGTCGATGCCGAGTTCTTCGCGGAAACGATCGAGGACTTCGTAGGCGCCGCGCAACATGCAACTGATGTTGGTGCAGACCTGAATGTTGTATTTGCCCGCCATCTTGAAGCGGAGCATGGAGTAATAGGTGGCGACGTTGCGCACTTCAAGCTCGGTGATGCCGATGCGACGGGCGACCTCGGCGATGACCGCGTCGGAGAGGTAGCCGACCTCGTCCTGCGCGTAGAGCAGCATGGGAATAAGGGCGGAGCGCTTGACAGGATATTTCTGGACGAGCGCGTCAAAGCGCGCGGCGAGCTCGGGCGAAAAGACCGGCATGGTTTCAGCGCTCATCGATCGATCTCCCCTAAAACGATGTCGATGGAGCCGATGACCGCGACCAGGTCGGCGATCAGGCGGCCTTTGCACATGGTTTCGACGGCTTGCAACGTGGCGAACGAAGGATAGCGCATGTGTACGCGGTAGGGCTTGGAAGTGCCGTCGGAGACTACGTAATAACCCATCTGCCCGTGGCCGCACTCGATGCCCTGGTAGACCTCGCCTGCGGGAACACTAAAGCCCTCGGTGACGATTTTGAAGTGATGGATGAGGGCTTCCATCTCGGTCTTCATCTTTTCGCGGTCGGGCAGGACGATCTTGGGCGCGTCGGCCTTGACCGGGCCGCCGGGCATGCCGTCCAGCGCCTGCTGAACGATCTTTGTGCTCTCGCGCATCTCCACCAGTCGGACCTCGTACCGCGCCCACGTGTCGCCGACAGTGGAGGTGGGGACTTTGAATTGGAACTTCTCGTAGCCGGAGTAGGGCATGTCGCGGCGGAGGTCAATGTCAACGCCGGATGCGCGCAGAGGCGGGCCGGTGACGCCGAACGCAATGGCATCGGATGCAGAGAGATAGCCAACACCCTTCAAGCGATTCATGAAGATCGGATTGCCCGTGAGAAGATTGGAATATTCGTCGATTTTTTCGGGGAATGTGGTGATGAAGGCCTGAACGCGGTCGAGCCAGTCGAGCGGCGGCTCCATGGAGAGGCCGCCGATGCGGAAGTAGCTGGTCATCATGCGCTGGCCAGCCACGGCCTCGAAGAGCCGGAGGATTTCTTCGCGCTCACGGAAGGTGTAGAGGAAGACGGTGAGGGCGCCAATGTCCATGGCGTGGGTGCCGAGCCAGATCAGATGCGAGTTGAGGCGACTGAGCTCGGTGAGCAGGACGCGAATCCACTGCGCGCGCTCGGGGATTTCGAGGCCGAGGAGCTTTTCGACGGCCAGGCAGTAGCAAAGATTGTTGGAGAGCGGATCGAGGTAGTTGATGCGGTCAGTGAGCGGGACCACCTGCTGGTAGAACTTGGCTTCGCAGGTTTTTTCAATGCCGGTATGCAGGTAACCGACCTCGGGCCGGACGCTGACGATGACTTCGCCGTCGAGCTCGACGACCAGGCGCAACACGCCATGCGTGGCCGGGTGCTGCGGGCCCATGTTCAGAACCATGACGTTCTCGCCGGTGCGTTCGGCAGCGGGAAGCTCGAGAGCAGGCGCGGCGGGATTCTCGCTCATCAGCGGTAGCCCTCCACCGGGTAGTCCTTGCGCAGGGGATGGCCTTGCCAATCGTCGGGCAACATAATGCGGCGGAGGCCGGGATGGCCTGCGAAGTGAATGCCGAAGAGATCGAAGACCTCACGCTCGAAGAAGTTGGCGCCGGACCAGACAGGGGTGATGGAGTCGACGATGGGCTCGGATTCGTCGAGCAGGACGCGCAGCCGGATGCGCTCCTTGAAGGCGTGTGAGAGGATGTGATAGCTCAACTGGAAGCGGGGCGAAGCAGGGAACCAGTCGACGGCGGTCATGTCTTCAAAGAAGTTGTAGCCAGCGGCCTGCACGGCGGAGCAGGCGGCGCGGATTTCAGTGGGCGCGATGGTGAGGGTGAGCTCGCCGAAGTCGAACTTGGCGTCGATGAAGGCCTCGGGGTTCCATGTGAGGAGGGCTTGGATGGCGGGGTGGTCCGGTAGGGCGTCGAGAACAGCCTGCTTGCCGCTGATCGTGGGGGTTTGGCTCGTCATCCTCTCGGTCCGCCTTTTCTGCTCTGAAAAAAACTTCCTAATGCGCAAGGCCTTTGCCGGTCGTGAAAAGAACGCACCACCGATCGCTGCTCACTGCATTACAGATCCGCTTTGTCCCGGCTCCAATTCAGGATGCCTTTGCGGACGATGTAGTAGAGGCCGACGGCGACAAAACCGAGGTAGACGAGCATCTCCCAAAAGCCGAAGAGGCGGGAGCCGGTGATTTGCGGAAGCCGGCGGTAGATGACGGCCCAGGGCATCATAAAGACCATTTCCACATCGAAGAGGATGAAGAGGACGGCGACCAGATAGAAGCGGACGCTGAAGCGGCCGCGAGCGTCGCCGACGGCCTGGATGCCGCACTCGTAAGCGTCGAGCTTGACTTGAGTGTTGCGATGGCGGCCGACAAACCACGAGGCCGTAACCATTGCCATCCCGAGGAGAAAGGCGGCGAGAATCTGCAGGAGCAGGGGGAGATATTGCCAGTCGTATGGAGTTGGATTCATCGCCGCCCAGCCCGAAGAAAGAGGATCGTTTACCGTCTATGCCGCCGGAGAAAAGACAACACCGGCCAACGCAAAACCTAGCTTGAGATTAGGTTTTCAGGCTCGTCACGTCAAGGCGGAGCGCGGGATACGGAAACGAAGTGCTTTGCTGCGCTCAAGATGCGGGTGTAGATTGGCAGGCGGTACGGGGAGCGCGGGCGTTTCCCCGGCCTGAGTGAGTTTCGTCACTGGATTTCACGATCCGAGCCGCCATAACTGGGAGTGCGCCACTTCTAGATGTGCGCCATTTTATGACAGCACTTTTGTACTCTGATCGATTCCGTCCGAAGCGCCGAAGAACCCGGTGGGGTAGACTGCATGGGCTTCTGTTCGGCAATGAGCGATTTCCCGGTTCGGGCTTCGGTTTCCACAGCAGAGGCAAGCCGCAGCCGCTTACGCCGCAGGCGCATCACGCCGCAGACGGGCCGCGCATTAGAAATACTGGGCCATGCGATCGAGTATCTGACCGACGAGTTCGTCCATGCGGGAGGATCCATGACCGCACACGATGCGCGACTGGAGGCAGTGCAGTTGCTGATGGGAATTAACCGGAAGATTTACTTTTCCTGCCCGCCGGTCCCCACGCTGGGCGAGCGATGGCGCGCGCTGCTGCACATGCACGCGGCATAGAAAAGCAGCCTGTAGCTTCTAGCTCCCAGCTTCTAGCTTGGTCGTGCGGCGGCCAGCGGCGCCGCCTTTTCTGGTAAGTTGAGCCTTCGCGTTTCAGCTATGGGGATGACTCTGCGAGCAAGCGCGCGGCGAGGCGCATATCGCCTGCGTCCAGAGCGTTGCTGACGGACTCGAGATATTTCTGGCCGGCGATCAGTTCCCCGGTAGTTTCGTTGTCGAGGCCGTCGCCGCTATCGTCTTCGCCGCCGTCCTGCTCATCGTCGTCAGAGTCTTCATCCACTTCGCCGCCGGAATCGTCGCTGGATTCGTCTGAATCTTCCTCGTCGTCTTCATCCTGTTCGCCGACTACTTCGCCGTCACATTCGTCGTAGTAGGGGCAGGTACTGCAGTCGTCGCTTTTGAAGCACTTGATTTTTTCAGGGCCGAGTTCCTGGCCGTCGCGGGTGCGGGTAAGGGAATCGACGGAGTCGCCGGCGGCGGATTTAGGAATGATAGACGCAAACTGCGCGGCGACCTGAAAGCCGTAGAAAAGCTGGCCAGCGCGGGACGCGTCGAGGCGGCCGTCGGCGAGAGCGCAGATGACACGGGAGATGGCTAATTGAATGGAGCTACGATCTTCCAACGGTTGCAGCTCGATGCCATTCTTGGCTGAAGACTTTTGCCGGGAGCCGGAGCGGTGCAGCCGGTCGTGGTAGTAGCAATAGGGCATGTCCTTGAGGGCAGGGGATTCGCATTTGGAGCCGTCGGGCATGATGTGCCGGCATTCTTTGTACATAGAAAAGCTCCTCTCTTTTCGGCTGCGGCGGGTTCGGCAGCAGCC
>PMYE01000151.1 GCA_003171315.1 Acidobacteriaceae bacterium
GCCTGCTCATTGCCGCCGCGCAGGTTGGCGCGCTCGGCTGCTCCGCCGGGAATGACGCGCTGGATGAGGACGCCGGAATCGGCGGCGAGGCCCATCTGCGAGGCGAGATCGGGGCCGATGTCGTAGGAGGCGATGCCCAGCGAGGGCCGTTTGACGCGCCCGTAGCGGATGAGNNCCGGGATTGATGGCGGCGTCGGTCTGGATGGCGTCTTCAATGGGCGCGCCGTCCGCACTCCGAATCGATCGGATGGAGCTGATGATGCCCCGCGTCATGGTGCCGCTGAGGCCGAAGGGATTGCCGATGGCGAAGACCTTCTGGCCGACGTTGAGCAGCGAAGAGTCAGCCAGCGTGACCGGCTGGAGGTTGGGCGCGTCGATCTGCAGCAGCGCCAGGTCGTGGACCTTGTCGACGCCCACCACATGGGCCGGGTAACGGCGCTTGTTCGAGAGCATGACCTCAATGCCGCGGTTGGCGCCCTCGACCACGTGATAGTTGGTGAGGATGTGGCCGGCTTTATCGAGAATGAAGCCCGAGCCCTGCCCCTGCTGCGGCACCGTTCCATAAAAAAAGTCGAAGACCAGGGTGGTGGAGGTGATGTTGACCACCGAGGGAAGAACCTTTTTATAAATGGCGATGTTGTTCTGCTCTTCGGCGTCGTAGCTGGGCGCGGCGTGCGCCTCAGTGAGTTCGAGCGGGGCGCTGGAGCCGCCGGATCCGAACAGCGTTGGACGGCCCATGGTAAAGCCGGGCTGAAGATGCGTGGTGATGAACCAGAATCCGCCCAGCAGAAGCAAAAGGATGATGAGAATCCGGCTCAGTTTCATGGCCAACAAACCTGAAGAACCTTCCTGAAGAAGATACGGCGGCGGCGGGGCAAGGTTCCACCTCGCCGGGCGCGGCCACCTTTCTTATTGTAGAGACAAGTTCTGCCCGGGTTTGTTGCCCTGGGCCAGTAGGCGCGGCCACAGGGCTTGGACCTGGGTGCGCAAAGCGTCGATATCACCCGAGTTATCAAGCACATAATCGGCCTGGGCGGATTTTTCCGCATCCGGAATCTGGTGCGCGAGGCGCGTACGAGCCTCGGCCTCGATGGCTTCAAGGGTGGTGACTGCCGAAGGGCCGCCGGGCCGGGAGAACCCGCCGCCCGCGACTGAGGATTGGATGCGGGCGGCGTAGCGGGCGATTTTGATTGCATCGGGCGCGGTGACCACGATGATGCGGTCCATGCGGCGGCGCCAGCCTGCGAGAACGCCTTCTTTTTCGCCGCGGGCGCGGGCGTCGCGCACCACCTCAAAGATGAGCGCAGACTCGATGACGGCGACGGCCGAGGGCGAGTGCGCGAAGACCTCCTCCATCCAGCGCTGCTGGGCTGCAATCACGGGCGGATGGACGATAGCGTTCAGCTCCTGCAGGCGGCCGTGGCGAAAGGCGAGATCGGCGAGGCGGGCGCGGTCGAGATGGCCGTCGGGCAAGATTACGCCGGGACCGAAGCGCTCGACGATCCGGTCGTAGACCTCGTGGCCGGGCTCCATCATCTCGCGGCCCAATGCGTCGGCCTCGATGACCTGAGCGCCAAGTTCGCGCAGCATGGCGGCGGCAGTGCTTTTGCCGCTGCCCAGGCCGCCGGTGAGGCCGACGCGCAGCATAATCTACAGTCCCCTCCTCAGTTTGGCGGCTCGAACGGTGTTGGCCATGAGCATAGCGATGGTGAGCAGGCCAACGCCACCGGGCACGGGCGTGTATGCGCCGGAGAGCTCGAAGGCTTTGGGATCGATGTCGCCGACGATGACGGAGCCGCGCTTCGCAAAGGTGGCTTCGCGTTTGGCGTCGCCCTTGAAGAAGCGGTCGAACTCCTCGCGCGTGGTGAGGCGGTTGATGCCGACGTCGACGAGCGTGGCGCCGGGCTTGACCATGTCGGGTGTGATGAAGCCGGGGCGGCCGATAGCGGCAACGAGAATGTCGGCCTGGCGCGTGATTGCCGGCAGGTCGCGTGTCTTCGAATGGCAAATCGTCACGGTTGCGTTCTGGTGCAGCAGCAGCATGGCGACGGGCTTGCCCACAATGTCGCTGCGGCCGACGACGACAGCATGTTGGCCGGCGATGGGAATGTGGCTGCGCTTGAGAATTTCGATGATGCCGGCGGGCGTGCAGGGCACGAGACCGGGGCGGCCGGCCAGCAAACGGCCCGCGTTCACGGGATGAAAGCCGTCCACGTCTTTCGCGGGGTCGACGGCGTCGAGGAGAGCCTTCGAGTCGACCTGCGCGGGAAGCGGAAGCTGGATAAGAATGCCGTCCACGTCGTCGCGCGCGTTAAGTTGGGCAACGAGCGAGAGCATTTCGGCGGTCGTGACGGTGTCAGGCGGAGCGATGAGGTCGCTCGAGAGACCGAGTTCGGCGCAGGCCTGCACCTTGTTGCGGACGTAGATCTCGGACGCGGCCACGCTGCCCACCAGCACCGCCGCCAGCCCCGGCCGCACGCCGCACGCGGCGAGTGCGCGGACTTCTTCGGCCACTTCCTGCTTGATGGCGGCGGCGATGGCCGCGCCATCGAGAATCTTCGGCATCTTGGCTCCAAAGTTCATGGTATCGCTTCAGTTCGGGTCTGCGGCGTCTGGCGGGCGCGTCTCAATCGGCTGTTGAGGGGTGAAGTGGTCATCTGCGGTTCATCCCACAACGCGCATCGCGTCACATCGGATTGTGAGCTATCTCACATACTTCCTTGCGGCCTGTCCTTAAGGTCAGAGGTGCTGGGGGTGTGCCAGATCACACGATTGATCACGATGGACCCTCCCGCCAGTGGCTATACGGAGACAGCGCCTGATGAGCGGTCTGAAGGATGCAGGACATCTTTTCCGGTTTGCGGGGCTTTTCGTTCTCGCATTTCTGGTGTTTCTGGTGGTGCGCGCCTACGTAGTTCCAAAGAGCTTCGGGGAGTATGGGCATTATCGCGGAGCAGCCATCGGCGAGATTGCCGCGCACCCGGTGAAGTTCGCGGGGCGCCAGACGTGCGAGACGTGCCACACGGATATTGCCGATATCAAGGCAAAAGGCGCGCACGCGCACGTGAACTGCGAGGCCTGCCACGGCGCGCTGGCGGCGCATGCCGACGATCCCATGTCTGTGACGCCGGTGAAGCCGGACTCGGCGGTGCTGTGCGCGCGCTGCCATACGGCCAGCGCGGCCAAGCCGGCGAGCTTTCCGCAGGTGGATCCGGCGGAACACTCGGGCGGAGCTCCGTGCGTGACCTGCCATAACCCCCACAGCCCGATCATCGGTTCGGACTTCACCGCGAACGCGGCGAAGGGAGGCGCGAAATGAACATCAACCGGCGTCATCTGATGATCCTTTTGCCGGCGGCGGCCGTGGCGTGGAAACACGTGCTGGCCGGGACTCCTGAAGACTCGCCGAACTACCAGATGAGCGAGCACTGGTGGGGCATGTTGATCGACATTCCCAAGTGCATCGGGTGCGGCAACTGCGTGCGCGCCTGCCAGACGGAAAACGATGTTCCCGATGGATTCTTTCGCACCTGGGTGGAGCAGTACCACCGGTCGGACTATCATCTCGAAACGCCAGAGGTGATCTCACCCGACGGCGGCAAAGAGGGATTCCCGGTGGTGAAGGAAGGCGAAGAGGGGAAGTTCTTCTTCGTTCCCAAGATGTGCAACCACTGCACGGACTCGCCCTGCACGCAGGTGTGCCCCGTAGGCGCAACGTTTATTACCCCGGATGGAGTGGTGCTGATCGACCCGAAGTACTGTCTGGGCTGCGGCTATTGCGTGCAGGCGTGCCCATACGGCTGCCGCTACATTCATCCCGAGAAGAAGGTCGCGGACAAGTGCACGCTGTGCTACCACCGGATTACCAAGGGACTGACGACGGCTTGCTGTGAGGCCTGCCCGACGGGAGCTCGGCAATTGGCCGACTTGAAAAATCCCAATGACCCGATTCACGAGTTTCTGAAGACCCACACGGTGCAGGTTTTGAAGCCGCAGATGGCCACCGGGGCGAAGGCGTTTTACAACGGGCTGGATGGGTCGGTGCGATAACTGCAGCTTCTAGCTACTAGCTTCTAGCTGCTAGCTACGTGGAGGAGCCGGAGGCTGACGCAGCGAGATCAGGCAAGACGGGCTAGAAGCTAGAGGCTAGAAGCCAGGAGCTGTTTTTATGAGCGGCGTTGAAGGCTATATGTATCCCAACGAGGTGACGCTGTACTGGAGCGTGCTGATCGTGCTGTACCCGTTCATCACGGGGCTGGTGGCGGGCGCGTTCATTCTGGCGTCGTTGGAGCGCGTGTTTCGCGTGGAGGCGGTGAAGCCGACGTACAGGCTGGCGCTTTTGACGGCGCTGGCATTTCTGCTGGTGGCGCCGTTGCCGCTGATTTTGCACCTGGGCCATCCGTTTCGCTCGCCGGAGATGTATTTCACGCCGCACAGCACCTCGGCCATGGCGATGTTCGGATACGTGTACATGTGGTATTTGATGGCCGTGCTGGTGTTCGAAATCTGGCTCGACTACCGGCGCGAAATCGTGCTCTGGTCGCAGCAGTCCAAGGGCCTGATGCGAACGATCTACAAGATCATGGCGCTGGGCTCGAGCAACATCGGCGAGCGCTCGCTGCATATCGACGATAAGGTCGGCTGGATTGTGACGCTGATCGGCATTCCCTCGGCATTTTTGTTGCACGGCTATGTGGGGTTTATTTTTGGCTCGCTCAAAGCCAATCCCTGGTGGTCGTCGCCGCTGATGCCGGTGGTGTTCATCTTCTCCGCCATGGTGTCGGGGATTGCCGCAGTGATGCTGCTTTATATGGCCGTGACCAAGTTGCGCAAACAGGCGATCGACATGCGCTGCGTGGACACGATCGCCATGTATATGTTCTACATCTTCATCATCGACTTCAGCCTGGAGATGCTGGACCTGGTTCACCGCGTCTACGAGGCCGACGAATCGTTCCGCACCCTCAATTTCATGGTGCACACCAAGCTCTATTTTTCGCAGATCGTGCTGCAGATTTTTGTGGGCACGCTGGTTCCGCTGATCCTGCTCTTTATTACGCAGATGGTGAAGCTGCCGGAGATTGCGCGAAAGAGGATCTACGTGCTTTCCGGGAGCCTGATCCTGATCAGCGTGTTTGCCATGCGTTGGAATGTAGTGATCGGCGGCCAGCTTTTCTCGAAGAGTTTTATTGGGTACACGACCTACAAGATGGCTCTGGTGACGCGCGAAGGCCTTCTGGTGGCCATTGGCTTAACCATCCTGCCGCTGTTTTTCCTGTGGGCGCTGGTCAAGCTGCTGCCTCCGTGGCCGGATAAGGACCTGCACGAAGCCGCGGCCGGCGACTGAGGACGGCATCGTCCGCGACAGATGGGGCGGGATCCATGAGCGAGCTTCCCGGCGAAATCGAGCGGCTTGAGAGACGCATGAAAGCGCTGGAGCGGCGCGTGCACGCGCTGGAGCGCCCGGTCGCGGCGCGCTGGCCGCATCCCTCGCCGGAACTGGAAGCGGCGCCGGCTCCGCAGGCCGCGGCAGCCACGCCCCTGGCGCCGGCTGGAAGCATGTTCTCGGTACTGGGCAGTGCCATGCTGGGCATTGCCGGCGCGTATGTGTTGCGCGCCGTGGAGGCAGCGAGTTCACTTCCCAAGCTGGCGGTTGCTTCGGCCGGCATCGTGTACGCATTCCTATGGCTGGTATGGGCGGCGCGTACGCGCGGCGGGCCGCGCTTCGCCGGCGCGATCTACGCCGGAACTTCGGCGCTCATTCTGGCTCCCATGGTCTGGGAGCTTACCCTGCGGTTCAAGGTGTTTTCGCCGGCCATCGCCGCGGGCGTGGTTTGCGCCTATGCGCTGGCGGCGATGGGGCTCGCGCGGAAGCGCGAAATGGCGCCCGTGCTGCGCATTGGCTGCATCGCCGCAGCAGGGCTGGCGCTGGCGCTGGCCATTGTCTCGCACGCCATGATGCCCTTTGTTGTTGTGCTGCTTGTGCTGGCGGCGGTTTGCGAGTTTGCACCGCGCATGCAAAACGCGCCGGAAGTCCGCGCCTTGGTGGCGCTCGCAGCCGACGTGGCGATCTGGATCCTGATCTACGTTTATTTTGCTCCCCAACCTGCGGGCGAAGAGTATCCATCGCTGAGTAGAATCGCGCTGCTTGCGCCCGGTGTCGCGGTGTTTGTCATTTATGCAGCGAGCGTGGGCCTGAAGACGATGCTGGGGGAGAAACCGATCGCGGTCTTTGAGACGCTGCAGACGACGATTGCACTACTCTTGGCTTTTGTCGGCGTTGCCGACTTCGGACCTGCCGGCAGCACAATGCTTCTTGGAATCGTTTGTCTCGTTTTATCCGTCGCGGCCTATGCGGCGGTCTTCACGGTCTTTGAGCGCGCCAAGGAACAGCGCAACGCCGCGGTTTTTGCCGTGTGGGGCGCGGCGCTGCTTCTGGCCGGAAGCTTCCTGTGTCTGCCGCCGTTGGCGGCGATCGTGCTGCTGGGCGCGGCGGCGATTGCAGCGACAATCGTGGGCAGCCGGGCACGCCGAGTGGCTTTTGAATTCTATGGGATGGTGTTTCTGCTTGCTGGAGCCCTGGCATCGGGCTTGCCGAGCTTTCTTGTCAGCGCACTGGTGGGGACGCCGCAAGGCGCGCCGGCGGCGGGCGTATGGCCGATCGCGTGCGCCGCGATTCTCTGCTATGCCGCCGCGCAGCCGCGCGAGGGTGAATCCTGGCTGCCGCAAACACTTCACCTGGGCTTTGCCGCTCTGGCGGCGGGCGCCGTAGCGGCGCTGCTTATTGAGGGGCTTATGGGTCTGGCCGCGCTCCGCGTTCAGCCCGGCCCACATCATTTGGCATTCATCCGCACGCTGACGCTGTGCGTTGCGGCGCTCGCGCTCGTCTATAGCGGAGCCCATTGGCGCCGCGTGGAGCTGGCGCGGCTGGGATACGCAGCGCTGGCTCTGGTCGCGGTCAAGCTCGTCATTGAAGACCTGCGCCACGGCCACCTGGCCTACATTGCCGCTTCCATCTTTCTGGTTGCGTTCACGCTGATTGCGGCGCCGCGCGTGGGGCGAACCAGGCAGAAGGCGCCCGGCAAATAGCGAAGCCGAATCGAACGCCTGCTCCGCGCCCGCCGCGATGCGCCGTGGCGGACGTGAAGAGGCAGAGGCGCCGTGCAGGTCAGCGGACAATCTCAGGGCGATAGACGTCCGGGCGGTGGATCGGTGGTTCGAAGTCCGGTTGCGGTTTGACGGCCTGGCTCTCCTCGCCGCGCAGCTTCATCTTGCTTGTGTGCACGTCGTAGCCCGTGCCGGGCAGGAGCGATTCCAGCACGAAGGTCTCCGCGCCGCCGCTCTTCATCTCGCGATAGCGGTAGATGCCCACCTCGCTTTCGCTGTTTTCGGTCCCGGTGGAGGGCTCGTCGAGGAAATGCTGCGCATCGGCTACGCTGGGCGCGGCGTGGTTTTCGCCCTCGGTCAGGCTCTCGGCCGCGTAGGAGCGGACCAGCTTGGTCCAGTAGCGCGAAAGCAGATCGGTCGAGGCAAAAAGGTCGGCCCAGATGATTTCGCCGCGCACGGCGACCACTACGCCGATGGCGTGCTCGTCGCGCAACTTCGCCAGCACCTGCTCGCGGGCGTTCATGACCGGAGCCGCTGCTTCATCCACTTTCTCGCTCACAGCCGTATCCTGCATGGCCTTGGCGTAGCTGCTGGTGCCGAGCGTGCGGGGCGCAGACGCTCCGCGACCGAATCCGCCCGATGAGCCTGAGGACGCCGGCGCTGCGGCCACCTCCATTTGCGAGATCGCGCCGTTCACCGAATTCCACACCTGCTGCTGGTCCTGCTCGGCCATGGCGCGCTCGCGCACCTCGGGCTGGACCATGAAGCTTTTTGCGGCTGACTTGCCCGCAGCGCCAAAGGTGGACGAACTCCCGGTCCAGCGGCCCGGCTCGATGCAGAAAACGGAGAGATCGATGGGATCGGCATCGGCGGGAACAATGCGATCCTTGGCGATGATTCGGTCCTGCTTGCCGCCGGTGACAATTTCGCCGGCGAGCAGCAGCAGCGGCCGCTTGGAGTGGTTGACGAGGACCAGCGTGTTCACCTCGTCGCCGCGATAGGCGTTTTCGGGGGCCTGTGGATTCCCGCCGTTCCTGGGCCGCACCAGTCCGCGCGCGCGGCCGGCCTCGGTCACTTCCACTTCGCCGCTCTTCAGGCCTTCGTCGAGGGTGATGAACGGGGTTTCCGCGATGGATTTTCCATCGGCCCGCACGACAGGAAACAAAAGCAGGTTTCCGCTCTCGATGGGAGCGAGCACGCGGTAGGGTCCGCTCTCGGCCTGCATCGGCCCGCCGGCTGCTTTCACGCTGTTCCAATGCTGAAATGCGGCTGCCGCAAAGACCAGCGCCGCCGCCAATGCAAATCTGCCCAGGTTTTTCATCCGTCTCCTCCTCCGGTTCGTGGTCCTCCGCACCGGTTATTGACCGGAGAACGGCGGGCAGGGGGCTTCTTGCAGAATTTTTTGTGGGACGGGGTTTGCGCGGCTTTCGATCCAGCGTCCAAAGAGTCCATCACAACGTCCAAAAAATCAGGCGTATCGTGAGGGCGTGGGGATGGCGCCAACGGAATCCGTAGCCAGCGCGGCTGAAGCGGCGATGCCGGCACTGCCGGGATCGGTCGGCCGTGCCCTGCTTGAGGAGCTTTGGCGGGGATGCGATGCGGCTGGCTGGGGCCTGGCAGAGGACGAGTTCGAGCGGATCCTGCTGGAAGCGGGAACGGCGCAGAATTTCGGGCTAGCCGAGGGCGAAACGGCGGCCCGCCCCGGCGGCCAAAGCCCATCGCCGGGGGCCCCGGTGAACCACCCCAGCGACGAAGACCCATCGCCGGGGACCCCGGTGACCCACCCCAGCGACGAAGACCTGTCGCCGGGGACCCCGGTGACGCGGCAGCAACAGGCGGCCTTCTTTCGCAAACTCTGTCTGAACGATCTTGTGCTGGCGCGCGCCTGCGCGGCCGGGAACGAGCGCGCGTGGGAGCGCTTCATCGCTCGGCACCGGCAGCCGCTGGTTCGCGCGGCCATCGCCATCACCGGCAGCGAGACGCTGGGCCGCGAATTGGCCGATCAACTGTATGGCGAGCTCTACGGCCTGACCATGCGGAACGGAGAGCGGCGCTGTCCGCTGCTTTCGTACCGCGGGCGGGGATCGCTGATGGGCTGGCTGCGGACGACGCTGGCGCAGCGGCACGTGGACTATCATCGCCGCAGGCAGCGCGAGGAGCCGCTGGACGAGGTGGATGCGCCCGCTCCACATCCGCCTGCGGAAACGCCGGCCCAAGAGCTTTCGCTCCTGGAAGAAGCCATCGAAAAGGCGCTGCGGGAACGCGATGCGGAGGAGCGCTTTTTGCTGGCGGCTTATTATCTTGACGGGCAGACCTTGCTGCAGATTGCGCGCGTGCTCGGCGTGCACGAAGCCACGGTGAGCCGCAAACTGCGGCGCGCGGCCGAGAACACGAGGAAGCAGGTGCTCGGGAATCTGCAGCGCGGCGGGCTGAGCCGGCGCGCGGCCCAGGAAGCGCTGCGCGCCGACCCGCGCGATGTGGACGTGAACCTGAAAAAACTGCTGCAAAATTCGCAAACGGAGGCGTTCCAGGAACAGGCGGCGCCATGAGTACGACGACCCAACACGAGTTTCATCCCGGCGCGGAGAGCCTGAACGCGTTTGCCGAGCAGGCGCTTGGGCGGCGAGAGCGCGCCGAAGTGCTCGAGCACCTGGCGGTGTGCCCCCGGTGCAGGCAGGTGGTGGCGTTGGCGCAGGAAGCCGCGAGCGCGGAGGTTGTGGCCGCTGCCGCTGCGCGGGGCGCGGCAAAACGGCCGCGCGCCTGGTGGAGAAGCTGGGGGCTTGCCCTGGCTCCGGCCGCGGCGCTGGCCGCCACGGCGGCGGTGGCGGTTTACGTGCACGTGCGGCATGTGGAGCAAAGCGCCGAGATGGTGAAGGTTGAACCGCAGAACGTTACTAAGAGCGAAATTGCCGCCGCAAATCCCGCGCCGGCGCAGCGGGCCGAGGCTGTGCCCGGGGCGCCTGCGACAGGGACAAAAGTATCGAAGTCAGCACGCTCAGGCGCGGCGCGTGGCGAGGTTCCGCAAGAACCTGTTGCAGAAACTGCGATGCCGGCGGCGGGCAGGATGACCGGGCTGGAATCCGCCTCAGAGCAGGCAGCGCCGCCTTCGGAAAATAGCGGACAGGGATTCGCGGGCGGGGGCTTTGCCGGGGTCGCGCAGCGGGGGGGCGCGGACTTTTCCAGGCAGGAGCCGGGAGCAACGGCGTCTGACAAAAAGCGCGAGCAGATCGAACCCGAAGCGGCGCAGAGGAATCTGCTCGCGGCCAAGGCAAAGACGACAGCCAGCGAGCCCGGCGCAGACAACGGCGCGCAGGGCAGCGCCAACACGGAGGCTGCGGCCGTCTCGCAACAGCTTCTTGAAGAGCAAAGTGCCGCGGACACGAGCTTTGTGCAACGCGAAAAGCTAAGTTCCGGCGCATTCTCCACGACGGAAATGGTGCATCCCATCCACCTGCCCAGCGGCCTGCCCGCCGTGTCGATCGCGGCGGCGGGTCACCTTATGCTGGCCATCGACAAGGCGGGCACGCTGTTTCTGAGTGACGATTCCGGGAGCGCCTGGGAACCTGTGACGAAGCAGTGGACGGGCCGCGCCGTGGCGGTACGGAGGCAAGCGCCGGTCAGTGGCAACACCGAAGCGGCTCCTGCCGCTGAAGCGGAAACGGCGGGGAATGCCCCTGCCAGCACAAGCGCTGCGCCGCCGCCAGCCACAGTCTTTGAAATTCTGAATGACCACGGTCTGGCGTGGGTAAGTACCGATGGAAAGAATTGGATCGTCCAATGAGCAGCGCGGCTACGCCGGAATGGAAGCAGAATGCCCCTGTACCGCATAGTGCAATTCCCACTATAGAAACTCCTGCTGACTGCCGAAAAAGCACATATCGGGATATTCGTGGCAGCGACGGTGCGCCGTGTGCGGATGACGACGGCGCGGAACCCGAACTTTGCGCCGTACGCGAGGGTTTCGGGACAAAAGGGGGCTCCTGCGATGGGAGCAGTGGGGATGGGCGATCAAAGCGGACAGACGGCCACTCTGCCCTGGGCCTATCTGCGCCTGCCGCCGTTTCCGCTGGTTGCCGTGAGGGTGCTGCAACTAGCAAACAATGAGAACGTGCAGCTGCACCAACTGTGCGATCTGATCTCCTCTGACCCGGCGTTCGCCAGCGAGGTTCTGACCGTCGCCAATTCGCTTCTCTACGCTCCGCGCTACCCCTCCACGAGCATTATGCAGGCCGTGGCCGTGCTGGGCGCCAACACGCTGCAGGGCATGTGCGTCACGGTCGGCGTGCGCGCTTATCTCGGCAAAGCCATGAGCTACCCGGCAATGCGCAATCTGTGGCGGCATAACCTGGCCTGCGCCATCATTGCGGAACGGATTGCGAAGGTGGGCTTCCTCGACAAGGACTTGGCGTACACTTCCGGTATTCTGCACGATATCGGGCGCATCGCGCTGGCGGTGATTCAGCCCAAGGGGTACGCGGCGCTGTTGGAGAAACACTACGGGACGGCTGCCATCATGCTGGAAGCCGAGCGTGAGCTGTTCGGCTGGCATCACTGCGAGATAGGCCGGCAACTGATCGGCGATTGGAAGCTGCCCGAGAACTTCGAGGCGGTGGTTGCGGAACACCACGAGGTCCGGCGCAAGGACGGCGCGTGGGACGTGGCGGAACTGGTGAAAGTGAGCTGCGCTATGGCTTCGGCGGTGGGCTTTGCCGCGTTTCCGGGGTGCGAGACGGAGGCTTATGGCGATCTGCTTGCGGATCTGCCGGCGCGGGAACGCAGAGTGTTCCATCCTGACGCGGAAACGCTCAAGGGCGAAGTGGACGAGGGCATCCACGCCATCGAATCGGTTTGAGTTCGCGCTCGCTGTCCGGCAATTCTGGAACCCGCTTCGGGGCAACCGGGAAACAGCGCTCACTTCATCAAGGCTGAAAGCCGGCGGCGGAGAACGATCCTTCCGCTTCGCCGTGACCGGCCGCGGGCCATCTGCCGCGGATGCGCCGCGCCGCTACACCTTCACGAAGATCTTCTGGCGGTAAAGTACCCACACCGGGGGAAAGCATAGCGCCGTGTAGAAGACCGCATAGGCGAAGGCTCTCCATCCGGGATCGGGGATGCGGGTGAAAATATGCATGTACAAATAAGCGAGCGCGTCGGTCCGCCGTCCCGCGGAGGTGAAATGAACCAGCCCGATGGCCGGGGCCAGCAGTTCGCTGATCATGTAGGCCACAATGGCGTTCGAGCCGAAGACCAGCCACGGCCAAGCCAGCGCCTTGCTCCCTCCCGATCTGCCCCAGCCACGCTGTTCCATGGCCCAATAGACGAGCGCAAACACGACCAGCGACCACCCCGCCGCCGCCAGGACATAAGAACTGGTCCACATCTTCTTGTTGAGCGGAAACCAGATCGACCAGAAGAAGCCTGAGGCCAGGCAAGCCGCCGCGCCCGCGGCCAGGCCCAGGGATTTCGCCTTCACGGAGCGCTCGCCGCTCAGCCACAGCGCGGCAAGCAATCCAAGCAAAGTCGTTCCAACGGCAGGAATATCGCTGAGCAGGCCTTCGGGATCGCGCGCGTTATGTGCGGGGAAGTCTTCGTAGAGATGACCGGGCATGAGCTGGCGGTCCACCCAGGCCACGATGTTCTGGTCCTTGTCGAGGAAGGGAACGTCGCGGCCGGGCATACCCGCTCCCGGCACGGGAACCCATCGCACCAGGATCCAATAGCCAAGGAGCACGCATACGAGCAGGCCGATCTTTGTCCACACGCGGCGGTCCCACAGGTAAAACAGGCTGACGATCAGGTAGCAGATGGCGATCCGCTGCAAAACGCCGTAGAAGCGCAGGTGGTCCAGATGGAAATAGGGAAAGCCATTGACCACAATGCCCAGCAGGAACAAAATGACGGCTCGGCGAACGGTATGCCAAGCCAGCATGGCGCGTGAGCCGCCACGCTTCAGGCGCGCATCCGTGGAGAACACGATGGACACGCCCACCACGAAAAGAAACGTGGGAAACACCAGGTCGGTGGCCGTCATCCCGTTCCAATCGGCGTGGTGCATCTGCGTCCATGCGCCGACGCCGGAATTGTTCACCAAAATCATGAAAGCGATGGTCAAACCGCGCAGCACGTCGAGCGAAAGCAGCCGCTTGGGTGAAGAAACAGACGCCGGATCGCTCATAACAACCATTGCTCCCAATTCGCGGATGCATCTACGCTACGCGACAGGGCCGGGTTACGCCAAGCTGGAACAAAGCAGTGCCTTCCCGATAAGGCGAGCGGTCGCCAGAGCCTCCCAGCGCGCGCGATTGAAACGCGGCTCCAATGGGAAAGGCCCGGACCTAAGCGTTCCGGGCCTTTTGTTTTGATCCCGCCGGGCGGCGAGATCGGACTTTGGCTTCCGTCCTTAGCGCACCTGGAAGGTAAGAGTGGTTGAGTGACTCTGGCCCCCTCCCGTGCCGGTGATGGTGATGGAATACGTGCCGGTTTTGGCGGTTCTGGCCACGGTCAGGTTGAAATGCGAAGTACCTGATCCGGGCGCGGCAATCGGATTCGGGCTGAAGCTCGCCGTCACGCCGGCAGGAACTCCCGTTGCGCTCAGCGAGATAGCTGAGTTGAACCTGCCGGAGATGGCCGTGGTCACGGTGGCGTAGCCGCTCGTACCCCGGCTCAAATAACCCGAACTTGGCGAAACGGAGATCGTGAAGTTCGCCTGCACCGGTGCCGTTACCGTCAGATTCACCGTTGTGGTCTTAACGGAGCTGCCCGACGTTCCACTAATCGTGATCGGATAGGTTCCGGGAGTCACGCCCGAGCTCACGGTAAAGGTTGCCGTCGAGCTGCCCGCTCCCGTTGCAAAGGACGACGGGTTGAAGCCGACAGTTACGCCCGAGGGATTTCCCGACGCCGACAACACAACACTCGAGTTGAATCCACCTGATACCGTGCTGGTAATCGTAGAAGTCCCCGAATTCCCCTGGACCACCGATAGCGAACCTGGGGATGCCGAGAGGTTGAAGCCGGGTGTAGCCGCGGTTCCGGCCAGGGCGTTGAGTAGGCCGCTGCCGTTCGGGCTGCCCCAGCCGGTGGCCAGATCGTAACCGGTGATGGCCGAGTAGCCGTTGCTGCCGCTGGTGATGTCGTGGAAGTCGGTGGTATAGCTCGAACTTGCGCCAATCGTATAGAGGGTTGGGTTGATGAAGCCCAGTTTCCCGTTGCCGTTGGCTACGGACTGCTGATTGACAAGCGCCAGATAGCCGGCCCAGAGGGGCGCCGCAAAGCTGGTGCCGCCATATTCGTTGGCCGTGCAGGTGGTCTGGTCGGCGCATACGTAATAGGTGAAGTTGGCGTTGGCTGAAACGTCGGGGCCGTTGCGGTAGGTCTGCGAGCAGCTTGCGCATCCGGCCGCCGCAGTGGTCTGCCAGGAGGGGATGGCGTACTTGTGCGGCGAAATACCGCCGCCGCCGTCTGCCCATGCGGTCTCTGAGGCCCATGCTCCGGCGGCTGCGGCGGTCGTCAGGTCCGTTCCGCCCACAGAGGTCAAATACACGTCGTCGGCCGGATAGATCTCCGAAGCCGTTCCCGAGGTGGTCCACTTGGCGTCGTCGCCCGCGGCCTGGAAGAGGTTCTGGCCCTGCGCCGCGAACTCCTCAAAGTACGGGTTGTCGGTGTTCGGATCCGCCGGGTACCAGGTCCAGGAGGAGCTCAACTGCGCATTGAGCGGGCTGGCGGTGGCCATGGCGTTGAAGATTGCAGCATCGGTCGAGCCCACATACATGACCAGGCTCGACAAGCCCGGCGCCATGCCCAGCGCCTGCGTCATATCCAGCGTCTGCTCAGTGTCGTCGCAGTTGCCGCCGGCGCGAGTGTCGACGCAGCTTGTGCTGGTTCCGTCGGTGGAGTCCAGTGTGATCGGAACATTGTTGGTTTGGCCGATGTTCTTGTAGTACGTGTTCAGATCGGCCAGGTCGGTGCCGTAATACTCGAGCAAGCCGAGCGATTGGCCGCTGCCCGTCAACGATCCGCCGTAGTAGGCCGCGCGCATGTCGCTACCCAGGAACGAGGCCGATGGGCCGGAGCCCATGGTCGCGCCGGACTTTGTGCTGGAGCTTTCCGGACGCTTGCTCAAACCGGCGGGGTGCGGCAGCGAATAATTGTCGAGCCCCGAGATGTGCCACAGCGAAAACGTCAGGTTCGTGGTGGGCTCGCGGTCGGGCGCGTAGAACGTGCGGTTCTCAGTGGGATGCTGATAGACGCCCATCTTGACATGAAAGGCGTTCTCCACGTTCGCCACGGTTCCCGATACCTGCACATTCAGGCGATTCGGCGGCGTGCCCGTCACGGTGAGCCCGTTCTCTTTGGCGAAGTTGAGCACAGCGTCGTATTCCTGCTGCGTGGGGCCGAACTGTTCAGTGAACTGTTCCACGGAGAGGAACTGCCGGTAGCTCGGGCTGGTGGGATCGTAGAGATCCTTCAGGAGCTGATCCAACTGGTCCTGGTTGCGGAGCGGCAGCGTAATCACCAGGTTGATGGCCTGAGTTGCCGGAAGGCGTCCAACGGAACGAGCAGTCCCATCCTGCGTCGCCGGGCGTACGTGATGCGTCAATACGGGTTGAGCGTGGCAAACACTTATGGCAATCGACAGGCAAGCAGCGATTGGCAGCCCAAATCTCACCATGATGCGCAACATGTTTTCTCCTTTTTGCTTCAATGGCATTCTTCCCGATAGCAGAAATGCGCTCCTGCACAACCCGGTGTCTTGTTCGGCGGGCGGAGCTTACGCAATCTTCAAAACCAAGAAAAAATGACTTGAATATGACTACGTCCTGGCGGACGCGGACCCCATGGATTTAGATTTTCAGTCAGTTAAGTCGTCTCTGTCCACTGAAATCCGGCGGTGGAAAGGCGGCTTCCTATTACTTTTGTGGGATCTTGGCGGCAGGCCGGATTCTGGCGCGGCCCACGCGGCCTCCTGTTCCCTGTGACGCCCAGCCCCTCCCGCTGCTAAACTCGCCCTTCAGGGATTTCTCCAAGACTTCGCTTGCCAACCATCGGAGGCTTTCCGTGCCCGACTTTCAACCCTTCGTTCCTGCGGACCAGAACCCTCCCGAGTTCACACTGCGCGCCGTGCTGCTGGGCGCTATCTTCGGCATTATCTTCGGCGCCGTCACCGTCTACGTGGGCCTGCGCGCCGGGCTCACCGTGGCCGCCTCCATCCCCATTGCGGTCATCTCCATCAGCTTTCTGCGCGACAAGGGCAAGGTCTCGATCCTGGAGTGCATCATCGTCCAGACTGCGGGCAACGCCGGCCAGTCCATCGCCGCCGGCGTCATCTTCACCCTCCCCGCGCTCATCTTTCTCGGTTTCGATCTCGAATACTCGCGCATCTTCATGCTGGCGCTCATCGGCGGCTATCTCGGCGTGCTGTTTATGGTCCCGCTGCGCCGCCCGCTCATCGTGGAGGAGCACGGCAACCTGAAGTTCCCCGAGGGCACGGCCTGCGCCGACGTGCTGATGGCCGGCGCCAAGGGCGGCTCGTTTGCCGGCCGCGTCTTCTTCGGGCTGGGCCTGGGTGCGCTCTACACTTTTTTCCAGAATGAGAACCTCTTCGGCGCATGGCCCGGCACGCCCGAGTACCAGCCGGACTTCGGCCCGCAGCACGTGCTGAAAGGCGCGTCCATCAAGGCTGATGCCACGCCCGAGTATCTCGGCGTGGGCTACATCATCGGCGCGCGCACCGCGGGCACCATGTTTGCCGGCGGCGTCTTTTCGTGGCTCGTGATCATGCCGCTCATCTACTTCTTCGGCAAGGATCTGCCGCATCCCATCTATCCCGGCACCGTGCCAATCGCGCAGATGGGGCCGAGCGATCTGTGGATCACCTACATTCGCCCCATGGGCGCGGGCGCCGTGGCCGCCGCGGGACTGATCACGCTCTTCAAGACGCTGCCCACCATCGTGGGCGCGCTGCGCTCCGGCTTTGCGCAGATGCGGCACAGTTCCGCTGCCGTGGCAGAGCCGATCCGCACCGAACGCGACTTTGCCATGAGCACGGCCGTCGTCGGTTCCCTCGCGCTCATCGTGCTGATGTTTTTCTTCCTGTGGTTCAAGCCGGTGCCCGGCGCGCAGGTTGGGCTGTTCGCCAACATCGCCGCGTCCGTTCTCGTGATCGCATTCGGATTCCTCTTCGTCACCGTCAGCTCGCGCATTGTGGGGTTGATCGGCAGCTCGGCCAATCCCATCTCCGGCATGACCATCGCTACGCTGATGGCCACGTCCGCCATCTTTCTCGTCAGCGGCTGGACCGCGCCGGCCTTTGGCGCGCTGGCCATCACCATCGGCGGCGTGGTGTGCATCGCATCCGCCGAGGCCGGCGACACCTCGCAGGACCTGAAGACCGGCTTCATCGTGGGCGCCACGCCTAAATCGCAGCGCTTCGCCTTCCTCATCGGCATCGCCGTCTCGACGATTGCGATCGGCTTCACCCTGCAGCTGATGAACCAGAGCCTGCAGACCTTCCGCGCGGCTACGCAGCCGTGGAACATCAACGCTCCGCACCCCGGCGTGGCGATTCAGCACGATGTAAAAGGGCTCGTGGACGAGTTTCCCGTCATCGCCCCCGACGGTTCCAAAACCATCCACCACAAGAGCGAGTACGTTGTGCTCAACGCCATCGGATCGTCGGAGCTGGCCAGCGGCAAATATCTCTACTCGCCCGCGACGGGCCGCATTGAAGTGCGCTGGATTCCCGGCATCGGCAGCGAGCGCGCCGCCGCGCCGCAGGCACAGCTCATGGCCACGGTCATCAACGGAATCCTGAGCCGCAAGCTGCCCTGGGGACTGGTCATGATCGGCGTCTTCCTCGTCATCGCCATCGAGCTGCTCGGCATCCGCTCGCTCTCGCTGGCCGTGGGCGCGTACCTGTCGATCGGAACCACCCTGGCGATCTTTACTGGCGGCGTGGTGCGCGCGCTCGTCGATTGGGCCGCGAAGCGCGCCGGCAACTCGGAAGAAGCCGGCTCCGACGTCTCGCCCGGCTCGCTCTACGCCTCGGGCCTGATCGCCGCCGGCGGCATCGTGGGCCTCATCGGCGTCGCCCTCCAGGGCTACGAGACCACCTTCGAGAGACCCAACCCCATCGGCTGGCCGCACACGTTCCTGTACAACCCATGGGTGTCGGTGATCGCGTTCGGTTTGCTGGCGTATTCGCTGTATTACTTTGCCAGGAAGCCGCTGAAGAAGTAGGCGCTGCGTGTATCGGTGCGTCCTCGCCCCCCTCCGCTACAATAGTGGGAAGCTCCTGCCAGCCGGGAACCCGAGTCCCTGGTGCGCCAGGAGCATTGACACATCATGCTCAACGAAAATCTGTCTGAAGCTCTTACGTTTGACGATGTCCTGCTTGTCCCCGCCTATAGCGACGTTGTGCCCATCCAGGTGAGCACGCAGACGCAGCTCACCCGCGCCATCGCGCTGAACACGCCGCTGATCTCCTCGGCCATGGATACGGTCACGGAGTCGCGCATGGCCATCGCCATGGCGCAACAGGGCGGCATCGGCATTGTGCACCGCAATCTCTCTATCGCCGACCAGGCCGGCGAGATCGACAAGGTAAAGCGCTCGGAGAGCGGCATGATCGTCGATCCCGTGACCATCGCTCCCGACAAGACCATCGGCGACGCGCTCGAAATCATGCGCCGCTACCGCATCAGCGGCGTGCCGGTGACGCAGGGCAGGCGCCTGGTGGGCATCCTCACCAACCGCGATCTGCGCTTCGAGACGCGCACCGACGTTCCCGTGGGCAGCGTGATGACCAAGGAAGACCTGATCACCGTGCCCGTGGGCACCACGCTGGAAGAGGCCGAGCTGATTCTGCACCGGCACCGCATAGAAAAGCTGCTGGTGGTGAACGACAAGTACGAGCTGATGGGCCTGATTACGGTCAAGGACATCCAGAAGAAGCTGAAGTATCCCAACGCCAGCAAGGACGATCAGGGCCGGCTGCGCGTGGGCGCGGCGATCGGGGCGACGGGCGATTTTCTGGAGCGCGCGGAGGAACTGGTACGCAACCGCGCCGACGCGCTGGCCATCGACTCGGCGCACGGACACTCCTCGCGGGTGCTGGACGCGGTGCGCGAGGTGAAGAAGCGCTTCCCCGGCGTAGCTCTGTTGGCCGGCAACGTGGCCACCTACGAGGGCGCGATGGCGTTGATCGACGCGGGCGTCGACGCAATCAAGGTCGGCATCGGGCCCGGATCGATTTGCACCACGCGCATGGTGACCGGCGCGGGCATGCCGCAGATCACGGCCATTGCCGAAGCCTACCGCGCCGCGCAGAAGAACGGAATTCCGGTGATCGCCGACGGCGGCATCAAGTACTCCGGCGAGATCACCAAAGCGATTGCCGCGGGCGCGAGTTCGGTGATGATCGGGTCGCTCTTTGCCGGCGTGGACGAGAGCCCCGGCGAAACCATCCTTTACCAAGGGCGCAGCTTCAAGAGCTATCGCGGCATGGGCTCGTTGACGGCGATGAGCCAGGGCTCGGGCGAGCGCTACTTTCAGGGCTCGTCCGATTTGGCCGCCGCGGAAAGCGGGCCCACCGACGTGGTGCAGCGCGAGCGCGCCAATGAGAACCGGCTGGCCAAGTTTGTTCCGGAGGGCATTGAGGGGCGCGTGCCCTACCGCGGACCGCTGGAGGCGATGGTCTTCCAATTGGTGGGCGGGTTGCGCTCGGGCATGGGTTACCTGGGCTGCGCCACGATTGCCGAGTTACAGGAGAAGGCGAAATTTGTGCGCATCTCCGGCGCTGGCCTGCGCGAGAGTCACGTGCACGACGTGATCATTACCCGCGAAGCGCCAAACTACCATGTTGAATAATCGGCGCGGCGCCAGGTTCTCCACCCTACGGACGAAGACCTGTCCGCGGGGGCACCGGTTCTGGATTAGCGCATGGTGGCCCGTTGCGACGGGTGTTGCGATCATCGTTCTAGAATCGACCGAATGGTTCGGCGCTAACCGTACCTCGGGCCCGCTGCGCTGGCTTTTTCAGGCCATCTTCGGGCCGGTCAGCAACGAGAACTGGGACGTTATCCATCATTACCTTCGCAAGTCAGGGCATTTCCTGGGCTATGGGGCTCTCGGGCTGGCGTGGCTGCGTGCCTGGTGGATGAGTTTGCCTCGCTATCGATTTCTATTCGATGCCGAACTGGCGCTGGTGGGCACGGCGCTGGTGGCCGCCTGCGATGAATGGCACCAGACCTATCTGCACAATCGCAGCGGATCTGGCTGGGACGTGCTGCTGGATTGCTGTGGCGCGCTGGCGATGCAGTGGGCCTTTTACATGTATGTAAGGCTCTTCAGGCCTACCCTGCTTCACGATCGCGATTGAGTACATTCCAGCAGACAACGGAGACGCTTCCGGCGCCGCTTCGATCAGCCAAATCCGGGATTGCTTACATATAATCAATCACTTACTAGCGTAATGCATTTGTCATACGTTTTCCTTGCGTCCCCTGTATACGCGTGTTAAGGTAGTCTCGCTCACGAAACCATGGGTTGCGCGCAGGTCGCGCATAAGGCTTAGAAACGCGCTCACCCCAGAGGCATTCGGCTGGCACACGCGTGTGTTTCTTGTAGCAATCGCAGGCGGTCCGTCAAGAGGTATGGGACTGGCAGGGGCGAAGCCTGTTCCGGCATCCATCGTGGCTGCCATCCAATCAGCACTCGCTTCGAACCGGAAAACATTCTGTAATCAGTCCCGCCCTCGCGCGGTCCCGCGCCTGAAATCTACATCCAGTATTCGAGTTCCATATGAGAGTCTTGAGACCACGATCCCGTATGATCAGCATCCGGATGTCGGAAGAAGAGATCTCCACTCTGCGGCGAATTTGCGCCGCGACCGGTGCACGCAGCGTGTCGGATCTGGCGCGCCAGGCGATGCGCGGCCTCTTGAGCGGAGACAATCCAGAGAACCCTGGAGATTCGCCGGGAAGTGAGTATTCCGCTCAAATGAAGGACCTGACGCAAAAGGTTGAGAAACTGAGTGCGGAAATTGAGCTATTCAAGGCGGATCGTAACCTCTGACCGGGTCGTTTCCCGGCGCGGGAAAAAATGCGATTGCAGGCAGATTTGAGTTGAGAGATCCCATCACAATGAAAACGAAGATCCTGATTTTCTTCCTGTTAACGGGCGCGCTATGCGGCGGCCAGTCGGCCCCCATGGCTCCCGGAGCGCAAACCGTGGTTTGTCCAACCGGGCCCGGCCCTGTCCCCGAAGGCGCTGCGGAACTGTGTCCTCCGGCATCCGGCACTGCGCCCACGGCGCAAGCCATGCCGGCGCCTGCTGGAACCACGCCGGGCGCGGGAGCATTTCCCCCCGGAATCGCTCCAGCCGCCACAATGATCGTCCCGCCTTCCTACAAAGTGGCTAGGCCGATTACCACGCGAACGGAGTTTGAGATCTTTGCCGAGGACGAGGCCGGCCATTCCCTTCCCGTGTTCGGCAGAAAGCTGTTCGACGAGGCGCCCACAACCTTTGCCCCGCTGGACCGCATCCCGGTTCCCGCGAACTACGTTCTCGGGCCCGGCGACGAATTGCTCATCCATGTGTGGGGAAAGATCGATCTGGATACGCGCGCGACCGTAGATCGGAACGGGCAGGTCTTTGTTCCCACGATAGGCTCCTTGACCGTGGCCGGCCTGCCTTACGAACAGCTTCAGAGCTTTCTTCGGTCAGCCTTCGCGAAACTCTACAAGGATTTTGACCTGAACGTCACCCTGGGCCAGCTTCGCTCCATCCAGGTCTTCGTTTTGGGCAGCGCCCGCCAGCCCGGTGTCTACACCATCAGCTCGCTCAGCACGCTGGTGAACGCACTCTTCGCCTCCGGCGGGCCCTCGGCCACCGGCACCATGCGGCACATCCAGTTGCGGCGCGGCGATCGGGCGATCACGGAATTCGACCTCTACGATCTGTTACGAAGAGGCGACAAATCCCACGACGTTCCATTGCTTCCCGGGGATGTGATTTATATTCCGCCGGCCGGGGCGCAAGTGGCCATGATCGGGAGCGTCAACGAGCCTGGAATCTACGAAATCAAGGGTGACGAGTCAGTGGCTTCGGCCCTGGACGACGCCGGCGGCCTGACCAACCTGGCGGATGAGGATCGCGTTCTGCTGGAGCAGATTGAAAACCACGAAAGCCGGCACGTGGAATCGTTCGCGCTGGATGCCTCGGGGATGAAGCGAGTGCTGCGGGACGGAGATCTGCTGCGTGTGTACCCGCTCTCGCCGCGCTTCGACAACGCGGTGACCCTCCGCGGCAACGTGGCGCAGCCGGGACGCTATGCCTGGCGCGAAGGGATGCGCATCTCCGACCTCATTCCATCCCGCCAGTTTCTGCTCACGCGGGATTACTGGAACCGGCAGAACTTTCTCGTGCCCCAGAGAATGGGGCATCCGTTTGGCTCTTCTCCCGGTCAATTCAATCTGCAGGCGGGGACGAATGTGGAAAGGGAAACCAATCCGCCATCCGGTTACAACGCGCAAACGGAACCCAATGCGCAAAACCGGTTCAATCCACCGGCAGGAACCAATCCCCAGCCCGGGTTCAATGGCGAGGTGGGAGCCAACGCGCAAACCGGGATGAACCCTCAGGCCGGCGTCAATCCACAGACCGGGTTCAACGCAGCCAGCGGAACCGGTCCGCAAACCGGCATCAATGCTCAGGCCGAATTCAACCCGCGCGGCGAAACCAGCTTCGAGGCCGCCCGGAACAGCGAGGAGATCAACTGGGACTATGCGGCCATCGAGCGCCTGGACGAGCACGACCTTAGCACCCGGCTGATCGCATTCAACCTGGCCAATGCCATTGACAACCCGGCTTCGGCGGATAACGCCGTCCTGCAGCCTGGAGACGTGGTCACCATCTTTTCTGAAAAGGACATCCCTCTTCCCGTCGATAAGCACGCGGCATTCGTGCGTGTGGACGGCGAGGTGAACGCGCCGGGTGTGTACCGTATCGGCCCCGGGGAAACGTTGCGGGATCTGGTGAAGCGTGCCGGAGGGCTCACTCCGCACTCCTATCTTTATGCTTCCCAACTCAACCGCATCTCCACCCGCAGGGCCGAGGAGCTCGAAATCAGGCAATCGACCGCGCAGATGCAGAGAGATCTACTCGCGCGCAACGCGGCCGCTTCTTCGCTGAGTGCCGCCAACAGCGGGGAACAACAGGCACAGTTGAACGCACAGCAGGCTTTGATCGCGCAGCTTGCCGCGGTTCAACCTACTGGGCGAGTGGTTCTGGCCATGAAGCCCGACGCCGGCAGCGTGGAAGACATCCCCAGCTTCCCGCTGGAGGACGGCGATGCGTTCTACATACCGTCAGAGCTGAACACGGTACAGGTTTCCGGCGCCGTATACAACGAAAATGCGTTCCGCTACGAGCGGGGAAAGCGGCTCTACGCGTACCTGAACGATGCCGGCGGGCCCACGCGGCAAGCCGACACCAAACGCATCTTCCTGATTCGGGCGGACGGCACCGTGATCAGCCGGCAAACCCACGGCGAGTTCTGGCGATCGGACTTCGACAAGACGGCCTTGCTGCCCGGGGACGCGATCATCGTCCCACCCAAGTTGAAGGGCCCGAGCACATTCATCCAGCAGCTTCCGTACTTCACGCAAATCCTGTCGCAAACCGCCCTCACCGGCGCCGTGCTCGGTACGGCCTACTGACAAGAAGGCAAATCATGAAGGAACAGAATCCGGGAATCCCTCGGGAGGAATCCCCCGTACACGGGGAATCTTCTTCCGGGCAAAGCGGGCCGGCGCGCAGGCTGACCTTTCTTGGCGCTCTTACGCAGTTGGCCCGCGGCAAGCGGCTGGTGGCCACAGTGACCGGAATTTCGATGCTCGCCGGAGTCGTGATTAGCCTGCTGCTGTCTCCCCAGTTCACCGCAACCGCAAAGATCATGACGCCGCACCAAACGCAGCCGTCAGCGGCATTTCTGATGGGAGAATTGTCAATGAACCCTTCCGCCACAAACCCGCTGGCGGCCGCAACCGGCGGAACGGCGCTGAGCCTGAGAAATCCCAACGAACTCTATTTGGGGCTTCTTGCCTCGCGTCCCATCGCGGATGCGGTGATCGGGGAATTCGGTCTCACCGGCGTTTATCGCGCAAAAGACATGACTGCGGCCCGCAAGGAGTTGGCAGACAATACAACGATCGTATCCGAGAAAAGCACTCTGATCGCAATCTCCGTGACAGATACTGACAGGAAACGGGCTGCCGATATCGCGAATGCCTACCCCGAACAGCTTCGTGCGCTGACCAAAAACCTGGCGGTGACTGAAGCTTCGCAGAGACGGCTTTTCTACGAGCAGCGATTAAAGGACGCTGAGGAGGACCTGGTTTCGGCAGAGCTCGCCTTCCAACGGATTCAGAAGGAAAAGGGCCTGGTTCAACTGGACGCGCAAACCAAAGCGCTGATCATGTCCCTTGCCGATCTTCACGCCCAGGTCGCGGCCAAGGAAGTGCAACTGCAGGCGCTGCGCTCCTACTCGACGGAACAAAATCCCGAGGTGCAGCTAATCGAGAGCCAGCTCGCGTCATTGCAGGACCAGACGGCCAGGCTGGAAGAGCGCGGCGGTCCTTCGGCGTCTGCCGTACTCGATCTGGGGGAACTGGCCGGCGCCGGTGCGGACTACCTGCGCGCGGAGCACGAGCTCGAATACCGCCAAGCCCTCTACGATCTATTGATGAAGCAATACGACGCTGCTCGATGGGATGAGGCCAGGAACGCGGCGGTTATTCAGGTGGTGGAGGAGGCCATTCCGCCGGATCGGAAATCCGCGCCGCACCGGGCCGTCATCGTCCTGATTTTTACGCTGCTCGGCCTGCTCGGCGCGTGGTCGTACCTGATGTTGCGCAGTCTCTACGCAGGCAATCCTCACATCGCGCAGTTGCTGGCGGAATTCAAGTGGGCGCCGGTCAACGAATCAGCCTTTCGCAAGCGCAAAACCGACCCCATGCTCCGGGTTTAGTCATCGAGCTCGGCCCAGGAAAGCAGCTTGCCTGGGCTGATCTTTGAGTTCACATTTGGTTCCTGTCTTCGTCCATTCCGGCGGATCGAATCATGGAGAAACAAGACGAGCCAGCATCGCAAACATTTGATTTGGTCCTATGTCTCCACGTCGGGGACCAATGCTCTCCGCGTAGGACTTGGCGCCGTCTCGGGCTTGATAGTTTCGCGGTTGCTGCTGCCGCGAGGACGGGGCGAACTGGCCGTTCTCTTATACTTCCCAACCCTGATGGGAGCTTTCTTCAGTTTGGGGACGCCCCAGGCGATCACTGCACTGATCTCCAAAGGGGCCGCGGACACGCAAGAGGTTTTGACTGCCGGATTCCGGCTCGCCCTTGCCCAGGTTCTCGTGGCGGTTCCGCTCTTCATGCTGTGCGCGCCGTTCACGCTCACCGGCGACAATCGTCAGCTCGCGCTCCAGGTCGAGATATGCTGCGCATGTGGCGCCTTCATGGTTCTTGCGCCCTACTTCAACGCCATGGCCTATGGGTTGAAGCGCTTCAACTGGGTGAATGCCGTGATGCTTTCCGGGCAGGCCGGCTATGTGGCTGCGCTGCTCGGCCTGTGGTATTGGCAAGCTCTGACGCCTCTCAGCGCCGCGCTCTGCGCCCTCGGCTCGCTACTGCTGCAGTGCCTGCTCCACCTCACGCACATCAAGCCGAGGTGGTTGAACAGCAAGCTGCCACGGGGCGCTTACGCACGGTGTCTCCGGCTCGGATTGCGTTTCGCGGCGCCCAGCCTGGCGGCCGTCGTTCTGCTGAATGCCGATCGCGCCATCCTCATTCGCACCACCACGCTGGAGCAGATCGGATTCTACGCCATCGCATTCGCGGTAACCATGCCGATCACCATGACAACGGAAGCCTTCACGCAAATTGGTTTCGTGGAGGTTTCCAGCGCCGAAAGCGAGGATGCTTCGCTCTCCCTCATGCTGCGCCGCTTTCAAATGGCGCAGGTGATTGCGATCGTGAGCTTTCTTTTCGCCTGCGCTCTCATTGACCCGGTGATCCGTTTCGGTTTTGGCAGGGCATATCTGCACGCAATTCCCGCCGCATATCCTCTTGCGCTTGCCATGTCGCTGCGAGCCATGACGAGAACCTTCGAGAACAACCTGCGCGGACTACACCTCGTCGTTCCGGGAACGCTCGGGGCTGCCATCAATCTCGCTGTCCTCGTGCTTCTCAGCGTGTTTTTGGTGCCGCGCTGGGGAGCGTTCGGATTTTGCTGCGCAAGCCTCGTGTCGGAGACGGTCTATCTGGCTTCTCTTGTGTGGTACCTCACTACGCAACAGAATCTTCCCCTGCGGTCGCTCTGGGGCCTCCGGCCCGGTATCGTCCGCGCGATGACATTGGCGTTGGTGGAACTTTTCAGAGAGAAGCTCGTGGCGGAAAACAGCGAGGAGGTTGCTGAAAGCCGGTGCTGACGGAACATCGAGAGACGCGGGCCATTCCGTGGCGCGGCCTTTTTGCGGCCATCGCCGCGCTGGTCGCGGTCACTCTGTTTGTGCGCGGCGAACGGATCGGCACGCCGGGCGCAGGGGCGCTTGCCGCGATCCTGCTCGTGATTTCTTCGGCGATGCTGCTTCGCGCCGTTGTGAAGACCGGCAGTTTCATGAATGGATACACGCTGGCGCTCGGCGCGTTCCTTGTGGTCTATCCGCTTTCCGCATTCGTCCACCTCACCGGGAAGGACTATGTGTCGCTCGGCTTTTACGAGATCGCGGCGCTCGACCCGCACACGCAGGCCCATCACGTGTACTTGTCGCTTGCGCTCGTTCTCCTTGCGCAGTTGGCTCTCTGGTGGGGACTTGCCCCCGCGCGTCCTCAAGCGTTATCGAATGACCCTCACCTTGTCCGCGTGCGCTCCACGTTGCTTGTTCTTGCCGGTTTTGTGTTCACCCTCCTGGGCGCTGCCGGCACTTATCTGCTGTTCTCCAGTTCCGGCGAATCGCTTCAGGACGTAGCGGCCCTGGACCGCACAAGAGAACTTGCGGCGGGAACCGCCCGTTTTGTCTTCATATCCGGGTGGCTTTCCTGGGGCATCATCTTCCTGCTGACTGCGTTCCTGGTTTCACGAACCGGCAAGAATCATCCCAAGCTCACTCTGGCCGTGCTTACCGGCGGCTCCGCTTGCATGATCGCCAATATGGCCTGGACAGGCACGCGCTCCGAGAATCTGCTCGCGATCTTGCCCTTGCTGTTCGTAGTCAAGAAGCTTTCCCCGCGGGCATTCCGGCCCTTTGCCTCCGTCATCGTTGTGGGAGTCACAGGGATCGTAGTGTATGAAACCATCGCGCGAACCACCACCATGCTGAACAGCGGCCTCGACTATCTCGTTCAAGGCGGATTGAGTACAAGCCAATTCGTCGCCAATCAAGTAGCTGCCGTTTTCGACTGGCAGATGGGAAGGTACCCGGCCATCAGCCTGACCTTCGATATGGTGCATCGTTATGGCTATGCATTTGGCTCAACGCTGCTTCAAGGCCTGGTAATGACCGTGAACGCGCCGGCGACGTTGCTGCACATCTCACCTAAAGTTCCGGAGCCGGAGGCAATCACAGCTCTGGTTGGGCAGTACATCTATGGCGATCCAACAAAGACTGGAGTTGTGCCCGGCACTCTCGCGGAGCTCTATTTCAACTTCGGCGTCTTCGGCGTGATTGCCGGTTTCTTTGTCATCGGCAGGATTGCGAGGTACTGTATCTCCGTCACGCATTCCGCTGCCGATATGGGAACCTTGCTGCTTGCCTTTTACATTCTCACTTTGTTGTGCGTCTCGACGATCCCCGCGACCGCAACCCTTGGCGTGTATCTTCTGGCAACTACTGGCTTTCCGGTCCTCTTTTTCTGCGTGGTCGAACAGATTGTAGCTCGTTCCGTGAGTCGGCTGCCGCAGAGTGCCGCTGGTATCGCGTTCTCTTAGCGTCAGCGGCGCTATGAGCGTATGCAACCGGATAACTGGCCCGTCCGGCCGCCGGGAATGCCCGCTGCATCCATCGTTCCCCGCTAAAGACAAAGAAATGCGAAAGAAACTCTCGATCTGCATCCCTGCGTTCAACCGCCCGCAAGAGCTGTCGGAGCTGCTCAACAGCATTGCGCGTGAGACGCCCGGCGATTGGGAGATCCTCGTCAGCGAGGATTGCTCGCCGAGGCGTGCTGAAATCGCGGAAGTGATGAATCACTTCGCGCGCGAACACGAGTTCATCGAGGTTCGCTTCCTCACCACGCCCGCGAACCTCGGTTATGATGCCAATCTGCGCTTCCTGATCGACCATGCGGAAGGGCGCTACTGCGCTTTGATGGGCGATGACGATCTGTGGTGCGCCGGCGCCCTGAGCGAAATAAGCAAGGCGATTGGCGTTGTTCCCGAAGTGGGCGTCATTCTGCGGGCGTGGCAAACGATTTCAAAAAACACCGGCGAAGTGCTCGACGTGCACCGCTATTTTCGCGGCGATCGCGTGTTCAGGCCCGGTCCCGAAACAGTAGCGGCGTTCTTCCGCAGGTCGGTCTTTGTCTCCGGCCTTGTGATACATACAGACGCCGCGCGCGCCGTGAGAACCGATCGGTTCGACGGCACGTTGCTTTATCAATTGCACTTAGTCGGCAACTTGCTTATGACCATGCCCGGTTACTACGTATCGCAAATCACCGCACTGCGCCGGGTTGGGGGCGAGCACTACTTTGGATCAAGCGAGAATGAGCGCGAGAGGTTTGCCCCGCGACAGCTTTTGCCGGAACATTCGCTGAACTTCGTGCGGGGCCTTTTCGAGATCTCCGGCAGCCTCGAATCCGCGTATGGAGCAGAGGTTGGCCGGCGGATACGATGCGACATCGCCCGGTATTCGTACCCGCTTCTTGCCATCCAGGCGCGATCGGGCTCCCGATCGTCATTCCAACGCTACGCATCGGCATTGTCGGATCTGGGACTCGGCGGATACATATTTTTTCGCGTGTACCGCGCGGCTCTCTCTCTCGCTGGGTTCCGGCTCTGTGACACGTGCATTAGCGTGCTCAAACGTCTGTTTGGATCAACCCCGGTAATGGGCGGGTCTCGTGGAATCCGCCTCTCCTAAGCGTGCCTTTTCCTGGAAGATCGATGGCGCAAGGTCAACGAAAAATTGAATCTGTCCTCATCGTCCGTTCGGCATTCGGAGAAATCCACGAGCTGGCCTGGCTCAGGGCGCTACGCGACCTTGGGATCAAAGCCGAACTCTTCGACACCCATTCCTATATTCCGGCGAATCTGGTTGGCCGGATCGAAGAGCACTTCGTCTTCGGCCCGCACATCGGCAAAGTCAATCGCATGGTGGTCGAGCGAGTGAAAGAGATGCGCCCGGATGTGGCGCACTTTTATCAGGGGCATCACTACGCTGCCGAAACCATTGCGCAGGTTGCGCGAGTGAGCTTTGCCTCCGGCTCGCACTGCGATGACCCTTTCGGAAGAAATGATCGTAGAGAATACCGGCTTCTGAAGAAGGCTCTGCCCGAGTACGATGGGTACCACGTATTCCGCCAGTGCAATGTGGCCGAGGCTGTAGCATACGGCGTCGAGCGCGTGCGCGTTCTCATGATGTATTACATCCCGTGGCTTCATTATCCTTGCTCTCTCAGCGCTCAGGAGCAACGGGCCTGGGGATCCGACGTAGTCTACGCCGGGCACATGGAGCCCGACCTTCGCATCGAGTGCCTGGCGGGGGTGGCGCGAGCCGGGCTGAAGTGCAGAATCTTCGGCGGGGAAGCGGAATGGAGATCGGCGCTGCCGCGCGATGCGTATCAAACTGTGCGGCCGATTTTCTACGCCAGAGGAGCAGACTACCGGCGGGCGCTTTGCGCAGGCAAAATCGGCGCCTGTTTTTTCAGTAGATGGAATCGCGATCAGTACACAACTCGATCATGGGAGATTCCGGCCTGTGGGGTTTTTCTTCTCTCCGAGCGAACTCCTGCCATGCAGGAGTTTTACTGTGAGGGGAAGGAAGCCGAGTTTTTTGAAAGCCCTGAAGAATTCATCGACAAAGTGCGGTTCTATCTGCGCAATGAAGCCGCAAGAGAGCGGATTGCCGCGGCCGGATATGCACGCGTGAAGTCCTCTGGGAACGATATCTATAGCAGAATGCGGCAATGGCTCGCCGATATTGCGGAGTGGCGAGAGGAAAAACAACTGAAAAGCTGAGCCGGCGGCAAGTTCGCAAATCGTGCGCCGCGGTCCTGGCCCATTTTTTCGCGGGAATCGTCGCCAATTCACTCCTATCCCATGACCAACCTCAACGCAGACTCCGCTTTCGCCGGTGGGAAACCTCCTGCGGGGCCAAAACTGCCGCTGAAAGTTGGATTCCTGGTGTACGATCTGCAGCGGAACACTGAGGACGCGCTCTTCGAAGTGGCTCGCGCAGCGCCGCAATTCGCCATAAAGGCGTTTCCGCTGTATGAACACAACGATCAGGATCTGGCGCGAGTTGCCTATCGCCCGGCGACCGCGCGAGGCAGGCATCTCGGAGTCCATTTGAAGGGCAGCACGCAAGAGCAACTTGTTTCCAACCCGGAATGGGCTGTGGGCCTGGCATGTGCGCGCGAGTCCGAAGTGGTGGTTCTGAAGGGATTGCTCGGCCTGGGAGCAATCTGGTGCGCCTTTTGCGCCCGTATTCTCGGGCGTGTCGTAATTTCGGCCAATCAAACGGTCCCCGTAAAGTTGGAAAGAAAGAGGCGCTGGTGGATCAGGCTGTTGAAGCGGTTGCTGCTTCGCATGTGCCAGTTTCATATGTATCAAAATCCCGCCGCCATCGAGGTTCTCACGGAAGTTTACGGGTGCGCGCCTGAGCGTCTGATCTCAGCGCCGTATGAGGGCGGGGCCGCGCTCTTCAAGAGAATTCTCGGTGAAGTCAGAACCGATGCGGATGCGCGGCACGATCTTGGCCCGGATTCCGACGTCATTTTTCTGTACGCGGGCACCCTTCATTCGTTCAAGGGCGTGGCCGACATCATAAGGGCGGCGGCGCTGCTTCCCAGGGAAGCATCCTTCCTGTGCGTGTTTGTTGGTCCGGAGGAACCGGCCAGCAGGGAAGGCGCGACGATTGAGCACTTCACCGAGCTCGCCCGGTCGAACGGAGTCGAGCAACGCGTGCGTTTCCTTGGCCCCGTCGCGCCGGAGAAACTCGCGGAGCTTTACCGCGCGGCGGATGCCGTGCTGCTGCCGACGCACAAAGACTGCTTTCCCAAGGTGCTGGTGGAGGCCGGATTGGCCGGCAAGCCGCTGGTAACTACGAACGCCTGCGGGTCGGCGGGAATCATCGTGCAGGACGGAGTCAACGGGTTTGTGACCGAGCCGGGCGATGTTGTTCAGTTAGCCCAGGCGATGATGAAACTCTTCGATCCTGAGCTCCGCGCCAGAATGGGGTCTCACTCGCGGGAAATCGTCAACCGGAATTGCCGGATGGATCTGGAAGTTCAAGGCTATCTGGAAGCGATCGAGCGCGGCGCGGCGCGCCTGCGTCCGAGAGAGAGGACCGGCGTTTCGCGAGAGTTTCGCGCTCCCTGAACGATTTCCCACCTGACGCACTCTGGCCTGACATGTCGAATTCTCAATTTCGGCTATCCGTTCTCACCAACTCCATCTCGCGGTTGAACGGCGGAATCTTCGATGCAATGCGCGACCTTACCATTGCGGTTGCGGCGGAGGGGCGATATTTGCCCCTGGTCCTGAGTGCGCGCGATGCCTGCACAACCAGCGATCGGGCGTTGTGGAGCAGCATCGCAACAAGGACTTTTCCCGTTCGCGGTCCGCGCATCTTCGGTTATGCGCCGGGGCTTGCGGCGGCGCTGGAACAAAGTGACGCGGACATACTCCACGTCCATGGCATCTGGATGTATCCGTCTGTCGTGGCCCTGCGCTGGTCCCGGGGCAAACGGCCGTACATCGTGAGCCCGCACGGCCTGCTCAAGCCTTGGGCGTTGCGCAATTCCCGCTGGAAGAAGCGCATCGCGGCCGCGCTTTATGAAGACAGGCACTTGCACGGCGCCGCCTGCCTGCACGCGTTGAATGCGGCCGAGGCGGAAGCATTCAGAAGCTACGGACTGAAGAATCCCATCTGCGTAATCCCCAATGGAACAAACCTTCGCCACGGGACCGCACGCCCCGAGTCGCGGCAAGGCCGGTCGATTCTCTATCTCGGAAGGTTTCATCCCTTGAAAGGATTGCGCGATCTGCTTGAAGCGTGGCGCATGGTTGCCAGCGAGGCAAAAGATGCTGGCTGGCGTCTTGTGCTTGCGGGATGGGACCAGCACAGCCATCGCTCAGAGCTGGAGCGGCTTGCCGATGAGCTTCATGTTCGCTCCAGCACCGTTTTCCTCGGCCCGCAGTTTGATGCGGAGAAGGATCGCTGCCTTGCCGCGGCATCCGCTTTCATCCTGCCCAGCAAAAGCGAAGGCTTGCCGGTGAGCATTCTGGAAGCGTGGTCGTGGCAATTGCCGGTATTGATGACCCGCGAGTGCAACCTTCCCGAGGGCGCTGACGCAGGGGCCGCAATCCTGATGGAGCCGCAAGCAGAGAGCATTGCGGCGGCCTTGCGCCGCCTGCTCGCCATGACGGACGCAGAGCGGGAAGCCATGGGCAGGAATGGGCGGCGGCTGGTTGACGAGCGTTTCCAGTGGCAGCGCATTGGCAAGACCATGACCGAGGTATACGACTGGATCCTCGGCCGCGGAGCAAGGCCCGAATGCGTGATGGCTTGAGAAGTGCAGCGTGAAGTGGAGACATCGCTTGTAACCGGCATGAAGTCGATTCAGATTCCGCGCCGTTCGAGTGAAACGGCTGCAACGCGGCGAGGTGAAGAGAGTGCGGGAGCGCAGAGAAGCTCTGGCGGCGGATCCAGGAGAAGCGGAAATCAGTGGCAGAATGAGCCGGTGCGGGCCGCCGCGCGCGCAAATCGTTGTCATTAGCCAGTTCTTTGGGCAGGATCAGTCGGCCGTGGGGCAATTTCTGGCTGACTTTGCGAGCGGAGCCTCGGAGGCAGGCTACGATGTCCTGGTAATCTGCGGCGCCAACGATTATGCCTCGGACGAGGTTGCGGCGCGCGGCGGCAACCGGCGCCGGGAGCCCTCGCCAAATAAGGATCGTATATGGCCCGCGGAACGGCCCGCAGTGAACGTGGAACGGGTGAGAGCCGCGGCATTTTCACAGAACCGCTCGAAGAAACTGCTCTCCTACGCCACCTTCTATGCGGGGGCGGTGTGGAGAGCGCTAAGGGTCGCGAAGCCGGATATTGTTGTGACGCTGACCGCGCCGCCGGGGTTGGCCTGGATCGGGTGGCTGCTGCAGCGGATACGCGGGTGCCGTCACGTGACGTGGGAGATGGATGTCTATCCGGATATCGCGGTTTCGCTGGGCATGACTTTCGCGGGTTGGACTGCGGGGCTGTTCGATTTCCCCCGGCGGCGGGCCGATGCCGTGATCGTGCTGGGTGATTGCATGAAGGTCCGCCTGCTGCGGCACGGGGTAGCGGAAGCTCGAATCGCCGTCGCGGAGAATTGGGCTGATGGGCGGTTGATTTCTCCGCTCCCGTTTCCCGCCTGCCCGCCTCTACGCATCCTCTACTCCGGGAATCTGGGATTGGCGCACGATGTGGCGACCATTCGCGGTGTGATAGAGCGCCTGGCGGGCAACCCCGATATCCATTTTGATTTCGCGGGCGGCGGTCTCGAGCGCGGAAAACTGATGGATTTTTGCCGGGAGCATGGAATGACGAATGCCTCCTTCCGCGGCTACGCCCGGCAGCAGGACCTGGGAGCCAGCCTGGCGGAATGCCACCTTGGCCTGATCACGCAGAAGGCTGAGACTCTTGGCTGCGTGGTGCCCAGCAAGCTGTATGGACTGATGGCGGCGGCGCGGCCTGCTCTATATATCGGTCCCGCGGCAGCTACGCCGGCTCTTCTGATCCGGCGGTTCGATTGCGGCTGGCATTTTGAGTGTGGCGATGAAGCGGGGGTGTTGGCGCTTCTTCTGCGCCTTCTGGATGATCCGGAGGAAATCCACACAAAGGGACAAAACGGCCGAGAGGCGTTTAAAAAGGATTACGACAAGCCCGTAGGAGTAGCCCGGGTGATTCGCGCCCTGGGGCTGGAAGCGCCGGCCAACTGCTGAAAGAATCGGTGGCCTTCAACTCATCTGTTGCGATGAGTAAGAGACTGGGCAAAAGACGGCGATGACAGAACGCGTATTGGTGACAGGCGCGGATGGATTTGTGGGAAGGTTTGTCTGCCGCAGGCTCATTGGCTCAGGATATGTTCCGTGCGCCGGTCTTCGGGATCTGGCGCGATGGCCGGAATTGCAGCGGGCGGTTCCTGGCTTGCATGAGTTTCGCTTGCTGGGAGACCTGAGCGCCAATCGGGACTTGCGCGCTGAGTTCATGGATGTATCCGCGATTGTGCACCTGGCGGCTTGCGCGCCGGGGAAAAACGAAAACGCCGCGGAAGCATCGTTGGAGTACCGGCGCGTGAATGTTGGCGGCACGAAATCCGTTGCTGTTGCCGCCGCTGCGGCAGGGGTTCGCCGGCTTCTCTTTGTGAGCACGGTAAAAGTACACGGAGAGTCAACCACGGGGAAGCCGTTTACCGAGGATTCGCGCTCCAATCCCCTGAACCCGTATGCGAGCTCGAAGTGGGAGGCCGAAACGGCGCTTCGCGCCTTCGCGGCAGAGAGCGGACTGGAAGTAGTGACGGTTCGCCCGCCGCAGGTGTATGGCGCCGGAGTGCGCGGGAATTTTCTCCGGCTCATCCGGCTCGTGGATCGCGGCCTGCCGCTGCCCGTGCCCAAAAGCGAGAATCGGCGCAGTGTGCTTGGGGCGGAAAACCTTGCGGATTTTCTGGTACATTGCATCGGCCATCGTCATGCCGCCAATCAAAGCTTCCTGGTGAAGGACGCTGAGGACGTATCGACGCGAGAATTGATCGCGCGATTGGCAAGAGCCCTGGAGCGGCCCACCCGATTGCTGACGGTTCCGGCGGCCCTGATTCGGTTGGCGGCTAAAGTCACGGGGAACGAAGAAGCGGCGGGCAGGGTCTTCGATTCCCTGGTGATGGACTGCAGCCGGGCGCAGCAGCGGCTGGAGTGGGTGCCTCCGGTCACGCTTGACAGCGGGCTGGCGGCAACTGCCCGATGGTATCGGGAATCGGAGCGGGCCGGATGAGGGCAGGCTCTTTCATGCTTCTTTTCGTTCTGGTGTTCCTTGCTTCCGCGCTGGTCACTGCCGGGGCGCGGCTCTGCCTCGCCAGTCGCGGTGTCATGGATCTTCCCAATGTCCGCAGTTCCCACGCGGCGCCGGTCCCGCGCGGAGGCGGCCTGAGCATCGTGCTGGTTTTTCTATCGGCGGTGGCCTGGCTTCTCCACCGGCAGGTTGTCCCTGCCGCTCTTGTGTGGGCGCTCATCGGCGGAGGCATAGCGGTCGGCATCGTCGGCTTTCTCGACGACCGCTTCCGGCTGGCTCCCTGGCCGCGGCTCATCGTGCACTCGCTCGCGGCAGCATGGGCTCTCTGGTGCTTTCATACAATGCGGCCTTCGCCCTTTGACCACTGTGGCGTGTTCTGGAGCTGGGCCGGCCGGGGCGCCGTGCTGATGGGGTTGGTCTGGCTCACGAATCTTTTCAACTTCATGGATGGAATCGACGGCTTGGCTGGAATGGAGGCCGTGTGCGTCAGTGGTCTCGGGGCACTGCTGCTACGTAATGCATTGCCGGGGTACGCGCAGGTTTCCTGGATGCTGGCGGCGGCGAGTTTGGGTTTTCTCGTTTGGAACTGGCCGCCAGCTAAAATCTTCCTGGGTGACGCCGGAAGCGGCTTTTTAGGATTTTCCCTGGGAGTGCTGGCGATGTTCTCCTCGAGGGCTGGCACGGCATTCCTTTGGCCCTGGCTGATTTTGCTTGCCGTCTTCGTTGTGGACTCAACTGTGACATTACTCCGCCGGGTGCTTTCGCAGGCGCGCTGGTACGAGGCTCATCGCAGTCACGCCTATCAACACGCCGCCCGCTTGTGGGGCAGTCATGCGAAGGTGACGCTGGCGGCGGCAGCGATCGACATCGCGTGGCTGTTCCCTCTCGCCTGGTGTGCCTGCCGGTATCCTGAAGCTGCGCCCGCGTTCGCCGCGGTTGCGATCGCTCCATTGGTGTACCTGGCATTTCGTTTTCATGGGGGAATCGAGGAACCATCTCCCCAGGTTGTTCCGCAGGATTGACCCGTCGGCAAGGCATCCTTGCCGGTCCGGTCGCGATCGCGCGGCCAGGTTCTAGAAGACTTCCGCCCGCAAGGCGCAGGAAACTGAAAAGAACGAAAACACCCGGATGAGGCCATCCAATAGATGCGGAGCGGAATGACTTTGTTAATGATTGCTTTCACAGTCTGCGTGATTCCGGAAAGTGAGTTGTAGACGATGCGCAAACAACCGGGTTTTCTTATCCGGAACATCGCGGTACGCCGGATTCTTATCTGGGCTACGCAAACCGTAATCTTCGCTGCCTCCGCCGTGGCGGCATTTCTGCTCCGGTTCGACTTCAGCGTGCCGCAACACTACCTCCGCTACCTTCCTTACGCTCTGGCGATCTGGCTGCCCGTGAAGATCGTCGTATTTTATGCGGCAAAGCTCGACCGTGGCTTTTGGCGCTATGTGTCGTTTTCCGACCTGGTGCGGGTCTTGGCCGCTAATCTCCTCGCGTCTTTCGTGGGTTATTTGCTCATCCCTTTGCTGGCCCCGCCGGGATTTCCACGATCGCTCTACATGCTCGATTTGATGGTGTGCATGTTTGGCACAGGCGGCCTTCGCCTTGTTGCCCGCGCAACATCCAGGCTCAGCTCGCAAGCGCGGAGCAAAAAAGAAGACCTGAAACGAACCCTCATTTACGGAGCCGGCGACGCTGGCATGAGCCTTCTCAGGGAAATTCGCAACAACGCGCGGCTGGCTTATCGCATTTGCGGCTTCATTGACGACGATCCGAGCAAAGTGGGCCTGCGCATCGGCGGCGTGCCGGTGCTTGGAGGAGGCGGCAAGATGGGGCAGCTCGTTGCGCGGCACAGAATCGCTATCGTTCTGATTGCCATTCCTTCCGCGACGGGCGCCGAAATGGCGCTGATTTTCAAGTTCAGCCACGACGCAGAGGTCGAGTTTAAGACTGTGCCCGGATTGGGCGAGGTGATCGAGGGCCGCGGCCTGGCCGGTCAGATCCGGGAAGTGGCAGTCGAAGATCTTTTGGGGCGCACCCCGGTGCACCTCGAAGAAGAATCGATCAGTAGCACGCTGGAGGGCAAGATCGTCCTTGTCACCGGCGCGGCCGGATCCATCGGCCGCGAACTTTGCCGGCAAATCGCGCGTTTCCACCCAGCCGGAATCGTGGGATTCGAGATTGCGGAATCCTCGTTGTTCGAGATCGATCACGAAATGCGTCAGTCTTTCCCTCATCTTTCGTTCTATCCCGAAATTGGCAGCATTCAAAACCGCGAACGGCTGAACGAAATCTTTCAGCGCTACAAACCGGCAGTGGTCTATCATGCCGCAGCCTACAAGCATGTTCCCTTAATGGAAAATCATGTGTTTGAGGCCATCGAAAACAATGTCTTCGGAAGCTATAACGTGGCCGTGGCAGCAGCCGAGCATGGCGTGGAGGATTTTCTGCTGATTTCGTCGGACAAGGCCGTTCGGCCCACAAGCGTGATGGGCGCATCGAAGCGCATCGCCGAGCTGATCCTGCTGGCGTTGCAGAACGGCCGCACCAGGTATGTGGCCGTTCGTTTCGGCAACGTGCTGGGATCGAACGGCAGCGTGATTCCCATCTTCAAGAAACAAATCGCGGCCGGAGGGCCCGTCACTGTGACGCATCCCGACATGCGCCGCTTCTTCATGACCACTTTCGAGGCCTGCCAGCTCGTGCTGCAAGCCCTGGCCATCGGGAAAGGCGGCCAGATTTGCGTTCTGGACATGGGGCAACCGGTGAAGATCGTCGATCTCGCCACGCAGCTGATTCTCCTGTCGGGGCTCAGGCCGGAGGAAGACATCGAAATCGAATTCACGGGAATTCGCCCTGGCGAAAAACTCTCGGAGGAGCTTGGCACGATGCTTGAAGGCACTGTGCCGTCGAAGCACGACAAAATTCGCATCTTCGTCGGCAACGGCCTCCCCGAGGAAGACATGCGGACCTGGCTTGAATCGCTCCGCGAAATCTGCGCGGCGCGGGACCTGGGACGTTTGATCGTCGCGCTCAAAGAGCTCGTCCCGGATTACAGTCCAAGTGTCCACCTGCTCAAGCGCATCATGGCGCGAGGCGAGACGAGTCGCGCCGTATCCGAATCGAATTGATCTACCTGGGTTTTCCAATTTGCGCGGTTGTCGCGCGCGTTCTGCCGCCGACTCGATCGCCGGACAGATTAGTCGGATAGATTATTGAGAACTGCATAAGGAATGTCCTGGCAATCGCGCCGTAGGCGCAGTGTTTGTTAGCCCCGCGCTTTAGCGTGGGGGAAGCGGTATCCACAAATGCGCTCCGCAGTCCCGTAGGGACGGCGCAAGGGCATTACTGATGCAGGATTCAATAGCCGTTTCCCTCTTTCTTTCCAGCGCCATTCGCCGCTTGCGTCCTGCAAGTTCCGGCGCCTCACCCTCCAATCGATGAAAGACGGCTCGCCGCGTTCTTTGCGGCGTCGAGTGGGTCAACGTGCGCCTTACGGCTCTTCCAATAGAGCCTGGCAATATCGAGTTCGCGCAGTGTTCATTTACCTTTTCTGCAGGACTCGAATTTGGTGAAATCGTCTTGTCTCGGAATCCGCGATATACTTGCACTGTTGCCCAGGCAAAGTTGGCGTGTATTGCCGTTAAGATTTTGCGGAGCCCCTGGTACCGCCGCGAGTGAGCGCGTCTGAAACGACACGCAGGGCACAGCCGGCATTGTGATTACAGTGGTTGAAGCTTTTCCCGGTTTGGGCAGTTTTCATCGGAGCGTGCAATGTTCGATAGCCCATGGCGTGTTTTGCATGTCGTCGCGAACCATGAAAAGCGCGTTGCACAGCATCTCGGGGCGCGATCGCTGGAACACTACCTTCCCCTTTATGCAGTGCGCTCCAAATGGACCGACCGCACGGTCGACCTCGAGCGCCCGCTCTTTGCCGGATACGTTTTTGTCCGTTTCCCGGGCGAGGCGCGGATTTCTGTCGTCAGCACTCCGGGTGTTCTGCGCTTGCTGGGGAACAGTGCAGGCGAAACGGTGAGCGCCGCTGAAATCGAGAGAATCCGCGAGGGCCTGGCCGGCGGATACATCCTGCGGCCCCATCCCGCGGTTTCTATCGGTGAACGGGTGCGCGTGCATCGCGGCGTGTTCGAGGGAGTGGAAGGGATTGTGACGGAGCTTCGTCATCAGTGCAAGGTCATCATCGCCCTTGCCGTAACCAAGCAGTGCTTCTCGCTGGAAGTGGATCTGGACGACGTCGAGGTCTTGCGCAAGCCGGTCGCCGGGGAAGTGCTTTGTGGAAGAAGGAAATCGGCGGCGTTCCGCGCGTAGCAGAAGGGCGCGGCCCTTCGTGATCCTGCGGCGTCACAATCGAAAGAGAGTTCGCGCCTGGAACGGCCAGAGGAGAAAAGCGGGCATACCTCGAATGAGATATGCCCGCTTGCTTCATGAACTATAGCGGGTCTCCTGCAGGTGGTGACCAATGCGCAATCGCTAAGTGGCTTTTTCATCGAGAAAAAGCCACCTTGAATACTGTCCGAAATGGCTCAT
>PMYE01000071.1 GCA_003171315.1 Acidobacteriaceae bacterium
CACCACCCTCTACGCCGCCCTCAACGAGATCAAAAGCGACGAAGACAAGATCATCACCATCGAGGACCCGGTCGAGTACCAGATTCGCGGCATCACGCAGATTCCCGTCAACGAGAAAAAAGGCCTCACCTTCGCCCGCGGCCTGCGCTCCATCCTCCGCCACGATCCCGACAAAATCCTCGTCGGCGAAATTCGCGACCAGGAGACCGCGCAGATCGCCATCAACTCCGCGCTCACCGGACACCTCGTCTTCACCACCGTCCACGCCAACAACGTGGTCGATGTGCTGGGCCGCTTCCTCAACATGGGCGTCGAGGCTTACAACTTCGTCTCCGCGCTCAACTGCATCCTGGCGCAGCGCCTGGTGCGTACCATCTGCGAGTACTGCGCCCGCCCCGTCCACTACGACGACGAGGCCCTGCTGGCCAGCGGCCTCGATCCCGCCGTGTGGCGCGGCTTCTCCTTCCGCGAGGGCCCGGGTTGTATGGAGTGCGGCGGCACCGGATACCGTGGCCGCACCGCCATCCACGAGCTGCTCGACCTCACCGACACCATCCGCGAGATCATCCTCGCCAAAAAACCTACCTCGGAGATCCGCAGGGAAGCGCAAAAGGAGGGCATGAGTTTCCTCCGCGAATCGGCGCTCGATCGCGTTCGCCGCGGCATCACCACACTCAAAGAGATCAACAAGGTTACATTTATTGAGGCGTCGAGATAAAGCAGGGAACAGGGAACGCATGAGTTCGATCTTCAGTAAGAATCCGGGAGGCGGGCAGGCGGGGGGCCGGCCGCCGGCCGCCATCGAGATTTCGCCGGAAGGCGTGCTCGCCGCCTCGCGCCCCGCTTCGCGCAAGCGTGGGACCGAATCGGCCCACGGCAACCTCCACGCCTTTGTTCCTCTGCCGCCCGGCGCGCTCGTCCCCGGCATCGAAGAGCCCAACTTGCGCGAGCCTGAAGCCGTAGCCGCGGCCATCCGCTCCGCGCTCGACGAGCTTTCGCCGCGATCGAGCGCCGTCACCGCCGTCTTGCCCGACACGCTGATCCGCGTCTTCGTCCTCGACTTCGATTCCCTCCCCGGCAAACCCGCCGAAGCCATTCCCGTTGTCCGCTTCCGCATGCGCAAGATGGTTCCCTTCGACGTCGAGCGCGCGGGCGTCAGCTACCAGGTGCTCGCCCAATCCGAAACTGAGTGCAGCGTGCTGGCCGCGGTCATTCCCGGTCCCATCCTCGACGAGTATGAATCCGCCGTCCGCGCTGCCGGCTACGAGCCCGGCGCTGTACTGCCCTCCTCGCTCGCCGCGCTGGAAGCCCTCGATTCCATGGAGGCTATCCTGGCGGCAAACCTGAGCGCCTACGCCATCACCACCACCATCGTCACCGGCCAGAAACTGCTCCTCTATCGCACCCTCGACCTTCCCCAGGATCCCGGCCGGCGTATCGCCGAAATCCAGCGCAGCATTGCCGTCGCCGCCGCCTACTTTGAGGACAAGCTCGGCGCCCGGCCCCGCCGCCTCTACTACGCCGGTGCCCTGCCTCCCGGCGAATTCGCAAATTCCATCGCTGATCCCGAGCTCTCCGTTGTCGAATGGGTGTCGCGTCCCGAGGAAGGCGCCATGACGGCCCTTCCCCAAATAAGTTTTGCCGGCGTCGCAGGCGCGCTGGCGGGAGCAAGCTAGCCGGATGAGAATCACCCTCAATCTCGCCACTCGCCCCTTTGCCGATCTCGGTCCGGCCCTCAAGCGCCTGCGTGTCGGCATGGCCGTGCTCGCCGCGCTCTGTCTCCTCTTTCTCCTGGGCCTGCATCTCTTCGACCGCCAGGCCGCGGCTGCGCGCGCCCGCGAGCACTCCCTCGACGGGCGGATTGCCCAGGTTCAAGCCGAGCGCGATGCGGCCGAAGCCCTCATGAGCCAGCCCGGCAATGCGCAAGTCCTCCAACAGGCCGAATTCCTCAACCAGCTCTTCGATGAGAAGGCCTTTTCCTGGACCCTCGCCATGGAAGCCATGGAAACCGTCCTGCCCGGCGGCGTGCAGGTTACCTCCATCGAGCCCATCCGCGCCAAGGATGGCCACATCGCCGTTCACCTCCGTGTCGTCGGACCTCGTGACCACGTCGTTGACCTCGTGAGCAACCTCGAGCGTTCCCGGCGATTCCTTGATCCCAGCATCCTCGGCGAAAACGCCGAGTCCACCAACGGACCCACGCGGAGCCTTGAACCCATTAGCGCCTCTAACCGCTTCGACTTCGATCTGTTGGCCGATTACAATCCGCCCACGCCGGAAGAGCGTTCGCTCGCCAGTCCCGCGGCAAAAGCCGCCTCGTCCGTGCCCCTGGGCAAAGCGAATCCCAAACGCTCGCGCCCGGCTCCCGGCGCTCCGCCAGAGTCCGGCCGCGGGCCCTACACCGGCCCTGCCCCCTCCTCAAACCATCCGCCCGGCTTCCACCCGGCGCCTCGCACGCAGGGAGGTCCGCAATGAGCGCAAACGGATCCTCCTCGCCCTGGCGTGAGCGCCTGGTTTCTCCGCTCACCTGGCACTTCGCCGGTTTTGTTGTCTTGCTTCTGCTCGCCGCTGGCCTTGCGGTCCGCCTGGGCATGGACTGGGCCGTCATGAACAGCCGCTCCACCGACGTCCTCGCCAACAAGCAGATTCAGTTGAAGGCCCTCGAAATCCAGACCGCCCCACTGCGCGGTCTCGACGGCCGCGTGGAAAAAACCCGTGGGCAAATTCAGGCGTTCTATAAGAAGCGCATCCCGCCCGACTACTCCCTGATCTCCAGCCGCATCGGCGATCTCGCGGTCGCCTCGGGAGTGCGCCTCACGCGCGTGCAATACACCCAGGGCGAGCCCGGCTCCGACCTCACTGAGATCTCCATGGATGCCGCCATCAGTGGCGACTATCCCGCCATCATGCGCTTTATCAACCGCATCGAGCGCGATCCGGTCTTCTTTATCATCCGCGCCATGCCCTTCACCAGCCAGCAGGGCGGGCTGGTCAACCTGCGCCTGCGCGTCTCCACCTGGCTGCGCCCCGCTGACGCGGCCGCCAGCGGTCTGCCCTCCACGCCGGCCCCGGAAGACGAAACTCCCCAACCTTCTACCACCGGCAAGGAGGGCGAATAACCATGGCTCTCGCTCTCGGCGCCGAAAACAAGCGCCAGGTTGTTCTGGTCGTCGTGCTCTTCGCTGTCGTTCTCGGCGTCGGCGGTTGGGAACTCTATCGCAACTTTGCCGGTCCTCCCACGCCCGCGCGTCCCGCTCCCGCGCCTGCTCTGCTTCGCAACCCTCCCGCCGCGGCCAACTCCCCCCTGGCCGCCGGCCACGAGGCGCAAAAGCTTTCCAACGCGGACATCGATCCCGCCCTGCACTTTGACAAACTCGCCCAGAGCGAAGATGTGCAGTACGTGGGCACAGGCAGGAACATCTTTTCCGCCGAGTCGGCGCCGGCGCCTATCCCAACTCCGCTCAAGAGCGCGCGCAACACCCCGGCGGCCGTTGGCGCCGCCGTGGCCGCGGCCGCGCCCAAGCCCCCGGACATCGACCTCAAATACTTCGGCTACTCGGAGGACGATCGCAAGGTCCTCAAAGCCTTCTTCCTCCGTGGCGACGACATCTTCACGGCGAAAACCGGCGACATCGTGGACCATCGCTACAAGGTGGGCGCCATCCACCCTCTCAGCGTCGAAGTCACTGACCTGGCCTATAACAACACGCAAACACTACAGATTGCGCAGTTCTGAATCGCCCTATGACTTCTCCCTCTCCAATTCGCCGCAGCCTTCCCCCTGAGTTCGCTGAGCCATCCTCCCCTCAGCTTGCTGCAAAAGAGGCGCGCTCGGAGCAGCCGCCAAAGAACCCCCCTCTGCGCGCGCGCAAAGCCATCCCCGCCTCCGAGCAGGGCTACGTCATGCTCATCGCCATCTTTTTTATGGTGCTCCTGGTCCTCTCGCTCGCCGTCGCCGCGCCAAAGATTGCCAAATCCATCCAGCGCGACCGCGACCTCGAAACCTGGCACCGCGGCATGCAATACCGCCACGCCATCCGGCTCTACTACCGCAAGTTCAACGCTTATCCGCCCAATATCGACGCGCTCATCGACACCAACGACATCCGTTACCTGCGCAAGCGATACAAGGATCCCATCACCGGCCAGGACGACTGGAAACCCATCCAGTTCGGCCAGAACAAAACTCCCACTGCCATGGGCTTCTTCGGCCAGCTCCTGGCCGGCCCCGCCGCCACCCTCGCCGGTACCGGGCCATCCGGCGGCTCAGGCCAGCCCGGCGCCCCGAATTCCAACGGCGGCTTCAGTTCCGGCTTGTCCGGCTCCAACAACGATCAAACCCCCGCGACGGGCGCATCCAGCTCATCCGATATCTCCGGCGGCTCATCCGGCACTACGGGCGGAACCGGCAACTCGGGCGCCGCAGGAACCGCCGGAAGCGCTTCTTCAGGGACGGCCGCCACGGGAATCTCAGGCGACGCCACCAGCGCCAACCTCGCCAGTCGGACCTTCGGCGGCGCGGGCATCATCGGCTTCTCCCCCGCCAGCCCCAAGCAATCCATCCTCGTCTACAAAAAGAAGAACCATTACATCGAATGGGAATTCACTTACGACCCGATCTCCGAAATGAAAGGCAGGAGCGGCAGCCACACCGGAACCACCGGCCAGCCCGCCAGCAGCACCTCTACCCCAGTGGACAGCTCCACCTCCGGCAACACTGGCTCCAGCCCCGGCAACACTGGCTCCGGCTCAGGCTCCAACCCCACCCCTAACCCCATGCCGCCTGAAACCTCCGCACCCCAATAGCCTCTCCCCTTTCAGCCCCACAAGCACAAAAGGCCCGCCCTTCTCGGGCGAGCCCCTGTCTTTGTCTTTTGTCTTTGTCTTTGCTTTTCTACTCCCTACTCCCTATTCCCTACTCCCTGTCTTTCTCACACCTGGAACGACGATCCACACCCGCAGGTCGACTTCACCTGGGGATTATCGAACTTGAAGCCTGCTGCCTCCAGCGTCTCCACGTAATCCACCGTGCAGCCGTTCAGGTACATCAGCGACGTCGCGTCCACAAACACCTTTAAGTCGTCAAAATTGAATACCTTATCCATCATCCCGGCCTGGTTCTCGAAGGCCATGGAGTATTGGAACCCGGAGCAGCCTCCCCCCGCAACGCCGATGCGCAGCCCCGCCGGCAGCGGGTCCTGGGTGGCCATAATCTCGCGTACCTTGGCAATCGCCTGGGGAGTCAGCGCCAGCGGCGGTTTCTTTACGGTTTCCTCGGTCGGTGCAACGGTCGTTGTAGCCATGTCGTCTCCTCGGTGTCCTGAACTTCGTGCCTTCCTGTACTCTACCGTCCGGCGAACCGGGACACAAGCCCCCGGTTACCTTGCATTTTGTTAGATGCGCACCACCCCGAAGGGTCGCAGACGCTTTGTACTCCGTAATTCGTCTGCCTCCCGCAGGGCCGAAAATCGTTCGAGGTAGTTCACAATGTCACCGTTTCGGGGCTATGATAGTCAACCGTAAGGACCCTTCGGCCGCGAGACCGCAGTTCCCCACGACCCCGCTGGTACTTGGGACCGGAATTCGTTCGGAGGTGGAGTATGTCGTTTGTCCCGGTGATGTGGATGATTTGGTCTCTATTGGTCCTGATCCTGGCCGCGCTCTACATTTATCGCTCAAACCTGACCAAGAACGAAGAGGACCAGATCTTCCTCGACGACTCCTTCGAGCACGAGAAGGCCGAGCAGGCGGTCATCGCTGCGAAAGTGGCGAAGATCGAGCCTGTCGTACGCATCGCCCGGTGGATCGTCATCGTCGCGACGGGCGTCGTAATCGTGTATTACACGTGGAGCATATTGCACTTCGAGCTCCACGTTTTTTGATGGCGCCAGGGTCCGTGCACACCGCCCGATTCCGGGGCGTTGGCTCCAGGGAGGGAGAATTCAGCCTTCTCCTGAGGCGTTCCTTGCGTTGGCGCGGACCGTTTCTGCCGGCCGCGCCCGCGGCATGGGTAATCCCTGATCTCCTTGTTGGCTATAGGCCGAAGCGGTGCGCTAGGTCGAGCAGATAGTACCCGACCACGAACGCCGTCATGACGCCCGCCAGACCCAGTGACGTCAACCGCACCGGCCGGATCTTGCCAAGCCTCTCGGCAATCTCCCTCTGCTCCGACTTCGCATAGCTCGACGAATCGGCCAGAAAGAGCTGATCTTCCTGGTTTCTTCCCACCCTTGCCGCAACAATACTTACGCCAACCATAAAGACAAATGACGCACCCCAAGAAGCCCACATGACCGGAACGAATCCCATTCCACTCTCCTGTTGATAGGTTTGCATGGCTCTGGTTCCGCGCGCTTGCCGATGCATCGCGCTCGCACGCGAATCTGAGCCTTATGTTGCCATCATAGGTGTCCCTAGGATTGTCCTTGCGTGACTGGGGTCACAACTGCCTCGCCACACTCCGGTTTTGGACCACATTCTGAAACGGAATCGGTTCCTCTACTCCACTTCCTGCTTCGCGCGGTAGCCATCTCGGGCAATAATCTGGTACTTCAGCGGCTTGTGCTTCTCATCCTGTATACGCAGCGGCTGGCCCTCGTCGTCCACCAGTTCCACGCGGATCTTGCGCCAGGTGCCATCCTGCTTCGCGTTGGCCGGGTGATAGACCAGTTCGTATTTGGCGCGGATATTCTGGTTGATCTCTCTCACATCGTCGGGCAGCTCGCCCGCAAACCGCGGCGCAAAGTGCATGCCGCCGGTCAGGTCGGAGAAGGTCTTCATCTGGTTGTCGGCCTGCAGGTACGTCATGTCGCGAATGCCGCCCTCCATCCCTCCCCTGCCCTGGGTCAGCGCTTCAAAAAAACCGTCGGTCGAGATGGTAAAGATGCTGATGTCGCGCGAGGCCTTCACCCTCTTCAGAATCTGATCCAGGTCCAGTTTCGACATCGTATCGATGCCGGTAGCAACCAGAACAATGTACTTCTGGCCCTCGACTCGTGAAAGCCGGTCCAGCGACTCGTTCAGCGCATCGAAGATCGCCGTCTCCTGGAATGCGACCGGCGACCACGCTTCGTTGTTCAACTCGTTGATGCCTTCCAGAATCTGCCGCTTGTCCTGCGTAAAATCGCTCACAATGTGCGTGTTCAGATCGAAGGTCATCATGGCCACGTAATCCTGCGGCCGCAGTTGCTGCGTAAACGCCCACGCCGCATTCAGCATGTCCACCCTGAAGAACCATCCGCGCGCCGCGTACTCGCAAAGCAACAGCACCGTAATCGGCGCCTCCGTGCGCCTGAACCCTTCGATCTTCTGCTCCACCCCATCCTCATAAACCCGAAAGTTCGCCGGCTTCAGTCCGGGCACGAACGTGTGCGTCTTCTCCAGCAGCACCCCCACGTCCACTGTCACCTCGGGGACCTCCACGCGCAGGCTCATGGGGGGCATTCCCTCGGGGTTCTTGAACTTTGGCGCCGCAGGAGCCGGAGGCGGCGTGTTGTCGGGATTCTCCGTCTTCTTGGGCAGGGCGATCACGCCGTTATCGCCGCTGGGGCCTCCGCTCTCCGGTGCAGCTTGATCGGTCGGCTGCTGTTGCGTCCCAGTCTGCTGGCTCTGTGCCCGTGTCCTGTTCAGCGGCGCGGCAGCCAGGGCCAGAAGAACCAGGAACAGCAGCTCAAGCGATAGACGCCTAGCAACTCTTGCGTTCATACGCGGTTTTGACATCGTCACACCCTCTTATGCTCACAAGCATACGCGATTTACATCGCCAGTCCCCGGCCGCGGCCGGCATATCGCCTCACCCGCAAACCCGGCTGCACTTGCTCCGCTGCCGGCCGCGCGGCACACTGTACAGTAATAGACGTGGAAACTCGTCCCAGGGGGGTCACACAGACTCGGTCTGTCCTCGCCATTTTCTCCCGCCTGGCGTGGGTGGCGCTTCCCTTGCCGGCGCTGCTGGCGCAATCTGCCTCCTCTCCCGTCCACCCCCCGGCAACGCCGCCGGACGCTGCCGCCGCCCTCGCCGTCCCTCCGCAAAACCCCGCCATCTTCCCGCTCAGTCAGGTGCATCCCGGCATGACCGGCGACGCCTGGACCGTCTTTCAAGGAACCGCTCCCGAGCCCATGCGGGTCGAGATCCTGGGCGTGCTACGCAACGCGCGCGGTCCCGGCCAGGATATGATTCTGGCCCAGCTTCGCGGCGCCAGGCCCGAATACACCGGCGTCGTCGAGGGCATGAGCGGTAGCCCCGTCTACATCGAAGGCAAGCTGGCAGGCTCCATCTCGTACCGCATCGGCCAGTTCACCAAGGACCCCATCGCGGGCATCACGCCCATCGAACAAATGCTCGAAGTCCGCGACTTGCCGTCGCGCTACCCCTCTGAGGACGGCATGCAATCCGCACCGCCCGGCTGGATCGCAACGCCTGCGGCGGCCGATTCCGCAAGCCTCGAGAATCCCCTTTCCCCCGGCGTCATGACCTTTCAGCCGATGGACACGCCGCTGGTCATGAGCGGATTCCGCCCCGAGGCGATCCGTTTCTGGCAACTGCAAACCGCGGGAACCGCTTTCGGCCCGGTGGCCGCCGGCGGCGAGCTTTCTGGAGCGGCCTCTGGGCCCGGCGCTTCATCCGCAGCCGGTTCGCCCGCAGCCTCTGCCGTCTACCCCACGCTCGTACCCGGCTCTGCGGTGAGCATGCAACTCATTCGCGGCGACCTCGAGGTCTCCGCCACCTGTACCGTCACCTGGGTCGATCCCAGGCAGTTGCTCGCCTGTGGTCATTCCGTTCTGGGCGCGGGCCAGGTTTCGCTGCCCATGACCACGGCGGAAGTCGTCACTACTCTCGCCTCGCCGCTGAATTCCTTCAAGATCGTCAACACGGGCGTCACCGTCGGCGCCTTCACTCAGGATCGCGAGTCGGCCATTCGCGGCGTGTTCGGCGCGCAGGCCCATATGATTCCCCTGCACATCGCCGTCGATGCGCCGGAAGGGTCGCGCAAGGTCAACGTCGAAATCCTCGACGTTCCTTCTCTCACGCCCCTCGCTGCGCAGTTGGTCCTCTATCAAGCGCTCCTCGAGAGCAACGACAGCAGCGCGTCCCTCAGTTACCATGTCACCGGCAACATCCAGTTGGCCGGCTTCCCGCCTGTTCCGCTGGATCTTTGGGCGCCCGCCGGTGATTCGCCGCCCGCGCCCATGCAGGCCGCCCTTCTCGCCGGCGACCAGTTCAACCGCCTCTACTCGAACGGCGCGCGCCAGGGCGTAGTCCGCGAAATCGAGCTGCACGTTCAGGCGATTCCTCGCCATGTTCAGGTCACGCTCGAACAGGCGCGCCTCGTCTCCGCGGATATCGTCCACGCCGGCGACACCATTGAAGTCGAGGCGACCCTCCGCCCCTGGCAGCAGCCTGAGCGGAACGTCCGCATCGCCGTTAAACTGCCGCCACGGCTGGCCGCGGGCAACCTGCGCCTCCTGGTTTCCGACGCCGCAACCCTCGACCGCACCCTCCTCCAGCCACGTTTTCCCGCTCCGCCCGCCGATCTCGCCACCGTCCTCGCCGAGGCCCGCAGTCAACACCCGGCCGACTGCATCTATGTCAGCCTCCTCGCTCCCGAAACGCAGGGCGAAATCCACGGCGTCACGCTCACCGGCCTCCCGCTTTCGGTCGCCAACGCCCTTGAGCCGCTCCGCGGCGAACAGAGTGCCGGGCTTAACGGCGAGTCCGCCGAACTCGCTGGCGAAGCACCCGCTGGCGGCGTCCTCACCGGCTTCCAGGTTCTCAACCTCCACATCGAGCCCGGCGGCGGGTTAAACTAGAATCATTGCAGTATCGATTCACTTTTCAGCGGCGCCGCGGATTTGGGGTCAACGCGCCGGACAAAAACAAAATTCACGGAGACTTCCGGAGCAATCATGGCTCAAATTCAAGGACTTGCGGCTCATGCGGCAGGCTCAGAACTTCTTCCCTTTCGCTACGACCCAGGCAAGCTCACGGCGCATGAGGTCGAGATCGCCATCACCCACTGCGGCATCTGTCATAGCGATCTTCATCTCATCGCCAACGATTGGGGCATCAGCCAATATCCCTTCATTCCCGGCCACGAGATCGTCGGCACGGTCGCGGCTCTCGGCGGCGAAGTCCGTTCCCTCGAAGTCGGCCAGCGCGTCGGCCTCGGCTGGCAATCCAACTCCTGCGGCCAGTGCGAGTGGTGTATAAGCGGCCAGGAGAACCTCTGCCCCAATGCCGAAGGCACCTGCGTCCATCGCCACGGCGGCTACGCCGATCGCGTCCGCGCCAATGCCCGCTTCGTGGTTCCCATCCCTGACGCCCTGCCCAGCGAGCAGACCGCCCCGCTGCTCTGCGCCGGCGTCACCGTCTACAGCCCGCTGCGCACTCAGGGGGTAAACCCCTCTTCTCGCGTCGGCATCGTCGGCATTGGCGGCCGGGGCACCAATCACCTCAATCTGTACTCCCGCATGAATGGCGCGCGCGTGGTGGGACTGTGCGACGTGAATCAGGCCGCCCGGGAGGTCGCCCAGGCGACCCTGTTGAAGAACACCGGCGAGAAGGCCAAGGAATTCGAGGACATGCGGGCCATGTTCGCCGATTCCAGCGTGCAGGCGGTGTCCATCGCCACACCCAACCACTGGCACGCGCTGGCCGCCATCTGGGCGATGAAGGCCGGCAAGGACGTCTATGTTGAAAAGCCGGCCTGTTACAACATCTACGAAGGCCAGAGGATGCTCCAAGTGCAGCGCGAG
>PMYE01000106.1 GCA_003171315.1 Acidobacteriaceae bacterium
TAGTTATTAAACAGGTTCTTAGAGATCTTGAAATTCAGCAGGCAGGTAACGGGGCAAGATTACCTTGGTCCTTATTGAAGGGACTGATGCCGAGGAAGGCACACGAGTCGCGGTGCAGCCACAAAACGGAGTTGCCTGGTTCCGAATGGATCGCGAAGGAAGTGTCTGGCGGTTGGCCCAGCGCCGGATTCATGCCTCGGTCATTTCGCTGCCCCGCGCTTCGCGGCCCAATGCCGCCAACCCTGCCAGCGTCAACGCGACCACAGCCACCGTGATCGCAAGCACTGCGGGATAGTTACCCCAGCGCTCGGCCGCCAGTGCCTGGCCTTTTCCGTTCCATGATGTGATGAGCGCGCCCAACTGGTAAGCCAGGCCAGGAGCCGTAGCTCGTACAGGGGCCGGCGATAATTCCGTGAGATAGGCCGGAACTACGCCCCAGGCGCCTTGCACCATAAACTGCATCAACACCGCGCCGACGCCCAGCGTGACGGCGGAATGACCATAGGCGTAAAGCGGAATCACGGGAATAGCCAACAGTGCCGCGGTGACAATCGCCCGCCTGCGGCCCCAGGTTTCCGACAGCGCGCCAAAGACGATGCCTCCGGCGATGGAGCCTATACCATAAAGAACGCCGATCAACCCGATTGTCTCAGGCGAGAGTTTGGCCTGCACGGCAAGAAAGGTCGGATACACGTCCTGCGTGCCATGCGAGAAACTCATGAAGGCCGTCATAAGCACGACGAGAAAAAGAAATGTAGGCAGAAAATGGGCCAACTGCTGCGGCCACGCCGGCCGGGCATCAACTGCAGCCCGCGCCATCCGCTTCCTGGCTCCGGCCAGCCATACCGGAGACTCCGCAACACGAGCCTGCATATAAAACGCCAGCAGCGCGGGCGTCGCGCCGAGAATGAACAGTCCCCGCCAGCCAATCCCCGGAATCGACACTCCATGCCAATGGAATCCTGCAAACAGCAGCCCAAAAGCCGCCGAGGCCAGGATCGATCCCACAGCGTACCCCTCCTGCAGGATGCCGGAGAAGGTGCCTCGCCCGTCCGCAGGCAGCGTCTCAAAGGCGAGAGCTGCGCCCACACCCCACTCCCCACCCATAGCGATGCCGAACAGGGCCCGCAGCGCCAACAGCACATGAAGCGATGGTGCGAAGGCGCAGGCCAACTCGATGATGGAAAAGCCAATAATGTTTGCCATCAGCACGGGACGGCGGCCATAGCGGTCGGCCAACATGCCGAAGAGCAGAGCGCCGACGGGGCGGAAGGCCTGCGTCAGGAACACGGCTCCCATGACCGCAGAGGGTTGGGTCCGGAACTCGCTGGCGATTGCTCGAACACAAAAGATGAGCAGAAAGAAGTCAAGGCTGTCGAGCGTCCAGCCCAGGAACGCCGCCAGGAAGACGTGGCGCTGCGCTGGCGTGAGCCTCTGAACCTGAGCGAAGACGGACATTGGCGGCAGCATAGCAGACCGGCGCCGTGATCCGTTGGAAGGCGCGCCGGCGTGTGGCTTCAACACGGCGTCTGCGGCACGATACCGGCAAATCGTACAAGGGAACGGCATCGGAACAGCAAAATATTTGTTGCGACAAATATCTGGCCGGAGCATCCTATTGCTGTGGTAGGGATCTGAGCTGGCGCCGAGGATTCCCGCGTACATCCGTGAAAGGATTCGATGGCATCGTCTCCCTTCAGAGCCGGAACAGAAACTCCCTGGAGCGTTTGGCGATGGCAAATCTGAAGCAAGAGATCAACCAGAACGCGCCTTTTTCCAGCTTGGAAGAAGAGGCGCTCCTGAACCTGTTGCGCACATCGGATTGCCTGCATCGCGGTTTCCATCGGAAAACACGGGGTTGGGGTCTGACCTCGACGCAGTACAACGTACTGCGCATCCTGCGTGGCGCGCAGCCCGCCGGGCTCACCTGCGCGGCAATCGGCGCCCGCATGGTTGCCGCGGAGCCCGACATCACGCGTTTGCTGGCGCGGCTGAAAGGCCTCAAGCTGATCCGTCAACATCGCGACCGGCACGACCGGCGTGTGGTTTGGACACGGATCTCGGATGCCGGGCTGGAGTTACTGCGGGCCATGGACCCGGTCATTCAGCGCGTCCCGGTGGAGCTTCTCGGGCATCTTAGCCGCGCGGAACTGACGGAGATGATCCGGTTGTTGGAGCTCGCGAGGCGGTTTTGCGTTGAAGTGCGTGCGCCCGAATAGGGCGCGAAAACTGAATGCAGGGGAAAATCTTGAAGACAGCGCCGACGGGCGCCGGGCGGCGCTAACTGGTGACGATCTTTTGCGCTACCGCCTCTTCATCCAACTCGGATTGAATAATCTTGTTGTGCAAGCAATAGAGAGCGAGTTCCAACCGGTCTGACACCCCCAGCTTGTCGTAAATCTTGCGCAGGTAATTCTTGATCACCTGCTCCGTGGTCCCCAACTGGAAGGCAATTTCCTTGTTGCGCTTGCCCTGAGTGATACATGTGATGATCGACATCTCCTTGGGCGAAAGGCGGGGTTGCTTGTGCGGACTGACGAGGGCGGCTGCCTGTGCGCGATAGGCGTCGATGACCCAGTTGACCGACTTGTTGTCGATCCAGGTTTCGCCCGCGGCGATGCGCCGCACGCACCGGACCAGCAAATCGGGTGAGATGGAGCGGGAGACGATCCCGCGGACTCCCCGCCGGTAAAGCTCCACAGTGTGGTCTTCGTCGGCCGCCACGGCCTGCACGATCATTTTTACATCGGGAGCCAGCCGCAGAAGCTCGGGAATCACGTTGGATGTGCCGGCCAGCATGTTTCCTTCCAACAGAACGATGTCTGTAGGATAGCGTTCAATGGCCGCGCGCAGATTCTCCAGCGAATCGGCCTGCGCTACCACGCGGATATCGTCTTCCAACGCGAAGACCTTGCGAATGCCAACGCGGTAAATTGCCTGGGAATCCGCAAGAATCACGCGGATCGTGCCCGGCTTTACCGGAGTATCGACGCTTTCGCCTTCGGGGTTATCTTTCGGGATTTCCATAGTCGGCTGCTGCCTGGCCAACCGGGCTCTCAGTGTTCCGCAAACCGATACTCGTCAATAGTGGCTGCGGCGAGATGCTCATTGTGGCTTGAGGAGCAGCGTACCACACGTCCCTTGCACTGGACCAGAACATCCTGGGGGGCGCCCAGAACCGCATGTGGCATGCGCATGGAAAAGCGGAGGTCGAGCCCTACCTGCAAATCCCTGTCCAGGGCGAAGAGAACCCCGCTCGCTGAGACGTTCCGCGTCAATCCCGCGATCTCAGTTTCTCCAGTAGAGAGCACCACCGGCAACGAAAGAGGAAATCGCACCGCGCAACGCACTTCCTGCCGCCCACGATCGGAGTCCGGAAGGGAAGTTGGATACGGTGAATGTGGCTTGAGTGAATTCATGGCTATGCCTGCTTGAGAATGGCCTACTGCCAATGTAGCGAGTTTTGTTCATTTGGCCCACGGCACGAAAGTTTTCAGTCTGGTAACCAGAAAAAAACCTTGCAGACGAGAGCCGGTAACTAGCGAATCCCAGAGGCTCCTGGGGCCTGCTGTTTTCAACAAGCACCCACGAACAGCGAAGGTTTTCACGGAAGCTGGGCAGAGCCTCGCACGCATGGCTTGCGTGTTCCCTCCACATCGGTGGCCCATCTCTCAGTGAATTGGCCGGACAGATAAGCGCCGGCGCCGGGATTTCGGTGCCCAAAGCAAAGATAAGGCAAAACTTAGGGGAAAGTACCCATATTTTAGTTACCTTTGTGCGGATGAAATGGGTACTAGCGGTAGAAAATATTGGCAATACCACTTTTGTGCTAGCGCGACTACACATTTTGGGTTAGTCTTGTTTTGCACCAGTTCTAAGGCGGTTGTGTCTGCCGCCAGGAGATTAGCTCATGAACGCGCGTACGTTAGAAGTTCTGAAATCCGGCTTTATAGCAATGCTGTTCGTGTCTGCGATTTCCGCGAACGCGATTCCGGCGGGTCCACTGCATCTTCCGCCTCCGAGTCTGGCGGCTGCGATTCCGGCGGGTCCATTGCATCTTCCGCCTCCGAGCCTGGCGGCTGCGATTCCGGCGGGTCCATTGCATCTTCCGCCTCCGAGCCTAGAGGCTGCGATTCCGGCGGGACCACTGCATCTTCCGCCTCCGAGCCTAGAGGCTGCGATTCCGGCGGGGCCACTGCATCTTCCGCCTCCGAGCCTGGCGGCTGCGATTCCGGCGGGGCCACTGCACCTTCCGCCTCCGACAGCCTAAGCCGCGCACGAACCTGAAGGTTTCCAACGATCCCACATATGTGGGATCGTTGTGTATTAGGCGGTTGCTCATTCTTCCAGAAGTCTGCTTTGTTCCAACCAATTCACTGTTAGACTCGGTGTATCGCGGGGGCCCGATTGGGTGGGACGCGAATTGTGAACCTCGATAACGTACTCTGGTTTGCGTATATTGCGGTCGAAGCGGTCTTGGTCGGGCTGCTTTTCTATCGACGTGCGTGGCGAAGTTTTCCAATTTTTCTGTCTTACTGCATTTGGGATATTTTGAGCAATCTCAGCGCGTATGCGATCGACCTCTACGCTCCATCCAAGTACTTCGAGGCGCAATTCGTCGAGACGGTCATAGATTCCTCCCTGCTTTTCTGCGTTCTCGTCGAGTTGGCCTGGTCGGTGCTCAGGCCGATTCGGGCTTCTCTCCCACGCAGGTCCCTCCTTGTAGTGATTGCACTGATCCTGGTGATAGGAGCGATCATCTGGCCATTTGCAGCCCTTCCTGGTCTCGTGCATGTCACCTCCAAACAGGGACTTCTTTTCGCACAGCTCCAACAAACAGTGTCGATCCTCAGGATACTGTTCTTCCTGGTGCTGGCAGCAGGTAGTCAATTGCTTTCGATTGGTTGGCGTGACCGCGAATTGCAAGTGGCTACGGGGCTCGGCTTTTACTCCCTCGTGAGTGTCACGGTCGTAGTGCTCGAGGCGCACGAAACCACGGAATCTCAGGTTTACCACTTGAACCAACTTATCGTGGCCGGCTTTCTTTGCTCGTTGCTTTATTGGCTGGTGAGCTTTGCGCAAAAGGAAGCCGAGCGCCGCGAATTTACGCCGCAGATGCAGAACTTCCTGTTGGCCGTAGCCGGCGCTGCGCGCTCCACGCGCGTCGCGCTCACCGATTCTCGCTCGGGCGATGCAGGCAAGCGGAAGGATCAATGAGACCGGCGCGCCTGGCCTCCTGCTCTACATCATACTTTCACGTTCCCGGAGATGGAGGCGAATGGTGAGCCTGGACGCGGCGGTTAATCTTGCTTTTCTTGTGCTCCTCTCGGCGTTGTTGGCGGTTCTGGCGAGCAAGTTCGTCTTTCGTACTTCGCCCATATTCTTCGCATACGTAACCTTCAATTTATTAGTGTCGGGATTCGCTGCAATGCTGGTCGAACGCTATCTCCCCGGATGGTATCTGCATTTTTACATTTTCATTATCGTGGCTGATTTCATCATCAATCTCTATGTGCTCGCGGAACTGGGCAAGAACGTGCTGCGCTTCAACGGGGCAGAATCCTCGTACTGGGAGGTGGCATGTTTTCTTTTCCTGCTGGCCGCCGTAGGCATCTTTTCTCATACGGAATGGGCGGTTCTTCCGCACCGCTCTTTGCTCTCGGACTTTTATTATCTCGCGATGCGCGTCTCCGAGGTTCTGGCGTTTGCAGCTTTCCTCGCGTTCATGGGGTGGAGCACCCTGCGCGGGCTCAGATGGCCCGATCGCGAGCTGCACATAGCGACCGGCTTCGGATTCCTCAACCTCGCATGGTTCGCCGTCTGCATCCTGCACACGCAGTGGAGTGAAGGCGAGGCCTACCACCGGCTGGATCAGGCGGGAGGCTTGGCCGATTTAATCGTACTGGCGTACTGGCTCCATTATTTCTTTGTTGGGGCAGGTGGAGAAGCCGCCGTTCAGGCGGCAAATGCGGCATCCGGCAAAGGCCGGGACGACGACGATGCAGGACCCACGCGGCGCCGAGGCTTCGCACGGAGCGCATTCCGCGTTGCGCGCAACGCCGAGCGTAAATAACCCTTCGGCAGTTGCCAGTTGACGCCAGAGTGCGTTCCGCGATGTAATTGAAGCAGTGGTGAAGGAGTTCACCCTCAACCGCTGTCCACTCCGATAGGCCGGGCAGATGATGACTCCTGACAGGGAATCCTGTTGCGGAGTCATGCTCCCGGCGCGGTCCCCGAGTACACAATTAGGAGCGTTCGTCATGGCGAATGCATGGGCATTGTCTGCTCTTTGGGTGGGTCTCGCGCTCATCGCGACACTGCTTGCGATCTGGTTTCGCGTAGCAACAGCTCTTTCCGAGATTATCGTCGGCACAGTGGCACAGCTCATCATCGGGGCATTCATGGTCACCGGCGGGCTGCTGGCCAGCACGCAATGGATCACCTTCCTTGCTGGAACCGGAGCCATTGTTCTCACCTTTCTGGCCGGCGCCGAACTTGAGCCAACCATCTTCAAAACCAAGTGGCGCGAGGCCGTGCTTGTCGGATTGGCCGGTTTTGCGGGCCCGTTTCTTGGGTGCACACTTGTCGGCCACTACATTCTTGGCTGGAGCATGCGCTCAAGCTGGCTGTGCGGAGTGGCGCTCTCCACCACATCGGTCGCCGTTGTGTACGCAGTGATGCTGGAACTTGGCCTGAACGTGACCGAGTTCGGCAAAGCCATCCTCGCCGCGTGCTTTGTGAATGACCTGGGGACCGTTCTGGCCTTGGGTCTCATTTTCTCGCCTTTCACCGTAAAGACCGTGATTTTTGTGGTGGTATGCGCGGTCCTGTTTGCTGTTCTTCCTTTTCTGACCAAGTGGTTCTTTGCGAAATACGGCGGGCGGGTCTCCGAGCTTGAAACCAAGTACATCCTGTTTCTCCTTTTTGCGCTCGGAGGGTTGGCGGTCTGGGCGGGGAGCGAGGCCGTTTTGCCGGCTTACATGATCGGCTCGGTTCTGGCGGGAACCGTAGGCAAGGACCACGCGCTCGTCCGGCGCTTGCGGACGCTGACCTTCGGTCTACTCACTCCCTTCTATTTCATTCGCGCCGGTTCGTACGTCTCGGTCCCGGCGCTCATCGCTGCGCCGGCCACGCTCATCATTCTGTTCCTGGCCAAGATGGCAACGAAAACCGCGTTCGTGTTTCCCGCCGTGCGAGCCCATCGGCACCAAGGATCGGCGGGCGCCTATTACACGCTCATGATGTCGACCGGTCTCACGTTCGGAACGATCTCAGCGCTCTTCGGCCTCAATCACCAGATCATCACGCAGGCGCAGTATTCCTTCCTCGTTGGAGCGATCATTGCGAGTGCGGTTTTGCCTACGCTCGTTGCCAATACCTTCTTTCTCCCCAAACACCTTCTTCCCCGCAAAGCGGCTCATAGGAAACCTCAGCACGATCCGGCTCCGGTGCGGCCGGCGCTGGAAGAAGAGGGATAAGCCGCGATAACGGATTGGGGAGCGAATGGTGAAAGCCGATCGGCTAAATAAGGGGGTCAAGCATTGCAGAAATATCTGTTCATCGCTCCCGGCGTAGCGCAACCTTACAGGGGCTGTTTGCGCTATAGGGCGAGGACTATGGCCGTAGTTGCCGGACTACCTGGCCGAGCAACTATTGCATTGCTGTCGAATTGCCTTTATAACTCGCTGTATAGCCGCGCATTTGACGGTATGAGAAGGGCCCCCGGAGCTTAAAATTCGCAGCCTCTAACAGGGCGTGGGGGCAATTCCCTCTCCGGGCGCCAGATCACTTACACATTTCGTATCCATGACCGGCGGCGCGCATCCCGGCCATGAGACGTGGCAGGAGAGGCAGCAAAAAAACTGCGATGACGACCTCTGTGAAGCAACACGGCTCCAGATTCGACTCCGGGCCGCCGAAACCCGGCGCGGGCGAGCAGATGGTGCAAAGCCTCGGCCTCTTCAGCGCCACCACGATTGTGGTGGGCTCGATGATCGGCAGCGGCATCTTCAT
>PMYE01000163.1 GCA_003171315.1 Acidobacteriaceae bacterium
CGCTCAGGATGACAACTGGATTTATGATGCGGCCTTTGGAGACAGGACACTAACACCGATAGAAAGAACTCGATGGGATCTGCGAGGCCGGGCGATCGGGGTGCACGCTCCCCGGTCGCCGAGGGCCTCGGCAGGGGACAAGAGATTAAAAGGATAACGAGGGAGGGCGAAGATAGCCGGTTTGTTCGTTGGGAGTACTCACAAGTTCCGGTGAACCCTTTGAACCGGACAAGGCGGCGCTACTTCCCGGGTGAGGGTTTCTCGGCTGAGCCCTCGGCTCCCGCCGCAGACTCCGCGTCGATTTCGTGGTCGAGCTCGTGCTCTTGGCGGTATTGCTCGACGGGCATTTTTCCGTCCCACCAGGCCCAGTTCATGGGGTAGACATCGGGATCGAAGAAGACCTGGTAGAAGTGCCAGACGAGGATGGCGAGGGTGGCCAGGATGGCCTCGTAGAAGTGCACGGCGGTGGCGACGTCGACCCACCAGCGCGCGAGCGTGTCGCCGACCCAGACCTTGGCCCAGAGCATGACACCGGTGAGGCCCATGAGGGCCGTGCCCCAGACCAGTGCCCAGTACTCGGCTTTTTCGGCGTAGCTGAAGCGGCCGAACTTTGGTTTCTCCGCGCTCAGGCCCAGGTAATAGCGCATGGCAGCCCATAGATCGAATGCGTCTTTGGGGCGGGGCGCGATGTCGCGCAGCAGGCGGCGGCCCTCGCGCGCCAGGGCGAGATAGAAGACGTGGTAGATGCCGGCGCAGATGAGGATGACGCCGGCGATGCGATGGATGATGCCGCGCAGGTTTTCGCCCATGCCCAGGGTGTGGGCAAACCAGGTTTCAGGAAACTTGAGCGCGAAGCCGGTGATGACGAGAACGATGAAGCTGGAGAGCAAGACAAGGTGCTGCCAGCGCTGATTCACGGTCATGCGCACCATGAAGGGGTTCATCACGCGGCGGCGGGCGACGGTTTTGCTGCGCCAGATGACGGCGTTATGCAGGAACATGGCGCCGATGACGAGCAGGATGAGGGGGATGTAAATCCAGCGCACCCACCGGACGGCGACGGAATCGATGTCGCCGGAGCGCGCGCCGGCCTGTAGATGGACGGGAGTGCGGGTGAACTTTTGCGTGACGCCCTTGTGGCACTGGCCGCAGGTGGCGTCGAGGTTGGCGCGATTGATGGTGGAGCGGGGATCGCTGGAGGGGAGAATATTGTGCACGCCGTGGCAACTGGAGCAGTTGGCGGCGACGACGGAACCGCCTTCGGCGGCGAGGCCGTGATAGCTGTCGAAGTAACTGGTGACGCGGTTCGAGGGCACGCCGAACTCCTGCGAGAGGCGCACGCCCTCGTGGCAGCGGGCGCAGATGTCGCGGGAAACGTTCTGCCCGGCGACGGGCGAATTGGGATCGGTGTGCGGCTTGATGGAGTGGATGCCGTGACAGTCGGTGCACGTGGGGGCGAGCAGGTTGCCGCGCGCAAGCGCCTGGCCGTGAATGCTGGCATTGAACGTGTTGGCGACATCCGTATGGCACTTGCCGCAGGTAGACGCGACAGCAACTTTTGAAATCGGCGACTTGGGATCGCTGGCGGGGAGAATTTCGTGGACGCCGTGGCAATCGGTGCAAACGGCGGCCTTTTGCGAACCGTTGGCGACGGCGCGGCCGTGCACGCTGGACTGATAGGAGAGGAAGGGCTGAGCGGTTTCGCCGTTCGACTCCATGAGGAACTTTTGCCCGTGACAGCGGCCGCAGGTGGCGGGGATGTTGGCGTGGTTGACGGGCGACTTGGGATCGTCGCCGGCCACGATCTGATGGACGTCGCCGTGGCAGTCCTGGCAGGTTGCGGCGGGGCTGCCAGCTTTTGTGGCTTTGGCGTGGATGCTGTGGGAGTAGGCCTCCTGGGCATCGGCGTGGCACTGGGCGCAGGCGACTTTTTTCGGGGTAGATTCGTGCGCGAGACTACGAACGTCGCTGTGGCAGTCGACGCACTTGAACATGGAACCGTGAATGGAGTGTTTGAATTTGTTCTGGTCGATGTAGATGCTCACCGCCGAGCCGTTCACGTCCTCAGTCAGCGTGGGATCGGAGTGGCAGGTGAGGCAGTCCGCATCCTTGAGCTTTTGCGCGGCGTGCGCGGTGGAGGCCCAGGCAAAACAGAGAATAACGAGCGTAAAAGGCGCATACCGGCGAGCAAGGTCCACGCTTTGAGGAGACGCTTTGGCGGGAATTGCCGCCGTGACAGGAGTCACAGAGGCAGCTATCAGCCTTCAGCTATCAGCTTTCAGATGTTTTGGTGGCGAGGAGGGGCATGCTTCGTGCAGGGGCTAAATCCCTTTGATTTCATTGGCCGTTTTCGGCATGACTCAAGTCATTCCCTGATACAAAACAAGTTCATGAAGCACAGTGGGCCGATCTCAATGGAAGTAGGCGGTGAGGGTGAGGACCAGCAGGGCGAGGCCGATGAAGATAGCGGTGTAGCCGACAACTTTGGAGAAGTTGAGCAGCCAGAGCGGCGGCGCAATGCCGAGGCGCGATTCCGCTTTGCCTTCGGAGAGCATCCGCCGGTACTCGAGCGGGCGCTTCAGCTTGAACTCCTCCTCGCTTTCCACGCCGGTGAAGATCACCATGTCCATGGGGAAGCTGTCGGGGCGCAGATGGGTATTGACGAAGTGGATGGAAAAGATGAAGAGGATGGCGAGCAATCCTTCTTCGCTGTGAATGACGAGCACGGCGTTGAGCGCCCATCCGGGCAGGAAGCGGGCGAAAAAGGGAGCGAACCACATGGCGTAGCCGGAGAAGCCGATGACGACCATGCCCCAAAAGACGGCCCAGTAATCGAACTTCTCCCAATAGGCGTAGCGCTCGAATTGCGGCTTGGGACCGAGGCCGAGAAACCAGCGCATGTGGCCGAAGAGATCCTTGACGTCCTTCCAGCCGGCCACCATGGACGTCGGCCCCCAGAAGATTCCTTTTTCGCGGTGGAAGAGGCCGCGCTGGAAGACTTCTTTGACGTGAATGAGGAAAGCGACGGTGAGGACGATGGCGCAGAACTTATGAAAGAAGAGGATGGCTCCGAAGCCGCCGACACCCGCCGCAAGCTTGCGAGCCCAGAAGCTCTCGCTGAAACGCATGGGCAGGCCGGTGGCCGCCAGCCCGAGAAACGTGGTAAACAGGACCGCGTGCATGTAGCGCTGGTTGCGCGTGAAGCGTACGAAGTAGCGGCCATTGGCGGCGGTCCCGGTTTTGGGCTCGGCCAGCTCGGAGTCAGGCATCTTTTCCTCCATTCGCAGCTCGCCGCGGCGAGTTTTTGATCTGAGCGTAGCGCGAGCGGATCAGCCACAGAAGGGTATGAATCACGAAGAAGGTGAGAACACCGATCAGCAGCAGATTCATAAACAACCGGACGAAGTAAAGGCCGGGATTGAGCTGGCGGTTGCGCGGGTCGGCGTGGGGCTGATATTGAACGAAACTCTCGTTGGCGCCCGCATGGCACTTGCCGCAGGTTTGAACGAGGCTGGCCTTATTGATGGGAGAATTCGGATCGCTGGCCGGCAGCACCTGATGCGCGCCGTGGCAGTCCCAGCAGCGGGCGGTCTCGACGTAGCCGCCGAGAGAGCCGAGCTGCGAGTGGAAGGTGTCACGGTAGGTGGATAGCTGCTCTTTGTGGCAAGAGCCGCAGATGGGCGTGGACTGCATGCGGAACGCTGCCTCAGTGGGCCGCAAAATCGCGTGGGCAGTGTGGCAGTCGGTGCAGACAGGCGCGTTCAGGTTGCCGCGTGCGATCTGCTCGCCGTGAATGCCGGCATCGTACTCCATTTCGATTTTTGCGTGGCAGTTGCCGCAGGTTTTTGGAATATTCGTCTTGTAGGTCGGGCTCAGCGGGTTGGTGTGGCTGAGGATGTGGTGCGAGCCGTGGCAGCTCTGGCAATTGGCCGCCACCAGCAAGCCTTCGTCGCTGAGGGCAAAGCCGTGGATGGAGTCGATGTAGTTCGGATAAACACTGGGCAATCCGTGCTTGGCCGCCATGCCGTCGTTGCTGTGACACTGGCCGCACGTTTTGGGTACGTTGAGCGGATATACGGCGGAGCGCGCGTCGGTTTTGGGAAAGATCTCGTGCGCGTTGCCGTGGCAGCTCGTGCACGGATGCTCCTTGCTGTTGGCGTGCACGCTGCCGGCGAGAGCGGAGGCCTGGTCGTCGTGGCAGGTCTTGCACTCGACGGGCGCGATCTTGTCGGGATGCGGGTAGCCCTTGATATCGGCGTGGCAATTCGTGCATTGCAGGCTGCCATGAATGCTCTGGCTGAATTTCTGGCCGTCAACGGCGATGCTGTGGCCGGAAGCGTCGGTCATGCTGGCATCGCCGTGGCAGGCCAGACAGTCAGCCTGCGCACGAAGAGCGCCGGGCGCGAGTGCTAAAGCCAGAACAGCGGAGGCCGGGAGCATCGCCCCGCGGATATCGCATCGCACTCTTATCCATACGGCGTGGTTCATCCTGCCGTCTTCCTTCCCCAGGCCAAAGAGGAGTTCCCACACCTTTCCTGGTCTCGTATTTCACGAAGTCCACTGCGGCTTCCGGATGGTTCCGGATACGAGGATCGCTACTCTGAGATGACCTTTTTGGGGAGGGTTCTCGCAGTGACAGGTATCACAGGGCAGGCGATACAGATCACATACCTAGCCTTCAGAGAGTATTTGATGCCCTGCAAAATAAACAACCGGATACAATTCCTCCCATGGCTAATATGACAAAAGCACCGACTGTTGTAGAACTTTTGTGGCCTGCGCTAATCGCAATGAAGGCACTCGGCGGTTCGGCGACCAACGAGGAGCATCTGGAAAAGGTAATAGAGATTGAGAAAATCCCCGAAGCTGTTCAGAACATCATGCACACAGAGCGTCAGACGAAGCTTGCCTATAACCTGGCTTGGACAAGGAGTTGGCTTAAATTGGGAGGGGCTCTTGAGAACCCCACTTTAGGCGTGTGGGCCGTCACAGAGAAGGGCAAGACCCTCAGCGAAGAACAAGTTAAGCAAATTCCGGCGGAAGTTCAGAGGCAATACAAGTTGGAGAAGGAAAAGAAACTCAAAGACCATGCCGAAGAAAAGGAGTTGCCGACCGAAGCTAAAGATTGGAAAGACGAGTTATTGGCCGTCTTGATTAGCCAGAAGATAACGGCAGACGCTTTCGAGCGGCTTGCGCAGCGCCTCCTACGAGAATCCGGCTTTGTAAGGGTTGAAGTAACGGGAAGAAGTGGCGATGGCGGAATCGATGGCGTAGGCGTGCTACGTCTCGCGCTTCTATCATTTCAGGTTTATTTTCAGTGCAAGAAGTATAAAGGCAGCGTGTCTCCGAGTGCCATCCGCGATTTTCGAGGAGCAATGGTTGGCCGCTCAGATAAGGGCCTTTTCATCACGACAGGCACCTTTACCGCTGAAGCGAGAAAGGAAGCTACACGCGATGGCGCGCCGGCAATCGACCTAATTGACGGAGAGTCGTTATGCGACCTACTCAAAAAATACAACCTTGGAGTCACAACTAAGAAGGTCGAGGTCGAAGAGGTCAGCATTGATCCCGAGTGGTTCGGTAAAATCTGATTTCGAGCCCGATATGGACATTCCCGCATAGACACAAACGAAGGTTTATGTGGGTACATTCCACTACGCCGCCAACACCTCAACGCGCGCGCCCTTTTCCCGCCGCCTCCCGATAACAATCTTCACGCCGCATCCGAGCCGCACCAGACATTCCATCATCCTCATCTCGCTCATGCCGCGAAACTGCCCGCGCAGCATCTTGGAGAGCTTGGGTTGTGTTAATCCAAGCACTTTAGCCGCCTGCTGTTGGCTCCATCCCCGCAGCCGCACAATCTCCGCGATCTTCATCGCCAGTTGCGCCTTCAACAGCATCTTGTCGGCATCTGGAAAGCCAAGTTCTTCGTAGGCGCTTTTGACCGCCGTCGCATTCCTCATCTCCTCACCTCCTTGACCCGAGCTTCGGCATCTTTCAGCCGCGCTCGAATCAGATCCATCTCACGCTTGGGCGTCTCGATACCGTGTTTCGACTTCTTCTCGAAGCAGTGCAGAACATAAACAGCATCGGCAAATCGCACTGTATACACAGCCCGGTAAGTGTTCCCGCGCCTGTCTTCGACAATTTCCACGACCCCCGCCGAACCAAACCCCCGGAGCGGCTTTGCCGATGGGTAGAGCGAGCCGGTCTGCGCGTGATAAAGCGCATATCCGAAAACCTGCTGCACCTCGTCCGGCATAGCCAGCAGGTCCCGTTTTGCCGACCCGATCCAGCGAAGCGGCTTGAGATTCTCCAGCACTTGTTTATTATACCCATTTGGGCATAATTGGCCAGGTAAATACCCCCGTGTATCCCTGCCGGGGTGATGCGGGTCACATGCTGCCGGGGGCCCAGTCGAAGAAAATAGGGGCGCTGTCTGAGGAACCACTCGATGAGTACAGTTGCGACTCCTGAAACGAAGACCATGCTCACCCTCCCTGGGGATGCGGTGCGACAGATTTTATGGCGATTTGCCGACCGGTATGACTTACAGATGCTGGTTGCATCGGCGCGCGGCGTGGCAAGGGGTACGGTGGCCCGCCTGGTCGCGGCCGGCGAACGCAATACGCACGAATGGACCGCGGGCAAGGAGGACATGTTCGACGCCTTCGACCGCGCCGGCATCACCGCGGCCTTTATGGAGCCCGAGGAGGGGGGATTCATCGTGGGGCCCAAGAACCTGGCGCTGGGGCTGGCGGCGTTTGAACTGGCATGGGTGGACGGCGGCGCGGCGACCGCAAGCCTGGCTGGATTTCTAGCGCTCTCTCCGATTCACGAGCGCGGCACCGAGGAACAAGTGAGCCGCTACAAAAAGCTCTCTGCTCCGCCGCAGCCGGGAGAAGACCGCAAGCCGTGGCGCGGAGCTTTCGCGCTGACCGAGCCGATTCCTTACGTGGGCGTGGATACCGGCATGCTGAGCGGCAAGATCCGCGTGGCCGAATGGAAGGACGGCGAGGAGCCCATTCTGCAAGTGGACAAACGCGGCCGGTTCATCACCGGGATTGCGTTCGCCAACTTCGTCACGGCGGCGGTGAACTCGGACGACGAACGCATCAAGGGCAGTTGCGTGGTGATCCTGGAAGAAACCGACGAAGGGACCTTCGACCGCGGAACCGCGACCAAGAAGCTGGTACACCAGCTTTCGTCGACCGGCGACCCGGTGTTCAACCTGAAGGCGCCGGCCAGCCGCATCGTGGGCGGCTACACGGTGAAGGACGGTGTAATTGTGCCGAACTTCAACCACACCGAGATCATCGACGCCGTCTTCAGGCGCACGCGCGTGCCGGTGGGGCTGATGACGGCGGCCAAGCTGCTGTCGGCGGTTGAGCCGGTGATTCGCTACCAACGGCAGCGCTTCCGCGGGGCGGAGGGGGCAAAGCCAGGATCTGTCCGCTACGAGCAGGGCATCCAGCAGCGGGAAGACGCGCTGCACCGGCTGGTGGACGTGTGGGCCACGGGCGAGGCGGCGGCTTCGCTGGGCTTTGCCGCGGCGCGTTTGTTCGACGAACTCGATCCCCTGGAGAAGCAGAAGACGGCGATTCTGAAGGAGCGCGGCGTCCAGGGCGGGCGCGCGGAGATGAAGGCGTTGAGGGAGAGCGAGCAGCGGGCGATCGAACTACTGGGGCTCAAGGCGGACAGCGCGCGGCGCGCGGAGCTGGAGGCCGACCCGCTGGTGCAGTACGTACTGATGGACGCCGAGGCCAACGTGCTGTGCCCAGCGACCAAGCTATGGAACACCGGCCATGGCGCCAACATGATGCGCGAGGCGGTGAGCCTGATGGGCGGCTACGGAATTACGGAAGATTGCCCCGGTTTCCTGGCCAACAAGTGGATGGACGCGCAACTGGAAGCCACCTA
>PMYE01000090.1 GCA_003171315.1 Acidobacteriaceae bacterium
ATTTACGGATAAGCTCTAAGTCGTTCAGAATCAGCAATAGCTCGTCCAAAAACGCTCAAAACCGCGGCGATTTTCGTCGCCAAACGTCGCCAAACGTCACCCAAACCGCCTCTTTTGCCGCACTCGGCCGGCCTTTATCGCGATGCGCCTGCCTGACAAGTGCCCGCTCCGGCGCCGTTCGCCGAATGACCGAATTCCGCTTCCCGGTGATTCAAATCACATTTGACCATCGCTCCACGGAGGTATAACAAGGTTGCTATGTGCCTCGCCATTCCAGGAAAAGTCGAAGAGATCGCCACCGACGGAATGATCCGCGTCGGACGCGTCAACTTCGGCGGCGTGGTCAAGAACGTCTGCCTTGACTACGTACCCGAGGTCGAGGTCGGCGACTACACCATCGTCCACGTCGGCTTTGCCATCTCCAAAATCGACGAGGAGACCGCCCGGCAGACTCTCGCCGACTTCCGCGCCCTCGGCGTGCTCGACGAGGAACTGGCCGGCGAGGAAGAAGCCTTCGCCCGCGCGGCCAACTGCCCTCAATCGAGTTGTCCGGATGGGAGCTGTTGCAAAGAAGATAGTGGTGCTGATTCCAACTCCGCTAGCCCCGCTAACCCCGCTAACTCCGCTAACAACGCTAACCCCGCTGCCGGCAGCCAATGAAGTACCTCACCGAGTTTCGCAACGGCGAGATCGCCCGAGGGCTGGCGCGCGAAATCGCCCAGATCACGACGCGCCCGTGGAAGATCATGGAGATCTGCGGCGGGCAGACTCACTCCATCATCAAGAACGGCATCGACCAGATGCTCCCGCCGGGCGTAGAGATGATTCACGGCCCCGGCTGCCCGGTCTGCGTCACGCCGCTCGAACTGATCGACAAGGCGCTGGCCATCGCCGCGCAACCCGGCGTCATCTTCTGCTCCTTCGGCGACATGCTGCGCGTTCCCGGCACCGAGGGCGATCTGTTCCAGGTGAAGGGCCGTGGCGGCGATGTGCGCGTGGTTTACTCACCGCTCGACGCGGTGGAATTGGCGGTCAGGAATCCGGACAAGCAGGTGGTTTTCTTCGGCGTGGGCTTTGAGACCACCGCGCCGGCCAACGCCATGAGCGTGCACCTGGCCAAGCGCCGCGGCCTCGGGAATTTTTCGCTGCTGGTCTCGCACGTGCTGGTGCCGCCCGCGATTGAAGCCATCATGTCCTCGCCCGGCAATCACCACCCCAACGGCGAAGACCTGCCGTTGGGGACCCCGGGAACTCAGGTGCAGGCGTTTCTCGCCGCCGGACACGTCTGCAGCGTGATGGGTTACTGGGAGTATCCGCCTCTGGCCGAGAAATACCGCGTGCCCATTGTCGTCACGGGCTTTGAGCCGCTCGATCTGCTCGACGGCATCCGCCGCGCCATCGCGCAACTCGAGTCCGGCCGCCACGAGGTGGAGAACGCCTACAGCCGCGTCGTCACTTACGACGGCAATCGCGCCGCGCAAAAGCTCCTCGCCGAAGTCTTCGAGGTCACCGACCGAGCCTGGCGCGGCATTGGCGTAATCCCCAGAAGCGGCTGGCGGCTCAATGCGGACTACCGCGAGTTCGACGCCGAATTGCGCTTTCACATCACCGGCATTCACACGCAGGAGTCGGCGCTGTGCCGTTCCGGCGACGTGCTGCGCGGAGCCATCAAGCCGGCCGAGTGCGCGGCCTTCGGCAAAGAGTGCACGCCGCGCCATCCGCTCGGCGCCACCATGGTTTCCAGCGAAGGCGCCTGCGCCGCTTACTATAACTATGGCCGCTTCCTCTCCGCCGAAGAACTTGCCGGCGCGGGAAAAGGCCGCCTCTAGTGTTTCGCCTATGCCTTTCGAATCCTGGATGCTGTCATCCTGAGCGGAGGTCGCCTGGACGACCGGAGTCGAAGGATCTGCGGTTGTCTTTCGCGAAGAGAAGCGGCCAGGCCGCGGAAGCGATACGCACTTTGCTGCAAAGAAGACGATCGCAGCGGCACGAAGTGTGAGGGCACGACTTCAAAGCCTGCCCTGAGCTTGCCGAAGGGTGCCGTAAGCCCGGCCAAACCAATGCGGGGCTTTAGCCCCTGTGCTCGCAGCCTTCGCCTTGGCAGGAAAGGGCTAGCGGCTAGAAGCTAGGAGCTAGAAGCTGAGTGACGACGAACGCTAAACCCGATTTCTCAAGCTGGAGCTGCCCGCTCCCGCTCGCCGACTACCCCGCCATTGTGATGGGCCACGGCGGCGGAGGCAAGCTCGGCAACGAACTGGTCGAGCACTTGTTTCTGCCGGCCTTCCGCAATCCCGCGCTCGAGAATCTGGGCGATGCCGCGGTGCTCGAAGCATCCGGCGCGCGTCTCGCTCTCAGCACCGACTCCTTCGTTGTCCAGCCGCTGTTCTTCCCCGGCGGATCGATCGGCGAACTCGCCGTCAACGGAACGGTGAACGATCTGGCCGTCTCCGGCGCGGAACCGAAGTACCTGAGCGCCGGTTTCATCCTCGAAGAAGGCTTTCCGCTGGCCCAACTCGCCGCCATCGTTGACGCGATGGCCAAGGCCGCAGCCGAAGCCGGCGTGCAGATCGTAACCGGCGACACCAAGGTTGTCGAGCGCGGCCACGGCGACGGCTGCTACATCACCACGGCGGGCGTAGGCGTTCTGCGAGCAGGCATTCAGGTGGGCCCGCATCGCGCTCGGCCCGGCGATGCCATCATAGTCTCCGGGACCATCGGCGACCACGGCATGGCCGTCATGAGCGTGCGCGAGGGCCTCGAATTCGAGAGCCCCATTCGCTCCGACTGCGCCGCGCTGAACGGAATGATCGCGCAGGTTCTCGATGCCGCGGGTGCGGCCGTACACGCCATGCGCGACCCCACCCGCGGCGGCCTGGCCTCCACGCTGAATGAGATTGCCGCATCTTCCGATGTGGGCATCGTGATCGACGAAGCCAGCGTGCCGGTGCGATTTGAGGTGCAATCGGCCTGCGAACTGCTCGGCCTTGACCCGGTCTACGTCGCCAACGAGGGAAAAGCCGTATTCTTTGTTGCGCCGGAAGCCGCGGATCAAGTGCTCTCGGTCCTGCGCGCGCACCCGCTGGGTAAAGACGCCGCGCGCATCGGCCATGTGACCGCGGAGCACAAGCGCATGTTGGTCGCGCGCACCGCCATGGGCGCGAACCGCGTAATTCCCACCATGATCGGCGAGCAGTTGCCGCGCATCTGCTGAGTTTGCGGCGGTCTTCAGGCGGCTGGCGCGCGGCAAGCCAAACTTGTTGCTCCACCCGGCTTGCGCCCTTGTTTTCACCCGAGACAAAAATCCTCTCGATCCAATGAGCGGCTTCTAATTACGCCCGTAAGCGAGGTTCGTTCACCAACCAGCCGTTCGCGGCTCAAACGTCCCCATTTTGCGCCGATAGATAAGAAAAGGCTAAGACCGCACACAGCCCACACAAGGCTGCCGGCGGACTGCGCCTTCTGGAACGATCGAAATGCGCCAACGCCTAAAACTCGTCTCATTTCTTGCCGCCGCTCTTCTGTTGGCCAGCTGCACAAGTTGCGCGCGCAATGTGGCTCCGGGCGATTCCAGTCAGCTTGCCTCCGCCTCGACGGCGGTTCCGGCAGATCGCGCCGCCGATCCCGCCGTCCATGCGGCACTGCCCATTGACGAATCGGAAAGCGTGACCCTCCAAGGCAATGTGCATCCGCTGGCGCGGGCCGAATTCGACCAGGGCGCAGTGGATCCCGGCGCGCGGCTGGACCGGATGCTGCTGTTGCTCAAGCCTTCCACGGAGCAACAGGCCGCGCTCGATGAACTGGTCGCGGCGCAGCAGAACCCGCATTCGCCGCTCTACCATCGCTGGCTTACGCCAGCCGAGTTTGGCGCACGTTTCGGTGTGGGCGATGCGGCTCTGGCGCAGGCCACTGCGTGGCTCGCGGCGCACGGATTCACGGTGGAGGAGATTCCGGCCGGCCAAAGGCTGGTGGTGTTTTCCGGAACCGCCGGTCAGGTGCTCGACGCCTTCCACACGGAGCTGCACCGCTATCGCGTGGATGGCGTGGATCACATCGCCAACGACGAGGATCCGCAGATTCCCGCGGAGCTGGCCGGCATAGTGGCAGGCGTGGTTTCGCTCCACGACTTCCGCCGCAAGCCGGAGATCCGGGCCGAAACTCCGCTCGCCGCGTTGCCGCAGTACTCGGCCGGCGGCACGCATTATCTGTTCCCGGCGGACTTCGCCACGATCTACGACCTGAATCCGCTGTACAGCGCGGGGACGAATGGGGCCGGCAGCTCGATTGCCATCGCCGCGCGCAGCAACATCAAGCTGAGCGACGTGGAGACGTTTCGTTCCATGGCCGGTTTGGCGGCCAACGATCCCACGGTGATTCTCGACGGCGCGAATCCGGGATGGGTGACGAACGATCAGGACGAGTCGACGCTGGACGCGGAGTGGAGCGGTGCGGTGGCGCCGGCGGCGGCGGTCCGCCTCGTCGTTGCGGCCACAACGGCGACAACCGACGGCGTGGACCTGGCGGCCGCATATATCGTGAACCGCAGAACGGCGCCGGTGGTGAGCCTGAGCTATGGCAGTTGCGAGCAAGAAATGGGCGCGGTGGAGCTGGCTTTCTACAACAGCTTGTGGGAGCAGGCGGCGAGCCAGGGGATGAGCGTCTTTGTGGTTTCGGGCGATGCGGGCGCGGCCGGCTGCTCCGCGAGTTCCGCAAGCGCGGGATCGCAGGCCGCGGTGAATGGATTGTGCAGCTCGCCGTACTCCACCTGCGTGGGCGGCACGGAGTTCAACGAAGAATCGGATTCCGCGGAGTACTGGTCCACGTCGAACTCGGCGGGTTACGGGTCGGCGCTCGGCTACATTCCCGAAAAGGTATGGAACGAGAGCGCGTCGGACGGCGGAATGGGACTGTGGGCTTCGGGCGGGGGCGCCAGCGTGGTCTATGCCCAGCCGCCCTGGCAAGAGGGAGTGAGCGGAACCAGCGCGGCCAACGGCATGAGAGCCGTCCCCGATGTAGCGCTGGCGGCTGCCGATCACGACGGCTACTTCCTGGTGGAGAACGGATCGTACTTGATCGTTTCGGGAACGTCTGTCGCCTCGCCGTCGTTTGCCGGCCTGATGGCGCTTGTGGTGGAGAAGCAGGGCGGTACGGGGCAAGGAAGCGCCAATGCCGGGCTCTATACGCTCCTCGATGCAACGTCCAATCCCTTTCACTCCACGCCTTCGGGGAATAACAGCGTTCCGGGCGTTGCGGGGTTCACGGCCAGCGGCGCGGATTACAACCTGGCCACCGGGCTGGGATCGGTGGATGGCGCGTTGCTGGTGAACGAATGGGGCGCGGCGATAGAGCCTCCAACATTGGCGCTGACAGCAAAGGTGCAATCGGTCACCGTGCCCCAGAGCGGCTCGGCGGCCGTTGCCTTCACGGCCGTCACCGGAGGATCCTTTGCCGGGAGCATCGCCTTCACAGTGAGAGGTCTGCCTTCGGGCGTATCGGCTGCGTGGTCCGCGAATCCGCTTACGCCTGCCGCTAGTGCGAGCACAAACAGCGTAACCCTGACTTTGACGGTTTCTCCGGAAGCATCGGCCGGCGCTTCGACCCTGGCCGTCACGGCTGCGGGCGGTGGGCTGGCGTCAACCCAGAGCGTGACTGTGCTGATCCAGGAGCGCGCGGCAAGCTGTTCCCGGTTCAGTCTGCTGCCTGCGCGGTGCAAGCCTCCAGCGCGGACGCCGCTTCGGCGAGTTGGTTCGCCATAAGATTCCGCTTCGAAGTGCTTCAGATGACCGGAGCGCTTATGGGAAAAGCGCAAAGGCCTTTTCGATCCGCGTGGGCAGCGCGGCGGGAGCGTCAGGGAGCGTTTGGCTGATCTCGAGGACGGTTGCTGGCGGCGAGGCAAGCGCTTTGAGGGCTTTGACGGTGGCAGGCCAATCGATCACGCCGTCGCCCGGCCACAGATGTTCGTCCTTCACGGCGTGGTTGTCGTGAACGTGAACCGAGACAATGCGGCTGCCGAGGGTCGCGATGGCTTCCGCGGTTCCGACAGTGATGTTCGCATGGCCGAGATCGAGGCACACGCCGACATTGTCCAGGTGGCCCAGTTCGAGGATGCTGACCAGATGTTCGGGAGTGGTGGGTTCGCTCAGCAGGTTTTCGACGAGCAGGCGGACGCCGAGCGGACGGGCGAAGGCGCCCAGGTGTTCAAGAGCGGTGACGGCATACTCGATGGTGCGTGGCGACCAGGTATCGTCTCGCTCGCCAAGATGAACGACGAGATTGCGCAACGGAATGTGCTCGGCGGACTCCAGCGCCCGCTTGATTTCATCCATGGCGTCGAAGCGGCGGGCTTTTTCCGGGTGCAGCACATTCACCCCCGGCGCGCCCGCACGGCCCATTTCGTAGTCGGGATAGAGCGGGGCGTGCATGGAGAAGGCCTCGAGCGAACTGGAGCGGAACCAATCGCCAAATTCGGCCACGGTCTCGCGGCTGGTGTAGTCGAAGTGCTGCCGCGCGGCAAAAATCTCCACGGCCTGCGCGCCGGAGCGCTCCGCGAGCTCGAGCAGGCCCGGGTGCAGGCGATGGTTCAGGAACAGATGGGTCGATAAAACGCGCAGCATCTCGAATAGGCCCCTGGCGCGGTGACTGTGTGACGCAGACACGACGCTATTGTTATTCTCGCATCCTGGCAAGGGTTTCCCGCGGAGCCGCTGTTGCGATGGATGGTTCGGGATGGAAATGCGTTCCGCGCTTGAGGCCACGTTCGCCATGCGAACGATCCTTGCGGGCCGCAGCGCGAATCGCTCGGCGCCGACCGTCTATCATCAAAACGAAGAACCTGCCGTCGAGCGGTTCCTGGGAGTTTGAACGCGTGGAAGGTGTTTTCTGGATCGAAGGAACTCCGTCTGGCGGCCTGGCCATTGTGCTGCGGCCGCGCGGCGACGATGGGCTCCAGGACGAGCTGCTGCACATCAAGCAGAGCGGAGTGGAAACGCTGGTTTCACTGCTCGAACCGAATGAGGCAATCTGGCTCGGCCTTCGCGATGAAGGGCGCCTCGCCGAACAGGTGGGAATGTGCTTCCTCTCCTACCCGATTCTCGACGTGCATGTGCCGCCTGATATGGGTACTTTTCGAGATTTTGTGGCTGGTTTGGCGGATCGCCTGCGCGCCGGAGAGCGCATCGGCGTGCACTGCCGGGGAAGCATCGGCAGGTCCACTGTGACCGCGGCGTGTACGCTCATCCATCTGGGCTGGAAGGCGGGTGACGCCCTGGCAGCAATTCAGGCAGCGCGCGGCTGCGTGGTGCCTGATACCACGGAACAACTGCGCTGGATTCTGAACTACAAGGCGCAGCCGTGACGTTGCCCGGACCAAGCATCGAACTCAGCTTTCCGCATCGCTGGCAGGCCGAAGTGCTTGCCGCCCGACCGCTGATTCTGCCGCCGCGCCATTTTGTTTATCCGCGAGCGGCTGAGGAGGTGGAGCGCGGCGCGTTGGAGGTGCTGATCCGGCCAGCCGCTCCGGAAGCGCAGCCGTTTCTGGCCACCTGTGCGCTGGGGTTTCACGATCCGGCTGCTCCGACCGGTCTATGGTCGGCTCCAAATCCGGAAGAAATCTGCGCGGTTGCGGGAGGCTATGCGTACCTGATAGACAGCACGGCGCCAGAGCGGTTCACGATGATTGCTTACCGGCCGGTGCTGGAGATTCGGCCGCTGGTGCGGGAGGGTCTGTTGCTGTTCGTTGGCCATCATTCAATTCTGGCGTGGGGCCGCGAAGGCCAGGTGTGGGAGTCGGAGAAGCTTTCGGATGAAGGGTTGACAATCACCGGCATCGAAGGCGGAGTGCTGTGCGGCATGGGCTGGCAGATGATCGCGGATAAGGAGGTTCCGTTTGTTCTCGACCTGCGGAGCGGGTCGCTCATTCGCTCGCGTGCCTAGAGAGCCTCAGTTCTTTTTGTCTCCGTAGGGTCAGCGTACAGCCCGCCGTCAATCCGCGGCAGAGGTTCGATTTGCCCTGGGCACGAGCTCCCCGTATGCCGCGTAGATGCCTTCAAACACGGAATCCCAACTTGCTGTGAGTGCGTAGGCGCGCGCGGCCTGCAGCATTTGTGCAAGACGGGCGGGATCGGCGAGGAGGCCGGCTATAGCTTCGGCAAACTGACTGTCCGGCACAATACGGCCGGTTTCCCCGTCGCGCACAATCGTCTTCGGGCCGCCGTCGGGAGTGACGATGGCGGGCACGCCGCTGGCCAGAGCCTCCAGCACGACGTTGCCAAAGGTGTCGGTGTGCGAGGGGAAGACGAAGAGGTCCATATTGGCGTAGGCGGCGGCAAGCGCTTCTCCGTGCAAAACACCAGTGAATTCAGCTCGCGCCAGACGCTCGCGCAGCCAGGCTTCGTCGCCACCGTGGCCGACGATGAGAAAGCGGATGTTCGTCATGCCCATGCGGTCCAGCTCCTGCTGAATCTGCACGAGGAGGCCAATGTTTTTCTCGATGGAGAGGCGGCCGACGAAACCGAGGATGCGGTCGCGGTCCTCGGGATTGCGCGTGCGTTTGGAGGGGTGGAAGAGTTCAGCGTCAACGCCGCGTGGCATTCGATGGCAGGGGCGGCCTGTGGTGCGCTCGAGGAGCGCGCAAAGTTCAGCATTGGGCGCGAACAATACCTGCGCCGCAGAATAGAACCTTGCTGCAGCCGCCATGGCCAGATCCTCAATTCTCTGGCCCGTTGCGGCGGATTGACGTTCGGGCAGCAGGCGCAGAAACCAATTCGCGCGGCGCGCGGCGTACTCGTGGACGTTGGTGTGCCAGCTCGCCGCGAGTGGCAGGTGAAGATGGTGCGCGAGTCCGGCGCCCAGGATTCCGATCTCGCTGGGGCCGGTGATGTGGATCCAGTCCGGTTGGAAACGATCGAGCACTTCGCTGATCAGAGGAATGTGCCGAAAAAAGGCGGGATCGAGGCGCAGATCCTTTTCGAGAGCGAAGGAGAGAAAGCCGCGAGGCAGTTCGAGGGTCCAAACATTGCCATCTTCCACCAAAGCTTGCGGCCGCTCCCCGGCGCGCACGCAAAGAAAGGGGAGCTTGCGCCGCCGTGCGAAGGCTTCAAAGTGGCGGCTGGTGTGGGCGACTCCGTTCACTTCGTGGAACGAATCTGGAAAGTACGCGACGCGCGGGAGGCGAGCGGCCATATTGCGAGTGGAGCCAGCAGAGCCAGTACAAGCGACGGAAGTGTCTTTGCTCGTTCCGCTAACCACGCCAACTCCGCTGCTCTTAGTCAGAATTCGTGCTCGCCCATGGCGAGGCGCAACTGGTTCGAGTCGCTCCAGGCCATGCGCAATCCGCCGGCCACGAGTCCCTTACCCATGAGCTGGACCAGTGCTATTCCTGCGCCGATGAGGCGCGGCGCGGATCCCTTTGGCCAGAGTTCGCTAAGCGGCCTGATCACGCCGTTCGCGCCGGGATGATAGACGCGCTCATCCCACCAGCGCGAGCCTTGCGGGAATTCGGGGTAGTGGCGCACCGCATCGATGGTCGACTGCAGGATGCGATGCTTCCAAGGCTCGGCGTATTGCGGTAGGAAGAGGATGTTGCTCTTCTTCTCCCGCCGCACCTCGTGCACAAACTCGGTGAAACTGGCGGCGCTGGTCAGGTTGATGTTCGCGTTGGGCTCCACGCCGTGACGGTCGCCGCCGGAGACGAGCGCCATGTTCCACTTTTCCGCCAGGCGCCGCACGGCCCTGTTCTCGTCCCAGTTGCGCAGGCCATTCAGTTCCAGTGCGTGAAGAAACGCGCCGTTCTTCTGCAGAAACTCGTTGACTAGAAACTGATGCTTTTCTTTGCCGATCAGGTACAGGTCCCACAGGGGATGGTTGAAGACCACCAGCACGTTCGGTTCGCGATGAAGGGCGGCCAGAATCTCGGTCAGCCGCGCATCGCCTGGATGCGCAGTGAATTCCTCGAGCGTCGCCATCCACTCCGCCGCGCGGGCGCTGGGCAGGTTGTGNNGCGCTGGGCACCGTGCGCAGAAGCATCGGCGCCTTGATATTGTCGTGGTCGGTGATTGAAACCATCGGCGCCAGGCCAAGTCTCTCGATCTGCCGTGTTTCCAGGTCAAAAGCCAGCTTGGGCGTCATGGGTGGCGTCCAGTAGCTGGCTGCGTAGTCAACGCGGATACCGTGCATCTGCTCGGCGCGCCGTTCCAGCCGGGACAACAACGGGCGCATCACCGGGTACTGGTTGCCGAAGTTGGCCAGGAAATCCAGCGTCTCGCGCGACTGGTTGGTGTGACTGTGCAAGGAAACACCTGTCCGAAAGCCCTGGGGGGCGTTCTGGTCGCGCCAGAGATACGAGATGGTTGAATCAGACATGTCGGCTCCACGGTTGTTTCGGATTTCCACAGTCAGTATCCGTTCCCGGTCATGAATTTCCGGTTAAGAGCGTGCGAAATGCCCTTCAATTGAGGCCGAAATGGAATCAAGTGAGTTACCAAAGTATTGAGAGGAATGGGGGAAAGTCCAGTATCTCCTGTACGGTTGATCCGCTATGTGGGCAGGCGAAACGTTGGAAACGCCCGCGGTTCTTTGTGTCAATTGCATGTCAGCGCCCAATCGGTTAAGCAAGCGGGAAGATTCCCGTGAATTTTCAGTGAAACCTCAAAAGATGCTTGGAGGCGCCGAAGCCGAAGAGCGCTGTCGAGCGCGAGTCCGCCCCAAAAAGAAACGGCCGGTTCGCCGATCAAGGGCCAACCAAGGCCTGAGTCCGGTCATTTCCGAGTTTGGGCGAGCTCGGGACCGAGAAAGTCGTCCATGTTCAAGCCTGCCATCAGATCTTCGCTGTGCAGCGGCTTTTTGCTCTCAGGTTGTGCGGCCGCAGCCATGGCTGCCTCGGCCGCGAGGTGGTGTTCTGTTAGGCCCTTCTTGAGTAGTTCGAAGGCTTGCTCGGGCGAATCGGCGTACTGGAACAGCTCGATGTCCTTGGGAGAGATGGCGCCGGTATCCACCAACGCCTCAAGGTTGAAGACCTTCTTCCAATACTCCGGCCCGTAGATGAGCACCGTGACCTTCTTGGTCAGTTTATGGGTTTGGGTGAGGGTGAGAATCTCGAACATTTCATCGAGCGTACCGAATCCGCCGGGAAAGACGACCAGGGCTTTGGACAGATAAGCAAACCAAAGCTTGCGCATGAAAAAGTAGTGGAACTCGAAGTTGAGCGAAGGCGTGATGTAGGGGTTTGGCCTCTGCTCGAAGGGCAGCAGGATATTCATGCCGATGGTTTTGCCGCCGGCTTCGTAGGCGCCGCGATTGGCTGCCTCCATGATGCCGGGGCCGCCGCCAGAGGTGACGACAAAGCGGTGCTTGCGCGAGGGAATGGTCTTGGCCCACTGCGTGAGAAGCTGGGCAAGCCGGCGCGCGTCTTCATAGTAGCGGGCCATTTCGACCGCGGCCACGGCGCGCTTGCGCTGCAACTCAGTGGCTTTGCCTGCCGCGATCTCCGGAGCCTTGGCCGGTTGCTCTTCACTGGGAGCGGGGCGCGTAGAGCCGGTGTTTTCCAGTAGTTCCAGGGCATGATCGGCTTCTTCACGCCCGCGAAAGCGTGCCGAGCCGAAGAAGACCACCGTGTCCTGAATCTGCTCGCGGCGGAATCGGGCCAGAGGCTCGAGGAATTCCGACACGATGCGGATAAGGCGCCCGTCAGCGCTGTTCAAGAACCCCGAATTTTCATAGGCGAGCGGTGCGCGCTCCAGCGGCGGCGGTGCTCCGTTGCCGGGAATCACTGCGTCTGGCATTGTCTGGGAAACGGCCGTGGAGCGAGAGGCGGCGCAGGAATCTGTCTGGTTCACCTGCGCGTGTGCCATTTCCTGTTTGCTCACCCCCGCCGCGGCAGACGGGCCCGTTTGCTTCGCTTTGTCCTTCATAACTCAACCATCCCGGTGACGAATGGCGTCTTGAAACGCAATCCAAAGATTCAAAAGACCGAGTCCTGAGACGATGCCTCGCACCGCGCCGTTGGCGGCAAAGTCGGCAAGCCAAGGAAAATGCAGAAAGAGCGCATTCTGGTCCCAGAAGGTGTGCGACCACGGCGCGAAACAGATGACAAGCCCGATACACATGCGCAGCATGACGCGCAAGAACAATTCGACGCGCTCGAGCCAGCGGGGAACCCGATGCTGTGTGTGCGCGGCGGTTTGCGGCATGGGTGCAGAGCCGGGTACGGGATCCGATGCCTGCCCCTGCTCAGGAGCCGGGCTCACAGCGAGTATAGACGTTGACGATTCCGGCTGCTGCATTCGTTAGCTTCTGCCCAGTGTCTCCGATGTCTTTGCACTGCAATCACTTGCTGCCCATCGCCGTCACGATAGGCTAGACGCGCACGTCACTCCCGGCGATGGGACGCCGTATTGCAACGGTAACACAGCGCGGGTAGGCGAGTAGAGGCGGGTCAGAGACGAAAAGTGAGTCGACACCCGCAAACTCAGCCACTGAAGCTCTGCGCTCCAAGTCAGAACCGGAGATACGTTCCGAACATCGGATCCGCCGTGTGCGTGAAAGCGCCAGTCGAGCGAAAAGCCGTGGCAATGCCGGAAGTCTTGTAAAAATTGTCGCGGTACTGCAAGCGCAAACCTATGTGCGGTAGAAGGCACCAGTCCAGGCCGGCGCCATAGACAAAACTGGCTTGTTGGAACTTGTGGTGTCGCTCTTGCCGCTCGTAGGCTCACTTAGCGAGAGACCGACGCCGGCGAGCACGAACGGCCTGACATGGGCTACATGCTGAGAGATCCGTCCTTTGCTGGTCGCATCGATTTGAATGCGGCAATATGGCGCAGGTGAGCAATAGGCGAAGAACGCCGAGCAATAGCTCTCGGGCGATCTCCGCCCCTATCCGCGGGAGAGCGCACGCCGGAGCGGGGACAGAGCTTTGATCTGTTGCGATTGCGAAGAGGCCTTAGAAGCGGTAGTACACGCCAGCCATGGGCTCGTAGATCTGGGTATATTTGGTGGTTGACGTAAATTCGTCGGAGAGATTGGGCGCCTTCGTCATGTTGCCCCGGACTTGCAAGCGCAGACCAAAATGCGGAAGAGAGCTCCAATCCAGACCGCCGCCATAGATGAAGACCGGCCTGACGACCGTATTGATGGTGTATGGGCTATTGCCGGGCACCGTGATCATCAATCCGACACCACCCAGGGCGAATGGCCTGATGTTCCCTTTTTTGACGGAGAATAGCCAGTTAATGGCGGGTTCGTTCGCCTTGCCTGAAACCTCAAGGCTTCCGCAGATGGGATAGCAGTTTGGCGGAGTGGAAGTAGAGGAGGTATAGGTTTCGTTTGCTTCAGCGAACGAATAACTGAATTCGAAACCAACAAGTGGATTGACGATGTGGCGCACTTCCAGCAGCCCGCCTTCGGAGTTTGACGGCGTCTGCTGTGTGCCGAAGCCGCTGCTGCTGCTGGTGAAGGTCCTGAAGCCGCTCAACGCCACATCGGTCTGCGCTTGGGCCGTTGCGCCGCACAGTGCAGCCGCCACGACCACTACGAAAGCGCCCTGCATCAAAATCTTCATCCGAATCACAGCCTCCTGGGTTGATCGTTTCGTGTTGAATTACATGCCGGGAATCCGCCCTCTGCCATCTTCAACGCATTTTGACGCCGATACAAGCGAAAGGGATAGATCGCGACTCGAAGCAGATACGGGACAAACCAAAAATCGGAATCAGTCAGCTATGGGACCACAGGCAGGCCCGCAAGCGCCATAGCGATTTCTTCCTCCGGATAGTCGTAATTCTCCAGTTTACCGGCTTGGTAGTCGAGGTAGGACTGCATGTCGAAATGACCATGGCCGCTAAGGCCGAAGAGAATGGTGCGCGGCTTGTTTTCCGCTTTGGCTTCGAGGGCTTGGCGTATGGCCTCAGCGATGGCGTGGTTGGCCTCGGGCGCAGGGACGATGCCTTCGGCGCGGGCAAATTGAATACCTGCGGCGAATGCGTCCAACTGCTGGACAGTTGTGGCCTCGGCCAAGCCGAGATTGAGGACGTGTGAGACCAGCGGCGCCATGCCGTGATAGCGAAGGCCGCCGGCGTGAATGCCCGGAGGAATAAACGTGCTGCCGAGCGTATGCATCTTAACCAGCGGCGTGAGATGGCCGGTGTCGCCGAAGTCGTAAGTGAAGCGGCCCTTGGTGAGGCTGGGGCAGGCGGCCGGTTCAACGGCCACAAGGCACGCGTGGCACTTTCCCTTGAGCTTGCGGCTCAGGAAGGGCATCACGAGACCGGCAAAGTTTGATCCGCCGCCGGTACAGCCGATGATGACATCGGGTTCGTCGCCGGCCATCGACATCTGCTCGATGGCTTCCTGTCCGATGACGGTCTGGTGGAGCAGCACGTGATTCAACACGCTGCCGAGCGCGTAATTGGTGTGGGGATCCTTGGCGGCCACCTCGACGGCCTCGGAGATCGCGATGCCCAGCGAACCGTTGGAGTTTGGATGCGCGGCAAGAATGGCGCGGCCCGATTCCGTCTCCGTGCTGGGGCTGGCGGTGACCGAGGCGCCGAAGGCTTCTATCAGGGCGCGGCGGTAAGGTTTCTGGTCGTAACTGACGCGCACCATGAAGACCTTGCAATCGAGGCCGAGGAAGGCGCACGCCATGGCCAGAGCCGAGCCCCACTGGCCGGCGCCGGTCTCAGTGGAAAGGTGTTTTACGCCTTCCTGCTTGTTGTAATACGCCTGCGCAACGGCGGTATTGAGCTTGTGCGAGCCGGCCGGACTGACGCCTTCGTATTTGTAATAGATCCGCGCAGGCGTATCGAGCGCCTTCTCCAGGCGCCGCGCGCGGATCAGCGGAGAGGGGCGCCATTGCGCGTAAATCTGGCGCACCTCTCCGGGAATCTCGATCTCGCGCTCGGTGCTGACCTCCTGAAGGATCAGGGCCATGGGAAACAGCGGGGTCAAATCGGCAGGACCGAGGGGCTGCAGCGTGCCTGGATGCAAAGGCGGCGCCAGGGGTTTGGGCAGGTCGGGCAGGATGTTGTACCAGGCTTGCGGAATGTGGCTTTGCGGCAGGTTGTATTGAATGGTCTCCATGCGCAACATTCTACAGGGGCGCGCGGGGATACAGTAGTGTGGAATATCACGCGCTGTCAGCGCTGGCTCGATTCTCCGGCAGCCACCTTGCGGTTGAACTCGGCCGACTGGCTACGCGGCACGCTGAGCGACTGCCAGTGGTCGCACGCAAAGTGCTTCGCCAGCAGAACAATCTGCCCCACATGATGCGGGTAGTGCGCCAATTGCCGATTGATGGCCTGCATCACGGAGTGCGCTGCGCCGCGGATGGTCACGGTGCGGCCAAGGTCGGCGTCGGTAAGCGGTTCGAGTGCCATGAAGAGCCGGTTCCAACCGTCCTCCCATGCGGCGAGCACATCGCTGCGCGTGGCTGCAGGATCGATGAATTCGCTGTCCCGGTCGCGATTGGGCTTCTCGCCGTCAGTGGTCAGGAAGCCGGTCCAACGGGAGCGCATGTTGCCCGCCATGTGCTTCACGATGATGGCGATGGAATTGGCCTCCGAGTCGAGGACGGCAAAGAGTTGCTCGTCGGTGACCTGCTCCATGGCACGCTCGGCCAGCCGCTTGTAGTAGCGGAAGAGCGACAGCGCGTCTTGAACATACGAGGTGGTGAATTCGAGCGCCATGACCAGAGTCTACGCGAAGTTCGCGTCGTCGTGAACATACAATGTGCGAACGGGCGCCGGCCCCGATCAAGGCTCATCGTTGTAGATGCGCACTTCGACCTTCCCGCCCTCCACCTGCCGGGCGCGGAACATGCCGGGTGTGTTGAAACTCCAGGCAAGCTGGCCGTCGGGCGTGACAGCAATGACGCCGCCATCGCCGTGGATGGGGGTAAGTTGCTTGTGGATGACTTCGTCGGCGGCTTGCTGCAAAGCGAGGCCCTTGTACTGGACCAGGGCGCAAACCTCGCGGGCGACGGTGTGGCGGATGAAGTACTCGCCGACGCCTGTGCCTGAGACGGCGCAGGATTGGTTGGAGGCGTATGTGCCGGCGCCGATCAGGGGCGAGTCGCCCACGCGGCCCGGCATCTTGCCCTGCAAGCCGCCGGTCGAAGTGCCGGCTGCGATGTTGCCTCAAGCGCCGGAGACCGGAAAATGTTTCATCCACTCCCGCGTTCCCGCATACCGGCAAGATTCAGACGCAACCTTTGCTGCCTCCGCCAAAGATTCGATAAATCCGCGTCCTGTGGACGCAAAATAACAATACGTCCCATGAAAGATGTCGCCAGCGCCCATGGTGTCGGCTGCCTCGACCTGCGGGACGCGGATAGTTCCGGAAGATTGGCCTGACGCAAACTGGATCGGCTCGGCTCCGCTTGTGATCGCGACGTTCGCCACTCCGCGGTTCTTCAGGAACTCGATGACTTCGCTTCTGGACGCGCAGCCCGGAGGCAGAAAATCGGCCGAACAGATGGCTGTGTGCACGTTTTTAAGAAGTTCTTCCGTTCCTTCCTTCCAGCTTCCACCATCGAGAACGACCGGGGTTCCCAGGGCGCGCGCCGCTGTGGCCCACGCATGGCATGCCTGCATGTAGTGACCGTCAACCAGAACGATGCGCGCCTGCTCGCACAGGCTCCGGTCAACCTCCGCCGGAGGCGTTGGGACGCGCATGGCGTTGGCCGAAACGACGGTGCGGTTGCCGTTCCTGTCAACGGTAACCGACGAGAGGACGGGAATGCCCTCGAAATCCGGATGCAAATCGGCGAACTGAATCGAAAATTTCTGCAGCTCTTCGCGGATGCCGATGGCCAGAGCATTTCGGCCTACTGCCGTTACCAGCGCCGCTTGGCCGCCAAAGTGAGCGAATGCGACCGCCGCATTGGTGGCCGGCCCGCCTACGAACACGTTCTGGCTCCGCGCCGCGATTTTTGCGTTCGCCGCAGGAAACTCATCGACGCCGTAGACAATGTCGATGGTTGAGAGTCCGACAAAAATTCCGTGCGTCATGGTTCAGCCGCTCCGCACAAGGCGCTTGCCGCCATTCTAGTTTGCCCTGGCTCTCACTTGCCGAGTTGCTCTTGGCGAAGGCAGGTACATCGGTGGAGAATGCTCGGGTCTCTCAATTGGAAGTTCGGGCTGCGCTCTGCGTCTTTAGCGTGGGTGCGGCAGCCGCATAAACCCCGGCATGGTAGGTTGGATGCACTCGATCTGTTTTGGGGAGTTTATGGGCACGCTGGTCTTCGTACTGCTGGGCAAGGGCAGATCGAACTGGCGCTATGCACCGATTCCTATTGTTGGCGATCTTGCCGGCGGGGCGCTTGCGGGGTTGCTGCTGCACTACGCGCATCTGTAGCCGCAAGCGGACGGCCGGGTTACTGTGGCGCTTTCTTCTTTTCCATCGCAAGACGCGGAGCCGTCTGTGCACCGGCAAAGACCCGTACACATGGAATTTGTCCCGCTTTTTCCACAAGAGTAGCGTGCTGGCAAGCTCTCTGCGGCCGGCTCACCGCGCATGGCGTCAGAATCACTCGAGCAACGAAGCCACCACGGCCAGCGCGGCGATGGCGGCGGTTTCTGCGCGCAAGATGCGCGGACCGAGCGAAGCGGCGCGCCAGCCGTTAGCATCGAAGAGAGCTTCTTCCGCAGGAGCCCATCCGCCTTCGGGACCGATAGCGATTTCGAGCGCCGGCATCTCCTCATTGGCTGCGTCGATGGCTTCCTCGGCCGCGTGACGCAGGGTTGTCGTCCGCTCCTGCTCGGCGAGCACGATGCGCGTGGCTGCGGAAGCGGTCCGCACATGCGTGGAAAGAGCGACAGGGTCGTGAATCAACGGCACGTCGGAGCGGCGCGCCTGCTGCGATGCTTCGTGCGCGATGCGGCGCCAGCGCTCGACGCGCTTTCCTGCCCCTTGAGCCAGGTGCTTTTCGGTCCGGCGCGCGACCACCGGCGCCACTGCGGCGACGCCGAGTTCGGTGGCCTTCTCGATTGCCCACTCCATGCGGTCGAACTTGTAGATGGCCATCACCAAAGTAACGGGCAGCGCGGGATCGGCCAGAAGCTCGGCGGTGAGGTTGAAGCGAACTTCGCTCTTTTCTCCGGCTAGAGTAACCGCGGCAATCTGCGCATGAAAGACGCGGCCGCCGGCCACCACATCCGCCTCCATGCCCGGCCGGGCGCGGAGGACGCGCGCCAGGTGTTCGGCCTGCGCGCCAGCAAGCGTAGCGGTTGCCTCGTCCCAATGTTCGGCGATCCAGCGGCGGCGGGTCATGGTCTTCGTCAGGCTCTTTCTTCACCAGCAATGTACGGCGTTTTGCAGGGGCACGCAGTCTTGTGCGCATAAACACTAAGGGGAACGCCTTTGAGCGTCCCCCTAAAGTGTTGCCTTTTGGGTTGTTCGATCCGCTACTTTTTCTTCGCGGCCTTCTTCACGGCCTTCTTGGCCGCCTTCTTGGCGGGTGCCTTCTTGGCTGCTTTCTTGGTTGCCATTTGCCTATTCTCCCTTT
>PMYE01000187.1 GCA_003171315.1 Acidobacteriaceae bacterium
CTGCTTGCCCTTGTAGCCGTAGACATTGTATTTCGTGCCGGTTATATTGCACTTAATCAGATAACTTAAAAATCCGTGGAGCTCGACCCCGGAGTGATTTGGTCCGGTGAGGCAGCCGCCACGCAGCGCGCAGGTAGGCATGTTGAAATAGCGCCCATATTCCTGGACCATGACATCGCAAGCTACTTTCGAAGCGCCGAAGATGGAGTGCTTCGATTGGTCGATGCGGAAGGTCTCAGGGATGCCGTTCCAATAGGCTTCGTCGGCGTACTCCCAGCGGGTCTCCAGCTCTTTGAGGGGCAATTCGTTCGGAGCATCCCCGTAGACTTTGTTGGTCGACATGGATGCGAACGGAGCCTCGGGCGCGTATTGGCGGGCGGCCTCGAGCAAGTTCAGCGTGCCTACGGCGTTGGTGTCGAAATCCGCGAAGGGAATAGAGGCGGCGAGGTCGTGGCTCGGCTGCGCCGCGGTATGCACAATCGCGTCGGGCGTGAGCTGCTTCAATAAATCGAGCACCCCCTGCCGGTCGCGGATATCGAGCTCGTGATGGACGAAGCCCTTGATGGCGAGCTCCAGCCGGTGCTGATTCCAGCGCGTGTCGCCCTTGGGGCCAAAGAAAACGGCGCGCTGGTTATTATCGATTCCGTGAATCTCCCAGCCTTCCGCTGCGAAATAAAGACAGACCTCGGATCCAATAAGGCCGGAAGAACCAGTTACAAGGACTTTCTTCATCGAACGCTCCCTGAGCAGATGATAGTACATCGGACGTGAAGCGCCGAGTCCTGTGTGCAATGAGAAGATCGCCAGTGTGCCAGCGGGAGATCGAGCTTTTCCAGGCGGCTTCCGTTCTCGTAGAAAAGCGCGAACAGGGACCGACAGGGATGGCTATTCTTTTGCGGCACGACGCCGATAGAAACTGCCATCAATCCAGTATTTGTTCCATGCTAGCGACCTGCTCCACGGCCTGCTGCACTGTCGGTGACTCTTGTATTTTGATTTTCGGTCCGTGGATGAAGCCATACACGGCATTGAAGAGCATGGCGGCGAGATAAGCGGAGGTGGTGGTAAGACCAAAGAGGATGGCGTTCATGGTGCTGTCTATCCTGAACCGCAAGAGGAATAGAATCTGCGCGGCGAGAATGAGGGCGATGGTTGCCCAGGTTGTGGTCCAGTAAATCCAGCGCCGCGCGGCGGTCATCGTCCAAAGAACGCCGACAAGGTAGCCAAGGCAACTGTTCAGAACGAGCCAGCCTGTTTCACGGGTGAGAGATGCATACTTGGGACCTAGCAGGATGAGAAGTACTCGGGGATCAAGGAAACCGACACAGCAGATAGGGACACAAATCGCGGCGGCGGCAGCGGCGATGAGGAGATAACTGCGGAAAACACGCCGATCTGGAATTTTGGCCATGAAAGGTTCTATGACGGCGGCGTTGAAACCGGAGAGTAGCACGAAAACCTGCCCCAGCCGGCCCAGAGCTCCGACTTCAGCAATGCTGCGCGTGCGCCCGAAAAACGAAATGAGGAAGAGCGCGATTTGCCCCTGCACAGCGAAGAAGATGTAGCTGGGAAGGTTGGGAAGAACGTACTGCGCCATTTGACGCGTTGCCGTCCGGTCGGGATGCGCGGGAAGAGTGGCAAAAGGCCGCGATTCCCGGGCATAGAGCCATCCGATGACCAGGAAGCCGAGAGCATTCACCCAGCTTGTGGTCCAGGCGGACAGGAATCCGGCAAGGTACAGGGCGCCGCAAGTAAGAATACGAAAGAGCGCGCCGGCCAACTGATGGCGGTAGTAGTGAGAGAGCCGGCCGCGTATCAACAGAGGCGCGCCGTAATAGGAGACCATGCCGGAGAAGTAGATGGAGGCTACGATGGAGGCGAAAAGGAGGGTGCTGGTTAGCGCTGCCCAGTGGTGTTGCCTGGCGATTTGAATGTAGATAACCGCCGCGACAGGCGTGAGGCAGGCGAGCATGACGTTGCGCAGATGCCGCCCCGAACGAACATAGGAACCAACGACCGACGGGTCGTCGCCGCGCGGACCAACGAGCGCGACGATGGTTCCCGAGAACCCAAGGTCTGTGAGAAAGCCGAGCGTTAATTGAAAAGTAAACGCCACGATGAATTGCGCGTAGTTATCCACCGTGAGCCAGCGCAGCAATAAGAAGCCGGTGAGAAGATTCGTGAACTGAACGAGGCCCTGGCCGGTTAAATACACCAGGAGAACTCGGAACCTGCGCCGGGAGTTCTGGGAACGCAGCCATGCCGAACTCGATTTCACAAGACCTAACATTGCGGAATCCCCAGTTGCCGCAGCGCCGCATTGGCGCACAACGAAAAATGCCGGGGAGAAGCCGGAAGGGCCACAGTTTCAGGCTTTCGCGGCGTTGCCATGTGCGACCCTCCCCAGGCGTTGCGATGCAATGGACGGCAAGTCTCGGCGCCCAACGTGAGACCAGGCAATTCATGCCGCACTCCACAGGGCACTCGCTCTGCCGGCAGCGAAGAAACGGCGCCGTAAACGCGCGGCAACACGGCCAAATCCAGGCGCGAGCGAAGGAAACCGGCTCGCAAGCGCATGAAGAACTCTGGTCAATTTTAACCGAGCGCACGGCCCCTTCGGCGGGGGGACGATCCTGGCGTACTCATTGTCCTATGCGGCAACCAAGGCCTGCTCGATGCAAGTGAGGAGCAGGAGCTAGAATCTCACTAGTTCAACGATAAAGCCAGGGAAGACGCCCGGCTGGTATGGCAAATCGCGCGTTTCACGCAGGTAATGAGGCATCCTCGATGCAAAAAGTCGCGTTAATCACCGGTGTTACAGGGCAAGACGGCGCTTATCTGGCCGAACTCCTGTTGTGCAAGGGTTATATCGTACACGGCGTGAAGCGGCGCTCGTCGTCGTTCAATACGGCGCGGATCGATCATATTTACCAGGATCCGCACATACCGGATGCGCATTTCCAGATACATTACGGCGACATGACCGATGCGACGAACTTGATCCGGATAATTCAGGACGTGCAGCCGGACGAGATTTACAACCTGGCGGCCCAAAGTCATGTGCAGGTGAGCTTTGAAACGCCGGAGTATACGGCAAACGCCGACGCGACCGGCGCGTTACGAATCCTGGAGGCGATCCGGATTCTCGGCATGGCCAAGAAGACGCGCTTCTACCAGGCTTCGACGTCGGAGCTGTACGGAAAGGCGCAGGAGACACCGCAGAAGGAAACCACGCCGTTTTATCCGCGGAGCCCATACGGCGTGGCCAAGCTGTATGCCTACTGGATCACCGTAAACTATCGCGAAGCCTACGGAATGCATGCCTCGAACGGGATCCTGTTCAACCACGAGAGTCCGATACGCGGCGAAACGTTTGTGACGCGGAAAATCACGCGCGCCGTGGCCGGCATTCATCTTGGCGCACAGAAGACGCTGTATATCGGGAATCTTGACGCCAAGCGCGACTGGGGTCATGCCCGGGATTATGTGGACGGGATGTGGAGGATCGTGCAGCAGCCGGAGCCGGGCGATTATGTTCTCGCGACCGGGGAAGCCCACAGCGTACGCGAGTTTGTGGAATTGGCCTTTTCCAGAGTGGGCCGCACGATCCGTTGGGAGGGCAAAGGCGTCGACGAGGTTGGCATCGACTCGGGAACCGGCGACATTGTGGTCAGAATCGATAGCCGGTACTTTCGCCCGGCGGAAGTGGATTCGCTTTTGGGAGATCCTTCCAAGGCGCGCCAAGTGCTGGGATGGAAGCACACGGTGACTTTTCCGGAACTGGTCGCCGAAATGGTGAATTCGGACTTGCAGGCGATTGCCCGCGAACAGCATTCAGGAGAACGCCGCCATGAGTAGTTTCGAACTGACCGGCAGGCGCGTGTGGGTGGCTGGGCATCGCGGCATGGCCGGTTCGGCAATCGCGCGGCGGCTCCTGCGCGAGAGCTGCGAGATCGTGACGGCGACGCGCGGCGAGCTCGATCTTTTGCGCCAGGCGGATGTGCAAGCATGGCTGGCCGGCAGAAGGATCGATGCGGTTTTTCTGGCGGCTGCGACCGTGGGCGGCATTCAGGCGAATTCAACGCGGCCGGCGGAGTTTCTCTACGACAACCTGGTGATTGAAAGCAACGTGATCCACGCGGCGAAAGAGGCCGGAGTAAAGAAGCTGCTGTTTTTGGCGTCGTCGTGTATTTACCCGCGCATGGCGGAGCAGCCGATGCGGGAAGAGGCGCTGTTGACAGGCCCTCTGGAGCCTACCAACGAATGGTATGCCATCGCCAAGATTGCAGGAATCAAGCTGTGCCAGGCATACCGCCGGCAATATGGCTGCGACTTTGTTTCCGTAATGCCAACCAACCTTTACGGGCCGCAAGACCGCTACGACGCCGAAGGCGGTCACGTGGCGGCCGCGCTGATCCTGAAGATTCATGCCGCAAAAATGGCGAATCGCGCGACTGTAGAACTGTGGGGGAGCGGGGCTCCAAGACGCGAGTTCCTGTTTTCGGAGGATCTGGCCGACGCGTGCGTTTTTGTGATGAAGAATTACTCGGGAGAGATGTTTTTGAATGTCGGCACCGGGCGGGACATGACGATCCTGGAGCTGGCCGAAAGCATTGCCCGGATTATCGGCTGGAGGGGGACGTTCACGTTCGACCGGTCGAAGCCCGACGGCATGCCACGCAAGGTGATGGACGTGAGCCGCCTGCGCGCTTTGGGCTGGAGTGCTCCCACCGATTTTGAGACGGGTATGAAAGAGGCGTACCGGTGGTACGTGGCCAACGCGGCGGAGAGCGGGAGTTGATGGCGCCGGAGCGCAGCGGTTCGCCGCGCCGGGAAAGCCAGACGCGCTTGCGCGGGCAGGCGCAAGGGCATTTGTCTGGAGCGCGACCTTACGAAATAATTCTGAGTTAGTATGAGCCTACTAGTTCGTCGACGCGAACGCGCCGTACACAACATCGCCGCCAACGCGGAAGAGAATCCGTATCATCGCGCCTCATTCCCCTTGGAATACCGGCTGGTGCGATTGCTTTGGCAAGCCGTGTATGTCCTGCTCTATCGCACATCGCCGCGGCCGATGCACGCGTGGCGCGCGATGCTCTTGCGGCTGTTCGGCGCGAAGATGGGGCCCGGGTGTCACTTTTATTCGAGCAGCAAGGTGTGGGCGCCGTGGAACCTTACCTGCGAGGACTGCTGCACGCTGGGCGATCACGCGGAGGTTTACAATCCTTCGCCGATCTATCTCGAGTCGCATTGCATCGTCTCGCAGGAGGCGTATCTTTGCGGGGCGACGCACGATTACAACGATCCCGAATTCCCCATGATCTCTTACAGCATGCGCCTGGGCGCGTATTCGTGGATCTGCGCGCGCGCTTCCGTCTCGCCGGGGGTGCATGTGGGGGAGGGAGCCGTATTGGGCCTGGGTTCCGTAGCCTACAGCGATCTGGAGCCGTGGACGGTGTATAGAGGGGCGCCTGCCGAGAAGGTGAAGCTTCGCGAACGGACCGTTTCCCGCGATCCAGGAAACGCCTGAGCCGCGTGCCGGCCGAAACGCTCCGGGATTGCACCCATGCAGGCCGCACGCTGCTTTTGCGCCCGGGGGCAACGATCGGAACGTGAATTACCGTAGGGCTGAGGAATTGTGAGCCCCAGCGGCGACGAGGCGCCGCGAAGGCCAATGTTTGTGCGATCGCCCCTGCGATGAAACACCGCGAGCAAAGAGTGTGGAAATAGACGCGGCAGCCGCTGCTGCGCGGCAAAATAGCGCATCTTGAGCGCCGAGGCCGAGTGATAAAGTGAGGAATGATGAAGGCGATCAAGCGAACGTCTGTGGCTGCCGCCATGCGATGCGCATGGGTGATGGCGGGGTTGGTGATTGTATGCATCCCGTCGATGACGGCGGAGCAGCCTGCAGCGACGGCGGGAAACGGCGCCAAGACTACGGCAAGTGCTTGCGAGCCCGCGAAACTGGGCTCCCCTTATATTCCAGTAGACAGTTGGGTGTACCCGGCCATGCTGCGGCTTTACTCGCTGGGTTACGTAGATACGGTCTACCTTGGCTTGCGGCCGTGGACGCGCGCCAGCGTGATGCGCATGCTGGAAGAAGCCGGCAACCTGATCGAGGACAGCGAAGCGGAGAGCGACCCAGGCGCGGACCAGGCGCGGGAGATCTACGATGCGCTGAACCGCGAGTTGCACTACGACATGGAAGGTCCATGCGGACCGCGCCAGGGCGGCGCGCGGATCGAGTCGGTTTACACTGTGGCGCGCGCCATCAGCGGCACGCCGCTCCATGACAGCTTTCATCTCGGGTCGACGATCGTGAACGATTATGGCCGACCCTTCGAGAACGGATTCAACAGCTACTCCGGCATGAGCGCCTACGCGACCGCGGGGCGGTTTACGCTCTACGCGCGCGGCGAATTTCAGGGCGCGCCGTCGGCCACGGGGTATTCAGCGGCGCTGGCCCAGGCACTCTCCAATGTCGACCTGACCTTGTACTTCGTGCCGTCAGGCACGCCGCCCTACGGCAACACTACCGCCGTGTACAGCCAAGCCACCATTCCTCAGGGACCGGTTGCCACGGCGACCCAAGGGCGCTTCCTGGAGGCCTATCTTTCGTACCAATACCTGAACCATATTTTTTCGTTGGGCAAGCAGGACCAGTGGCTGGGGCCGGCGCAAGGGGCAAGCATGGCCTTCTCCAATAATGCGCAGAATTTCTACAGCTTCGAAATCAACCGGATTGAGCCGCTTAACATTCCTTTGCTCTCACGTCTTACCGGCCCTTTCCGCTATGAGTTCATTGTCGGTGCGCTGCGTGGCCACACTTTTATGCCCGACCCCGCGTACGAGGCGAACCCTTCGTCGAGCTTGCCCAACGTCACCACTCCCGGCGATCCCTGGGTGCATGTAGAAAAGATCAGCTTCCGGCCAACAAAGGATCTCGAATTCGGCTTTGAGCGAACCGTGCTGTGGGGCGGGGAGGGTCATTCGCCGGTGAATATACACGATTTCCTGCGCAGTTTCTTCAGCACCTACTCTCCGGCTGGTACGGTGAAGAATGGCCCCGCCGACCCCGGCGCGCGCTTTGGCGCCTTCGACTTTACCTGGCGGTTGCCCTACCTGAGCCATTGGCTCACGCTCTACACCGACTCGGAGGTGCATGACGATGTTTCACCGATTGATGCGCCGCGCCGAGCCGCCGAGCGGCCAGGCCTCTATCTTTCGCATGTGCCCGGCGTTCCCAGGCTCGACGTGCGCGTGGAAGGCGTGACGACTGACCCACCCACGTCACGGAGCCAGGGCGGCTTGTTCATGTACTGGGAGGGGCTTGAAAAGCAGGGCTACACCAACCAGGGGCAGTTGTTTGGGGATTGGATCGGGCGCGAGGACAAGGGCGGACAAGGCTGGATCACCTATCATCTGAGCGGGAACGAGTGGGTCCAGGTAGCAGTTCGCCATCAGAAGGCGGATAAGGACTTTATTTCCGGAGGCACCACACTGAACGATTTCAGCGTTCAGGTGGTCAAGCGCCTGGGCAGGGACCTGGAGGTGAACGGCAACTTTACCCTGGAGCACTGGAAGGCGCCGATCTACCTGCCGGGAGAACAGACCGTGACCTCTACGAATATCCAGCTCACGTGGTTCCCGGGGCGCAAGGTCAGCTTTTAAGGCATTTCTCCCAATCCTCAAGAGCGCCAACTGTCGAGAAGGTTGCCGCTCACCGGTGTTCGCGTCAACTTGGCTGTTTGGAATGCTATATACCATTGGGAGAAATGCGATAGCGCGGCAGCGAGAGTGGGCGCGGAGCCAGCGTAGGCGCGCGTCGCGCTCTTATCGAGGGCCCTGGGCGGACGATTGCTGTGGAACCGCGGAGGGAATGAGCTTGACCGCATAGACGGATGTGGCAATGTTCATTACCTTCAGCAACTGTCCCCCGGAGTTGAAGGTCAACGCCCATTCCATGGGCTGGGGCTCTGCCGCGACATCCACAAAGCGGACAGTCGACTCGCCGTCTCCGCCAACCTCCAGCGTGGGAGGAAACGACAAGGAGCTGCTGGGGTCCGCGGATTCCTGTGACTGCGGAGAAGTCTCAGGACGAGCGCCTGTCAGCGCGGCGTAGCACAGGGAGGTTGAGAGCCAATCGGGAGTTTGGTGCGCAGGTTCTTCGGCGCGAATGCGGTTGAATTGTGCGATAGCGAGCGCATTGACGGGGGCAGGCGAAAACAGCGAAAAGCCGCGGCGCCGAATGGGAATGACGCGAACGCGGCCTTTGCCTGCGAGGGGAATAGCGGCTGAGAAGAGGCTCACATCGCCGGCGCCGCGATCGCTTTGGAAAAGCAGAAACATGTGGCCGGGGAAAGCCTGGCACACAAGCTGCCGGTAGCTCCAAGCGCCGTTGTCGAACTCTATCCCCGCCAGCGTAGCGCCGTCACGGATGGCGGGATCTGCGCTTGCGGCCAGATCGCGGGCTGCCTGGGTCATCTGCGCTTCAGGGAGGTAGTCAATCAGCTTGGCGGTTGCCGGCGGCGAGGTTGCGAAGGATAAGGGCGTGAGGACCTCTATGGAGGGTACAGGCCTGGTTTTGTAGGAAGCGCCGGATGTATCCGCCGGCAACGGCGTCGCTTTGTAGGATGCTCCCGATGAACCTGAGGCCGTTTGCGCTGCAACGGGGGCACGCGCCAAGGCAACGACCGCCAACGTGACGGCGGTGGTCAAAATCCCGAAGCGTTTCATACCGTCGTCAGACTATCACCTCCGATGGCGCAATTCGCGGGATATGCGCCACCAGAGGCACTACGGCGGTTCTCCTGCAACTATGAGCCATTTCGGACAGAATTCAAGGTGGCTTTTTCTTGATGAAAAAGCCACTTAGCGATTGTGCCTTGGTCTACACCTGCAGGAGACCCGCTATAGGATCGGCTGCCACCCTCTCACCCGGCCGGCATGGGCCAACGACTGTCTGCGGACGAGCATTACAAGATCGTCAGCGGCCTTGAGGATGCGACAGGTCGTAGGCGATACCGACTGTGAAGCCCTGAGGGTTGAGCGTATTCCCCAGAAGTTTGCCGAGCCAGATTTGATACTCGTAGTCGGCGCGGACCGCGAGCGGGCCAAAGAAGCGGTATTCGACACCGCCGCCGGGAGCAATCAGCAGGCGCGTATCATGCGAGTACCCCGGGAGCGGGTAGAAATCTACGCTGCCGTCCTCAATGAGGCCTTTGAAGTAGGGATGAAATCTGGGGGTGACGTGCCAGTTGAAGATTGGGCCGCCCCCCGCCGTATCCTGGCGCATGTTTTTTTGCGCGGGAAGATTCTGATTCAGGCTGATATCGCGGGCCTCTACCTCAAGGCCAAGACCGCGAACGTGGACGAGGGATCGAATCTGTCGGGGGTACCAGTCAGCCCAGATCGTTCCTCCTAACATTCGGCCATGTCCCCAGTCGACATCGTAGCTGGAGGGGCCGATGCCAACGCTCAAAGGTATGCCTGGCGCCTGATAGGCCGGAACGACTTGGGAAAACACGGGAAGCGCCGCAGTGAAGAAGCATACCGTGAGAATGGGGGAAACAAACAACTTGAAACGCATGTTGCATCTCCTCACAGCTGCATACTACTGCTCCTCGGTGAATTACCGAGCAAGCATATAGCTGCAATTCGGTGTAACAAGGCAAGAGCAGGGAAGCAGGTAGGGTGTCGATTCGGCCGTCATTCAAAAGAACCTCCGCACGAGCGCAAATTTTCCCAAACGAAACAATCCGCTCCGTGCGCCTTCGAGGCAGCCCATAAAGTCTTCGACTCTAAGCGCGATCAAAAGTTGTGTGCATTCAAAATGCCGGTTCTTCGGCTTGGGAATAGTTTACATGACAAAACCAGGCAGTAGTCTGAGGTACCCAGATCGTTAGGTTACGGAAGTGGTATGATGCCGCAGGCTGTGCCAACCGGGTAGAGCGCGCCGGCAATACATTGCGGGGCAGCGCCCAAAGCTTGCGCCAAGCGAGTTTTCCAGCGAACGGCAATTCGGAGCCAGGGTCGCGATTGCCCGCGAAACTTCTCGTGGATGCACGGCGCGCTAGGGCCGTTTTCGAAGCGTGTCCTTCTTCGGCGGCTAGCGGTGAGGTGCAAGCGCAGCAGTACGCGCAGATTCATGGCGGCTCATTGCAGGCTGCGGTGCGAATTGAGTTGTAGAGAGTTCATCAGGCCGGGGCGGAGACACAACGAGATCGGCATACGGTGTATGGCTCTGCTTCGCAGGAAGGGCAGAGTCAGTGGTTTCCCTGCGCAGTCCAGCATCACCGGAGTAACTGTGCCGTAGGATTACGTATTGAATAGAAGAAAAACGCAAAGCGCGATGCAGCCCAAAATTTCAAGTGGGAAATGCGAAGAAATGTGCATTTTTGGTACACCATTACGAAAGTAATTAATGATGGTAATCT
>PMYE01000102.1 GCA_003171315.1 Acidobacteriaceae bacterium
AGTCTAGACAGCAAAGGAGTTAGCAGCAGGGAACAGGGATCAGGGAACAGGGATCAGTGGTCCGTGGACCGCGATCCGGAGTCAAAGACGCGAATGCGGCAGACAAAGTCCGCCGCGCCGAGAGCCTGGTTAAACGCTTATGGAACAAGTATGCGCGCTAAGGGGGAAATGATCTGCAAAGTGCTGACGAAAAGAAATCGGCGTGGAATCAAGGGGATGGCGGGTGATGAGCGGGCGGGGGCTCTTGACAGCAGGAGGCAGGAAACAGCAGACGGCAGACAGGGAACAGGGGCTGAGGTTCAATCGCGACCTTTATGATGGGGCTGCGAGGAGGCGGCATGGCGACGGAACACGAGGCGATGAAGGACAGCGAGGTTTGGCCGGCGCTGCCGCAGAACGCGTGGAGCGATACCTGCGCCACGTTGCAACTGTGGTTGCAGATGGTGGGCAAGGTGAGGATGGCGCTGGTGCCGGCGATCAATCACAGTTGGAACGTGACGCTCTATCCGACGATCCGCGGGCTGACCACGATGCCGATGGCGCTCGGGACGCGCATGGTCGAGATCGATTTCGATTTTGTTGAGCACGAGCTGGTGATCGAGACGAGCGACGGCGGGCGTGAAACCATTGCTCTCGCCCCGATGACGGTGGCCGAGTTTTACAGCCGGCTGATGGCGGCGCTCGGGAGCCTGGACGCGCTGTGCAACGTGTGGCCGGTGCCGTGCGAGGTGGCGGAGCCGATTCCGTTTAAGAAGGACGATGTACACCGGGCCTACGACCCGGTGTATGCGCAGCGGTTCTGGCGGGTGCTGTTGCAGACGACGCGTGTGTTCACGGTGTTTCGCGCGCGGTTCCGGGGCAAGGTGAGCCCGATTCATTTGTTCTGGGGCGCGATGGATCTGGCGTGCACGCGGTTTTCAGGGCGGACGGCGCCGGAGCACCCGAGCATGCCGGGGCTGCCGGATCGCGTGACGCACGACGCGTATTCGCACGAAGTGAGCAGCTGCGGATTCTGGCCGGGAGCACCGGGCCCGCCGGGAGCTCCGAGTATCGAGCCGTTTTTCTACAGCTACGCCTACCCGGAGCCGGCGGGCTACCGGGAGTACGCGATTGGGCCCGCGGAGGCACGGTTCGACAAGAACTTCGGCGAGTTCATTTTTCCGTATGAGGCGATGCGGCAGTCGGCGGACCCGGACGATGCGCTGCTGAAGTTTTTGCAGAGCACGTATGAGGCGGCGGCGGTTTGCGCGAAGTGGGATCGGGACGCCCTCGAAGTGAAGGCGTAGCGGTCAGGGAACAAGGATCAGGGAACGCTACAGGGCCGCCGCGGCGACGGCGGAGACGCATACCGTGTGGTGCATTTCCAGTTCGCTCCGGGCGCGCTCCATCTCGACAAAGCCATAGGCCGCAAACTTTAGACTGACGCGACGGAGCGTCTCGGAGCAAGCCGCGATGTATTCGCTGTGCCTGGCCTCAAAGGCGCATTCGAGATAGGTGCAGGTAGAGCAAGCCATAACTTCCCCTTCCAGCCTTTCGGCCGGAATTCCAGTGATTGAAATTTCTTCGCTTTAAGGCGGTTCTCCTGCAACTATGAGTCATTTCGGACAGCATTCAAGGTGGCTTTTTCTTGATGAAAAAGCCACTTAACGATTGTGCCTTGGTCTACACCTGCAGGAGACCCGCTTTAGCTCGCCAGAACCTGACGCTCGGCGTGGAGCCAGTCCTGCATGTCGCGGCCGTGTTCGCTGCCGCGCTTTTCGAAGATCTCAAAGGCCCGGTCTCTGATCCGGTCTGGTGAGGTCTGGATTCGCGGTGCAGGAGCGGCAATCTTGACGGGCTTGGCGGGCAGGTTTTGCGGGGCGATAACGACAACCTTGTTTAGCTTGGGCTGTTTTTGAACTTTTGACACGATCACTGGGGACCCTCGTTGGGAAGCGTGGGCTAAGAGGGAACGTACTTCAGATAAACTGCCTTAGTTCAGAGGACCTGAAAGGGGAGGACGATGCTCACTCCACCTCTCACACTACGCTCATTCGGCCCGCGCCGCACATTTGTTTCGTGAATGTCGTGATTTGGGGCTGAAATGCTCGGCTTTCGCGGGGCTGGGGCGGGATTCGGGGAGCAAAGGCGCGCGGCAGTGGCGGGTCTCAGAACCGGGGCATGCGGTACACGGCGGATCATGGAAATCTGGTTTGGATGTCAGCGGCGACTACTTTGAGATAGTCTTCGGCTGCGCGAACCGCATCTTCGGCCTCCACATCGCTGATGATGGCGATGTCGTAGAAGGCGATGTTCCGCTTGCGGCGCATGCGGTCAAACAGATCGAAGGCCGGCGCCTGCGTGGGGTCGAGGTGGTTCCGCGCGAATTCGAGGATGGCGACGTGATGGCCGAGCTGGGCGCGCGGGCGCTGACCGTGGCTCAGCATTAGGGCCAGAGAAGCCTTGAGGATGGCCTCGTAGGCCGTTTGATGGGCGGTTTCCTCGTCGATCGCCAGGTTTTTTCGCGCGGCGGCGGCTTTCTTGCGCGCGTCGGCCAGAAACTGGCGGACCTGGTTCGGATTTGTTGGTTGGGGTTTGTGCGGTTTGGTCACCATGGCCAATCAGCTCGATGCGCTTTCCGTTCCAGATGTCGGCGATGAATGCGTCACGCCTGGCAAGCCGCCGATTGAGCTCCGGGGAAGAAAGAACAGTGTAGTTGATTTCGCGGCGGAGGGCCTTTTCGGCCTTGCGAATTTCGGACGCGAGTTGCCGCTGGTCGGGCTGTCCTAGGATCAAAACGTCAATGTCGCTGGCGGCATCGGCTTCATTCTTGGCGAAGGAGCCGTAAATCCAGGCGGATTCGACGCCGGATATTGCCTGGAGCGCGTGCCTCAGAGTCGGCTCGATGCCGACGGAGCCCTGCAAAAGGGCGAAGACCGGCTTGAGATAGGGATAAGCGGGATTGACGCTGTAATAGCGCTGGCGGCCCTCGATCTCAGAGCGCAGGAAGCCCTCGCGCTCAAGGCGGGCGAGCTCGCGGGAGACGTTGGTGGAGTCAGCGCCTATTGCCGCGGCCAACTGGCGGACATAGGCGCGCGCGGAGCGGTTGACGTAGAAGAGCGTCAGGAGGCTGCGGCGGAGGTTGGAACGGAGGGAGATCATTGCAGTAGAATTATACTGCATTTGCAGTAGAAATGTACTGCAATTCGACGGGCCGGACGGGCTAGTGCGGAGTAGTGTGGGTTCTTTCGCCCCTACGGGGCTGGAGATTCGCTGGGGCGGGTTTCCCAGGACTGCGCCGCTGTCGCGACTTGTCCTGGGCTAACGTCCTGCGCTCCCCTACGGGAGCTTTGCCGACCCTAGCGGAGCTAGGATGGGGCACCCCGATTGAGGGTTTAGGGTGGGCCACCCATCGAGACTTGGGGCGCCCGTTTCTGAGGCCTTGAGATTTGGTCCGCCCGTCTGTTGCTCACAGCGATTATTTACGCGCAATTTCGTGGAGTGAAAATTCATGGGCGAACTTGCCGTTCCGGATCAGGTATGTATACCTGATCCGGAACGGCAAGAATGAACATCAATAACCCCTTTATTTTCAGCGTTAGCGAGCGCAGCCAGATGTTTCCTGACCGCGAGGTTGCTGTACTTGGTATATATACCAAGTACAGCAAGATATCGGGGAGAAGATCACAGGTATAAACTAATGATGCTAAATGGATTGCTATCTCACGAGGTCTCAGGAATCGCCGTATCACTAGGTATATATACCTAGTGATACAATGAGGACAGGACCAAAAGCATGGCCGGCCAGAGTCGTTTGCAAATTGCCAAGCCCGATATCGTCAAAGCCTTCGAGAAAGCTGGCAAGCGAGTTTTCTGGCCGAGCGACATTTCGCGGATATTGGAAGAGAACCGAGCCTTTTGGAGATTGGCCCAAAATACTACGGCGGCCAAATTCCTAGACTTCCTTCTGGATAAGACGGATCTCCATCTCGAATATTTGGAACCCGTAAATCATCCGAATGTTTCCGGCATATCCCGCTACGTATGGAAACAGGCATCTGCCTACGAAATTGCAGTTTCAATGAAGCGCGATGCTTACCTATGCCAGGCAACTGCGATGCTCCTGCACGGCCTTACAGAGCAAATACCGTCAAGAATATATGTCAACGGCGAACAAAGCTCCAAGCCAAGCTCCGGCCACCTCACCCAGGAAGGCATCAATCGAGCCTTTGCGGGGAAACAGCGTGAATCTCAGTTCATCTTCAAATTCGGCGATTCGGAAGCATTGCTGCTTTGGGGAAAGAACACCGGGCAGTTGGGAGTTGTCGATTTGGAATACTCTGGGGCGACGCTGAGGGCGACGGGGCTTGAAAGAACTCTCATCGATATTGCCGTCCGACCATCTTATGCCGGGGGAGTTTTCCGGGTATTGGAAGCATATCGCGCAGCAAAAGATCGTGTGTCTGTTGGCACGTTGGTAGCAACGCTCAAGAAGATCGATTATGTCTACCCTTACCATCAGGCGATAGGTTTCTACATGCAAAAAGCAGGTTACTCGAGGAGCCGATACAGCAGGCTCATGAGCATCGGCCTCAAATACGACTTCTATTTGGCATACGGCCTCAAGGACAAGAAATATGACCCAGATTGGCGGCTATTCTTCCCAAAGAGCCTTCATTGACTCCACTCGCTTTGCAACGAAATCAAAGTAGTAGTCGAAGTCCTCCACTTCTTCGCTTGAGGATGCTTTGACGCTGTCCCAATCCGGCCGGTGAAACTCCCTCTGATCCCTGATTCGACCTAAGAATTTGAGGGGGACTTCTTTTGCCGCAAAGATTTTTCGGGTTAGTTCAAGGTTTCCGGGAGAACTGAAGTCCATCCCTGAAAAGACTGCGATGAGATGAATGTCGTAGAAATCGCGTGCTCTTGCTGTGGGGTAGCGTTTTAGTGGGTAATCGGGCATCTGCTGGCAGATTGCGCGAAGCTTCTCGATCGCGATCATTCTTGGGCTGTAGACGTAAATCGCGTAATCGTCGAGTTCCAGTTGAACCTTTCCGGCCACGTATTCGTACTTGCTGAGATCGATGGTGAATACACGTTGTTGCGCAGGGCCAACAACAAGAGAGTCGCGGCGTAGAGCATCCGGATCGCCTTGCAGTTCATCGTATTGGTGCTTTTCAGAGACCTTGAACGAGGCCATATAGCCTCCCCATCGGGGATCCTGCCCTTCAGGAACTGTGCGCGGCTTCGGCTCGAACTTGAAGTCGAATACTACCAAACCCACCGAAGAGAATCGATTCTCGAGTGCCCTCCGAAGCCGCCCGCGGATTTCATCAATATCCTCAAAGTCTCCCTCGATTGAGAAGTCGAGATCGAGCGACGTTCTCTTGCTCAAGTGATGCGCAAGCGAAAGGGCGTTGCCTCCTTTGAGCACTACCTTTTCGAAAAGAAGGTCGTCGGAAAATACTGCTGTGATCGCGAGGCGACGAATTTCGCCAAAGTCGATTGGCGGGGATTTGGGCATTTACACCCATCTTCGCACAACCCCGCAGTATCGCAGTCTCTTTGTGTTTCAATAGTAAGGATGGGCATTCCCCGGAGATCGACGCTGAGAGGGCGATGGATTGCGGCCAAGCGGAAGGTGCGCGAGTACGCCATGGTGGTGCGCGCGCTCGTAAACACTTCGCATCCGGTGCTGGTGCAGATTATTCCTACGCGGTTTTGCAACCTGAGCTGCGCCTATTGCAATGAGTACGACAAGGTGAGCGAGCCGGTGCCGCTCGAAGAGATGTTCCGGCGGATCGACCACCTGGGGCGGCTGGGGACGGCGATGATCGGCATCTCGGGCGGCGAGCCGCTGACCCACCCGCAACTGGATGACATTATCCGCCGCATGAGAAAGACGGGCGCGATTGCGGGGATGATCACGAACGGGTTCCTGCTGAGCCCGGATCGGATCGAGCGGCTCAACGAGGCGGGCCTGGACCACATGCAGATTTCGATCGACAACCTGGAGCCGGACGAGGTGTCGAAGAAGTCTCTCAAGACTCTGGACAAGCGGCTCGTGATGCTGGCCGAGTACGCCGAGTTCCACGTGAACATCAATTCGGTGGTGGGCGGAGGGATCAAGAATCCCAACGACGCGCTGACGATCAGCAAGAGGGCGCTGGAGCTGGGGTTCGAGTCGACGATCGGGATTATTCACGATGGGGATGGGCAACTGAAGCCGCTGAAGCCGGACGAGGCGCGGGTGTACTTTGAGATGACGCACCGGAAGAAGACCAACTACGCGCAGTTCGACAAGTTCCAGGAGGCGATTGCCGAGGGGCGCACGAATGACTGGCGGTGCCGCGCGGGGTCGCGGTACCTGTACATTTGCGAGGACGGACTGGTGCACTACTGCTCGCAGCAGCGGGGGTATCCGGGGATTCCGGTGGCGGAATACACGACGGCGGACGTGAAGCGGGAGTTTGTGACGGCGAAGAGCTGCGCCCCGCATTGCACGGTGGGTTGCGTGCACAGGATCAGCTACATCGACCACTGGCGCGCTCCGCAGACGCGGATGGTGGCGCCGGGCGGGCAGGAGTTGGTGGAGATACAGCGGGCAGGGATTCGGGATTAAGGCATTTCTCCCAATCCTCAAGAGTGCCTAATTCTCTACGGCGGCTCTCCTGCAACGATAAGCCATTTCGGACAGTATTCAAGGTGGCTTTTTCCTGGCGAAAAAGCCACTTAGCGATTGTGCCCTGGCCTACACCTGCAGGAGATCCGCTATCGCGCATGCGGCCGCGGTCTCAAAACTCGAATCCGGGGCCGCACAATGAGCCATCTTCAATGGTTGGCTGATCCCTCTCAAAACTCGGCGGAGCAGTCAATCCAGACTTGGCTACTTGCAATCGAGCTCTGGTTACTTCTGCTCCAGAACGATGAGATCGATGGTATCGGTGGGGAAAGAATTGGACAATTTCAGGCTGCCGCCGCTTTCGGATTTCTCCTCGACCAGTTGCAAATTCTGGGTGCTGCTAATCCGGTAACGCTTAAGGCTGAACGCCTTGTTGCCCCAAGGCAGGTTGTTGACCGTCAGGTTGTAGCCGGAATTGTCGCGGTAGACGACGTTTGTGCGGTCTGAAAGATGTTTGTGCATGAATTCAGGAGAAATCGCGTAATTGCTGATGAAAAGCTGCACGGTCTTGCCATCCGCGGAGCGGCCCGCGAGCGCGGCGAAACCGAGGGTGTCAGTACCCTCGACCGCAAGCCGCATCGGCGTGTCCAGCATTTTGCCCATGGCCTTGAAGGTATAGGCTGTCTTGAAATACCGCCCTTGCCGGTCGAACAACCCCACCCATGGCGCCGCGTCGCCGCGATAATACATCGCATAGTCGAGCGGTGCATCCTGAAAATAACTCAGTGCGGCGCCGATGAAAGCGGCATTGTGCATGCTTTCGAGCTCAGCCCTTCCCTTTTCGGAGAAACAGTCGGAGCTCAGATTCCATTCCGAGAGAATGCTCTCCGCCTTGGGAAACCTGTGCGCATCGAGGATGCCGCGGATTGTCCCGGCCAGCCGAACATTCTCATAGGGGTCGGCGCTTTGGTCGGCGTAGAAGTGCCAGGAGTAAAAGTCCAGCGGCACATTGTGCGCGACGCAGTAATCGAGAAAGCTTTCGCGGTAACCGCCGTCGCCAGAGGGGTTCCAAGTGGCGTCGCCGCCCACCTTGAGCGTGGGATCGACGGACTTCAAGGCCAACGCAGTCTTTGCGTACAAAGAGTAAAACTGCTCCGGCGTGCCGGTCCAGAATACGTCCCCCGGCTCATTCCAGAACTCCCAGTAGCGGACGTTGTAGTGGAATCCGTTATCCCATCCCTGGTTGTAATGCATGGCGATGTGCTTCACCACGCGGGCATATTTGTCAAAATCGGCAGGCGGATTCGTGTTGGCGCCCCAACTGCGTCCTATGCGGTAATAGACCTCCGCGCCGCTAGCGTGCACGGCGGCCAGCATCTTATCGGTGGGTCCAAAATTGTAGCTTGCGGGCTTCTCAGGGTCCGCGTTTTCGTCGGGGAAGATGATGGAGGCGTTGCCCGCCTTCACCACGCCGGCGCGCTGCACGGGGTCGGGAATCAAGTCGGCCAAGTTTTTGTTTGTGAACTCGAACTTCGCATCGATGTCAATGGGACCCATCACATCGTGGGTGCGAACCATGCTGACGCGCAGTTCTTTGAATTGCTGCGCCAGGCCGGGAAGGCCCGCCATTATCGGCGCCGGCATGCCGTTCATGCCCTGAAACGAATGGATCTCGCCGGTGACTTTTCCGGCATCCACATGCAAGGCACGGAAACCGCTGGCGGCGGGGGCCTGGGAGAGTGCGGCAGAGCAGGCCAGCAAAAGAAAGACAGAACAACGGACAATGCTCTTCATCTATGAGACTCCTTCGCGAAGCGGACGGCGCGCAACAGGGCTCCGGCGCTCTCCGTCAGGAAGTCTAGCATGAGGGGTACGCTCAGTAATCCACGGTCTGAGTGCTATCCCGCTTTTTCCAGCAGGCAGAGGGAGAGGTCGCGGCGCTCGACCATATCTTTGGTGATTTCGAGGTCGCGGACGCGCTTGTTCGAGGGCAGGTGGTACATGAGGTCGAGCATGAGCTCTTCGAGGATCATGCGCAGGCCGCGGGCGCCCACCTTGCGCGCCATGGCCTCGCGTGCGATGGAGCAGGCGGCCTCCTGCGTGAAGTGCAGGCGGACGTTCTCGTACTCGAACAGGCGCTGGTACTGCTTGAGGATGGCGTTGCGGGGCTTGGTCAGGATTTCGATGAGCGCGGCTTCATCGAGCTCGTCGAGAACGCCGACCACGGGCAGGCGGCCGACAAACTCGGGAATGAGGCCGTACTTGATGAGGTCCTGCGGCTCGGTCTGGCGCAGCAGCTCGGTGTCGCGGTGGGAGCGGGTGGTGGCCTGGTCGGCGTCGGCATCGATGGCGCGGAAGCCGAGAGCTTTCTTGCCCACGCGGCGGCCCACGACGCGCTCCAGGCCGACGAAGGCGCCGCCGCAGATGAAGAGGATGTTGGTGGTGTCGACGGCGGTGAACTCCTGGTGCGGATGCTTGCGGCCGCCCTGCGGAGGCACGTTGGCCACGGTGCCCTCGAGAATCTTGAGCAGCGCCTGCTGCACGCCCTCGCCGGAGACATCGCGGGTGATGGAGGGATTCTCGTCCTTGCGGCCGATCTTGTCGATCTCGTCGATGTAGATGATGCCCTGCTGGGCGCGGGTTACGTCGCCGTCGGCGGCCTGGAGAAGCTTGAGGATGATGTTTTCGACATCCTCGCCGACGTAACCGGCCTCGGTAAGCGTGGTGGCATCGACGATGGCGAAGGGCACGTCGAGCATCTTGGCCAGGGTGTGAGCGAGGAGGGTTTTGCCGGAGCCGGTGGGGCCGATGAGCAGGATGTTGGACTTGGTGAGCTCGACTTCACCGTTGCGCGCGCGGTTCATCTGGATGCGCTTGTAATGGTTGTAGACGGAAACGGCGAGCTTTTTCTTGGTCTGGTCCTGGCCGATGACGTAGTCGTCGAGGAAGCTTTTGACCTCAGTGGGCTTGGGCAGGTGGCCGGCGGTGGTGGCGGGAGCTTCGCCGCTGCGGTCGTCGTCGAGGATGGAGTTGCAGACGGCAACGCACTCGTCGCAGATATAGGCGCGAGGGTAGTCGCTGGGCGACGAGATCAACTTGGCTACGGCGTCCTGCGATTTGTGGCAGAAGGAGCAGCGTAGCGCCTCCTCGGGCCCGGTGCGCGTCTTCATGGTAGTGGCTCCCCTGAACGAGTGTAATCCAAATCCGCAAGTCCGGCTATGTGCGGATCCGGTCGATGATCTCGTCCACGATCCCGTAATCCTTGGCTTGCTGCGCGTTCATAATGAAGTCCCGCTCGACGTCGCGCTCGATCCGTTCGAGGGGCTGCCCGGTGTGACGGGCGATGAGGTTGTTGGTGATTTCGCGAATGCGCAGGATTTCGCGCGCATGAATGTCGATGTCGGTGGCCTGCCCGCTCAAGCCGCCCATGGACGGCTGATGAATGAGAATGCGCGAATTGGGCAGGGCAAAGCGCTTGCCCTTGGTTCCGGCCAATAGCAGAAATGCGCCCATGCTGGAGGCCTGGCCGATGCAGTAGGTGACTACGTTGTTCTTGATGAACTGCATGGTGTCGTAGATGGCGAGGCCGGAGGTGATGGAGCCGCCCGGGGAATTGATGTAAAGGGAGACGTCTTTCTCGGGATCCTCGCCCTGGAGAAAGAGCATCTGGGCGACGACGAGGTTAGCGATCTGGTCGTCGATGGGGGTACCAAGAAAGATAATGTTATCGCGCAGCAGACGGGAGTAAATGTCGTAGGCGCGCTCGCCCCGGCTCGTCTGCTCAACCACCATGGGAACTAATGCCATTACCTTGTTAGCTCCTAGCTTCTAGCTTCTAGCTGCTAGCTTTCTTGTGCCCGTGCGGGCTGTGTTTTCAAGGGTTCCAGCATCGGAGCCCTGAGTGCTTGCTCCGTTTATGCGGGCAGACGTTCGTACAAGATGGACGCAGTCTTGTCTCTTCTTAGCTGCTCCCTGATCCTAGCCATTCCGCCGTCCTTGGTCAATCGCACCTTCAGGGCATCCAGTGGTTCGCGGGACTGAAGAGCGGCGAGATGCAATTCCTTGTCCAATTCCTCTTCGCTGATGGTGATGTTTTCCTCACCGGCAATGCGGTCGAGGAGGATGTGGGTCTTGACTTCGGCCAGAGCGCTATCGCGCTGCGCGTTGCGCAGGCGGGCGAAGTCGAGCTTGCGCATCTGATCGGGCTCCATTCCCTGGGCCGCGAGGGCGCGCAGTCCGCGCTCCAGGCGGGTGTCAATCTGGTCCTGGACCAACGACTCAGGAACCGAAAAGGGAAAGCGCTCCGTGAGAGCGGCGAAGAGCCGGTCTTTGGTTTCCGCCTCGACGCTGCGCCGCTTGCGGTTGGCCAGGTGCTCGCGAATGCGGGCTTCGAGATCGGTATAACTTTCGTAATGGCCCAGCTCTTTGGCGAAGTCGTCGTTCAGATCGGGAAGCGTGCGCTTTTTGATGGCCTTCACTTCGACGTCATAGGCCACGGTTTTGCCGGCCAGTTTGGTCTCGGCATAATCGGCGGGATAGAGAACCTCAACCTTGAGCTCCTGGCCTGGCTTCGTGCCGCGGAGAGCGTTGGTGAAGGCCTCGACCGTGTCTTTGCCGCCAATTTCGACCAGCGTGTCTTCGCCGGCAATGGGCTGCGGCTCGGCCGATGGCGCATCCCCCTCGGCCGCGGCCGGATCGCTTTGGACCTGGCCTTTGTAGCTGATCTGCGCCCAGTCGCCGTCCTTGAGCGGGCGGTCTTCTTCGACCGGCTCGATGGTGGCGCGCGACTCGCGCAAGTGCTCGATCTCGTGCTGGAACTCTTCCTCGGTGATTTCGTCCGACGGTTTTTCGACCTTCACATCCCTGTAGCCTTCGATGGAGAAGGCGGGAATGAATTCGAAGACAGCCTTGGCGTGAAGCGGCCCGCCCTCATCGAGGGTAAGCTCGGTGAGCTGGGGCTGGCCGACGGGGCGGACGTTCAGCTCGTTGACCGCCTTGTTGAAACGCTCGGGAATCAGGGTTTCAATGACTTCCTTGCGGATCTCGCTGGAGAAGCGGCGCCGGATCACCGTTTCAGGAACCTTGCCGGCGCGAAAGCCGGGAATTTTGGCGTATTTGCGATAACTGCTGGCGACCTTGCGCCAAGCAGCGGCGACATCGTCGGCAGGCACATCGATGACCAGCTCACGGGTGCATTCGGGATTGAGAACCGGGCCGTGCGGGTGCGAGTGGGTCTCTTCGGCGTGATCGTGATCGTGCTGGGATTCCGCCGTTTCGGGTTTGGTTTCGAGGGTGCTGCTGGAACTCAACGTTGTACCTTCCGGGCGCGCGCGCCGATGAGACTGCGGCCACGGGCTGCCGGTGATGGCAATACAGCTCCGTTTGGCCGGGGAAATATCTTTCTTCATGGTACGGGGGTTTGCAGGCAGGGGTCAAACCGGGCAAGCCAATCGGTTGCACGGTTGGAAATCAAAGAGGAACTGTTTACAGGGTCAAGCGTACATAGAGTATAACCAGCTTTGACAGGCTTCATTATCACGGAACCGGCTACCAGAACCTTAGTCCGTTTCGGAGGGAAAGGGAGATCAAGAAAAATGATCCGGAATAGTCGACGCATAAAGGTCAACATTGGCTGGAATCGTGCTTCATGGCAAGGCTGGTTCTCGCGGGTGCTGCCGGCGTTGCTGGTTGTGCCCGGGGTCGGCCTCCATGCCGAGAGTTCCGCGGCGGTTGTGTTTACCCAATCCGCGCCGGCCGTTGCAGCCTACGACTTTGTTGAAGTCACGGCCAAGGTCGCAGCTCCGACGGTCAAGAATCCCTTCACGGATGCGTCGATCTCCGGAGACTTTGAGCCGGCAGGCTCCACAGAAGAAGTCGCGGTGGAAGGATTCTGCGATTCGGCCGATGGCAGTGTTTACCGCATCCGCTTTATGCCGTCGAAGAGCGGATCGTACACCTACCACGTGATCTATAAGGACGGCGCAGTGACCCAGACCTACTCCGGCGCGTTCACAGCTCTGGACCAGCACCTGCGCGGCCCAATCCGGGACGATCCGGCTTATCCATGGCACTTTATCTGGGAAGGAACAGGCGAGCACTACTTCTTCAACGGCACCACCGCGTATTGGCTTGCGGGCTGGCGCAACGACGACGTGATTCAATATAGCATCGATCGCCTTCATCGCCTGAAAGTGAATCGCATGCGCGTGACGATTGCCGGCCGCGAGGAATGGTCATTCCTGGGTGAACCCGTCATGAATACAAACTACTGGACTGCCAATACCGCGGCCTGGCTGGCGCAGAATGCGGACGATCCCCTTCATCCCGGTTTCGATTACACCCGCTTCAATCTTCCCTATTGGCAGAAGTTCGAGAGGATGCTGAAGTACGCCAGGGATCGTGACATCATCGTCTCCCTAGTCCTCGACATGAACGACAGCAAAGTCCATCCCGCGGCCGGCAGCGAAGACGAGCACCGCTTTATTCGTTATGCAATCGATCGGCTCGGAGCCTTTTCCAACATCACCTGGGATTTGGGCGACGACCTCGATTTCTATCGGGATGAAAAGTGGACGCACGAGACAGGAATGCTGATTCAGCAGCTTGATCCGTACAAGCACCTTGAAACCAGTCATCCAGCGGCAAGTAACGCTCATCAGGATCGTGCATCTTCGTGGTTCGGGTTCACCTCGTATCAGGATTGGTCCAGGAACCAGCATGTCCTCATGCTTGAGTCCCGCAAATTACAGAAGCAGGCGGGCCGGATCATTCCACAAACCAACGAGGAGTACGGGTACGAAGATCATAATCCTGCGTGGGCTGCCCCCGGTTCCGACTCGGCGGATGTGCTGCGCAGAACCGCATGGGATATTTACATGGCCGGCGGCTACCAGACCGCGGGAGAGAGCGCCCGCCGGGGTACCAACATCTGGCCGGATACGGGTGGGGGCTGGTTGAACGGCCGCGGCGACGATACCCAGACCATGTTCGTGGGGTACGGCCACATTGTGGATTTCTTCACAGGGTTTGAATGGTGGAAGGCCAATCCCCACGATGAACTTGTGGACCACGGAAACTATTGTCTTGCCGAGCCGGGCAAGCTGTATGCGGTCTACCTGCCGCATGGAGGAAAAGTGACCGTCAAGCTGGAGCCGGGAACCTATTCCGCGGAGTTGTTCAATGCGACCAGCGGGCAACGGTTTCCGCTTGCCGAGGACGCTGCCGGCCCGTCCTGGATCTCGCCTGATCCTCCTGACAACAACGGATGGCCCGGCCAGCAGGATTGGGCGCTTCTGCTAAAAAAACGATGAAGCCCGCGCCCGAAGAGATTTGCAAGGCAGGCTACATTTCAGTGACTAGGGGCTTACGGATGTAAGGAAGAAAACGGGGATCGGCTGCGCCGTACTGAGCGAAGTTGACTCGCGCTTGCTTCAGGCTCAACTGGCCGTTCACGGTGAGCCGCACTTCTGAGGCGTCACGGTCTTCCTGCCCGTCGTCTTCCCACCAGCAAACCGGACACAGGACCAATGCGCCGGGGCCCTCCAGTGTTTTGTATCCGCAGCACGGACAGCGGTAGCGCACTTCGACCGCAGAACTCACAACAAGATGGACGCGAAAAATGGGGCGTGGGATTACGGGACTACAGCTACTAGCTACTAGCTTTTAGCTGCCAGCCGGGACGCGCGATGGGGAGGACTGCGGAAAGGTGGAAATACGCCGGAATCGATCAATCCGTAGCGTCGGGCCAGTTTCTCGCGCCGTGGTAGATACGCAGGACGTGGATCGCTGCGTCCCGCACCTGATACACGACGATGTACGGGAGCGGCGGAACGACCAATTCACGCGTTCCGGCAATACGTCCTACACGGCCTCTCAATGGAATAACGTTGAGGCCGTTAGCGGCGTCAAAGAGCTTCTTTGCCACCGCGCGCGCCGCAGAGGGATTGTCTTTTCGAATGTAACGAGCGATGTCCTGGAGGTCCTGCGCGGCGGGAGCCGTCCATCGTACTTGCATTGGATCGGCAATCCGGAGGTCTCAGGATTGCAGTTCGCGCTCCACGTTTGCCCAAACTTCGGATGCGGGAACGAATTCGCCGCGCGCCGCGGCTTCCTGTCCGGCTTGGACTGCGGCATGAAAGCGCGCTTCTTCGGCGAGGAAGCGGTCCACAGCCTCGCGAGCTAGATCGTCGACGTCACGGCCTGCCTGAGCGGCGATCTGCGAAAGCTGGGCTTCCTGCTCGGTGCTGAGCTGCACGACCATAGATTGAGGTTAAGAGCGTCCCAGATGGGTGTCAAGCGCGGTGGCTCTTCGTTTTCCGTTCTTAAATCAAGTGGCAAGATCGTGTAGCATCGGGCGGCACTGAAAATCGTTCAATCGCGATCTGGACTTTTGAGGGCATTCAGGCCCGGCCGGCGAACTCCCTGGTTTCTGTGTACACATTGACCTTCTCGCCCTCTTGAATGAAGAGCGGAACCTTGATCTCCAGGCCAGTCTCCAGCCGGGCAAGTTTGGTGACGTCGCCCGATGTGTTGCCGCGCGCTCCGGGCTCAGCGTAGGCAACCTTGAGCTCAACCTGGGCAGGCAACTGCAAGCCGATAGGGTTGCCGTTGAACTTGTGCAACTGAATCAGCGCGCCTTCGACCAGGAAGTCCAATGCGTCGCCGACCATGGTTGGGGAGAGCGTGTGCGTTTCGAAGCTCTGCTGGTCGAGAAAATACGAACCATCTCCGTCGCTGTAGAGGTAAGAGGACTCGACAAGCTCCAGATCCGGCTCCTTGAATTTCTCGCCGGCTTTGAAGGTCTTGTCGAAGACAGCGCGCGTGAGCAGGTTGCGCATCTTCAAGCGGACCAGGGTCTGGCCGCCGCGGGCCGTGGGCGTGGAGATCTCGGCTTCAAGGCAGTAATATGGCGTGCCTTCAAACTCAAAAACCATCTTGCGCTTTACAGTGATTGCTTCAAGCAGTGCTGCCATGCATTCCCCAAACAGTAAGGTCGATCAGGCGGCGAGCGCACAGAACACTCAGCCAATCCCTATCCATTATAAGTAGACGGACGATGGGAGTCTGCTATGCGCGAAAAAATCGGGCTCTGGTCGGGTTGACGGTGATTGAACCTGTACCCCGCGACGAGTATGATCGTGCATGCATTCTGGTACTGGTTTAATGAAGACTCGAACAGTCATTATTGGATTCCTCATTGGCGCTTGCATTCCGCTGTTCTGGGGGATTTTAGGACTCATTCTTTTCAATGTTCCTGAAGGACTCGGAAGCCGGATTTTCTGGAGTGCTGTTTATATAACCTGTCCCTTCTGGGCGATCGAGGGAAACAAGGCATTGTTTTTGATGCCATTGTTGAACGGCATAATGTATGCGTTCCTATTCGCCAGCATCACTTCGATATACCGCAGGCTCAATCGAAATACGCGCACGTAAGGTGCTGATCTACTGTTCTACCTCTGACCTCGCGCAAACGAGGCCTCCGGTCAGACTGTCGGCAACTTGGGAGTTATGCGCCGGCAGACGCATTGATGCGGCTTAGCCCTCTTCCGCTTCGCGCAGCTTGGCGATGACGGTGAAGTCTTCAAGCGTGGTCACGTCACCCTTGACTTCGCCGTGCGTGGCGAGCTCGCGGAGCAGGCGGCGCATAATTTTTCCGCTACGCGTCTTGGGCAGAGCCTCGGTAAAGCGGATATCGTCTGGCCGCGCCAGCGAGCCGATCTCTTTCGAGACCCATTTGCGCAGTTCGTCCTTGAGCTCGTTGGTGGGCTGGTTACCGCTCTCAAGCGTGACAAACGCGGCGATGGCCTGGCCCTTGAGATCGTCGGGGCGACCGACGACCGCGGCCTCGGCAACCTTGGGGTGGGCGACAAGCGCGGACTCGACCTCCATGGTGCCGAGGCGATGGCCGCTCACATTGATGACGTCGTCGACGCGGCCCATGAGCCAGAAGTAGCCGTCGGCGTCCTGGCGGGCGCCGTCGCCGGTGAAATAGCAGCCAGGGACATCGGACCAGTACGTTTTTTTGAAGCGCTCGGGGTCGCCGTAAATCGTGCGCGCCATCGACGGCCAGGGCTTGCGAATGACAAGCAGGCCGCCGCTGCCGGCAGGTACAGGTTTGAAGTGACCGTTGGCGTCGGGGCGCGTGACGACTTCCGGCTGGATACCGAAGAAGGGACGCGTGGCCGAGCCGGGCTTGGTGGCAATGGCGCCGGGGATGGGCGCGATCATGATCGAGCCGGTTTCCGTTTGCCACCAGGTGTCGACGATGGGACAGCGATTGCGACCGATCTTCTCGCGGTACCACATCCACGCCTCGGGGTTGATGGGTTCGCCGACGGTGCCGAGAAGGCGGAGCGAATCGAGCTTGTATTTTTCTACGTGCTCGTCGCCCCACTTGATGAAGGCGCGGATGGCGGTGGGCGCGGTGTAGAAGACGGTGACGCGATGATCGTCGACGATCTTCCAGAAGCGCGAGAAGTCGGGAAAGTTGGGCGCGCCCTCGTACATGAGGACGGTGGCGCCGTTCTGCAACGGACCATAGACAACATAGGAGTGGCCGGTCACCCAGCCGATGTCGGCCGTGCACCAGTAGATGTCGTCGTCGCGAAGATCGAATACATATTTGGTGGTGAGGTAAGTCTGAACGGCGTAGCCGCCGGTGGTGTGGAGCAGGCCTTTGGGCTTGCCGGTCGAGCCCGAGGTGTAGAGGATGTAGAGCGGATCTTCGGAGTCCATGGGCTCGGCAGGGCACGTAGGCGCGGCCTTGGCAACGAGGTCGTGCCACAAGTAGTCGCGGCCAGGGACCATGTTGACCGGCGAGCCGGTGCGCTTGTAGACCACGACGTGCTTGACTGTGGGACAAGCGGGCATCGCCTCGTCAACCGTCCGCTTGAGCTGGATCAAGTTGCCGCGGCGGTAGCTCGAGTCCTGGGTGAGGATGGCAACGCAGCCGGCGTCGGCGACGCGGTCGGCGATGGCGTTGGCGGCGAATCCGCCGAAGATGACGGAGTGGACGGCGCCGATACGCGCGCAGGCGAGCAGCGCGATGGCCAGCTCGGGCGTCATGCCCATGTAGATGGCGACGCGGTCGCCCTTCTGAATGCCGAGGGACTTGAGGGCGTTGGCGAAGCGCTGGACATCGGCGTGCAGTTCGGCGTAGGTGAGGCGGCGAATCTCGCCCGGCTCGCCCTCCCAGATGATGGCGGTTTTGCTGGCGCGCCCGCCCTGGATTTGATCGTCGAGACAGTTGTAGCTCAGGTTGAGCTGACCGCCGACGAACCATTTAGCCCAGGGCAGATTCCACTCCAGCACTTTGTCCCACGGCTTGAACCAGTGCAGTTCCTTCGCCACGCCGGCCCAGAATTTTTCGGGATCGTCGATGGATTGCTGGTAGAGTGCTTCGTACTCGGCGAGGCTTTTGATGTGGGCCTTGGCGCTGAACTCCGGCGGAGGGGGAAAAACGCGGTTTTCGCGCAGCGTAGAGTCGATATCCCGGTTGGCGACGGAAACAGGCGAGGAAGACATGCAGGATCCTTTAGGGAGGCGGTGGGGACACCGTGAATTGCGCAAGGGCAGCGACTGCGGAAGGAGCAGCCCCCGGCTGTCACTTTATCGGGTGGGAGGTGTGTAGGGCAAGGGGCGGCGGGCTTGGGTGGTGGCCCAATTTGAAGGATATCCACAATCGAAGAATCGAAGACGTAATGGACAATGCTGTCCAATGTAGCACGCGGGCCGTGTGTTTAGGCTGTCATCGATTTGTCGCCCGGCTCCGAACCCTCTTTCCTCGCGATTTTGGCGACAGGCGTCGCGGGTTAGAATTCTTGGACATGACAGCTATTGCGGGAGTTTGGACTCCAGAAGGTTTTGTGCTTGGTAACTGATGGGCTAAGACAAGACGAAAACCGCAAAGCCATAGATACTCACGCGCGAAAGATATTCTTTGCTTCAAAGGAAAATGAATACATTCTTGCTTATGCTTGCTGCGGTAATGTGGGTCTCGGAAATGCCCACGGTGTCTTCAGTTTCATTGAAACAGCAAACAGCGTAATCGAGGACCTGCAGGGCTACACAATAACCGGACCTCCCGATAGATTTTTCCGCGCCTTTGCGTGTAGAATTCGTACCCGCTTAACGGAGCATTTCGGGGGAAGGACAATTCCAGATGCGGGACTCCAAATTCCTGAGATGATAGCCTGTTTCTCGTTCGTGGGATACGCAGACGGCGTAGCTGTGGCAAAGCAAGTCCTCTACCTCCACAGTGATTACCAGTTGGTATGCCCATACATTTTCGGAGATACACATAGGATTATCTTCTTTCTCGGCGGCCACGACCTGGAGATGGCCGAGGTCGCACGCATCCTGCGCGAGCGCGGCATTCCATTTGTCGATCGCGGCCTCGATTGGGCGGACGCTGTGTTTTCTGCCTATGACCCCGAGGTTCGCGCAGCCATCCGCGACGGCGAGCGGCCGATTCTGGTTGAACTGCGCGATGTTCCGCAGGACGTACTTCCTTTCGCCGATGTTATCGACCACCACGGTCCGGAGAGCGGCCACCTGCCCACTTCCCTGGAACAGGTTCTTGCGCGGCTGGGCGTCACGGCCCTCACGCGCGAGCAGCAACTCATAGCAGCCAACGACAAGGGCTACATCGAGGGCATGGCGGCTATTGGCGCAACGACGGAGGAAATCCGGCGCATCCGCATGATGGACCGCCAGGCGCAAGGCATTACCGCGGAACAGGAAGCTGCCGCTACGGCCGCGATCGTCAACCGGGATGAGACAACCGGAGGCCTCACAATCGTTGTACTTCCGCACGGCAAGACCGCGACGGTAACGGACCGCTTGTCAGCCATCGCGGGCGGACCAGGCTACAAAAACCTCCTGGTCGAGAGTCCGTTGAAGTTGTCGTTTTTTGGAGAAGGCCGGTTGATCCTCGAATTGGTGAATCGGTTCGGTGGATACTGCGGCGGGGACCTACCGCACAAAGGGTACTGGGGGATAGAGGCTTCTGTTGGCGAGGCGCGATCAAGCATAAAAAAGTTCATCCGCCATTCCTTGGCCGACGGCACCTTAACGTGACCCTACGTCTTGAAGAAATCGAAACGAGTACAAAGAACCAAGCCAGGGAGCCGCTATGCTGGGAATGCCGTCCATGAAAGCAGTCACCGGCGAGAGGCAATAAGAGACAATCGGGCTGATATCCCACAGATCAGCTCCGTTTGATCCGTGCACAGAGAAAAGACAGAAAACCCGGTATTCTCGATCGCCAGAAGATGCAGGAAACGCTATGTTATTTGTTGTCAATAGACTACCGACTTCCCAAGCTCGATGTCGCCGGAATTGTTCGGCTGGCAGCGGCTATCAAAGACAGCGGTACTTTCTCATTTGCGACGTTAGACGACTTGGGTCCAACTTGAGTCCATTCGCTGCCGAAAACCGGGCATTTAGAGCAACCTAGACGCACTACCAGCCTAAATGAATCAACAACTTAGCAAATCGGTTGTAAGTTCGGGACCAGGGGGTCGGAGGNNAAATCCTCTCTCCCCGACCAATATTTTCAATAACTTGCAGGAATTTTTCCACCCTCAACAAACACTGTAGACAATTTTTTAGCCGTGAAAGCCTCCAAGTTCAACATGTGGAAGTCCCTTGTGCTGTGCCCGCAGGACATCGCTCGGTGAGGCGCCACACCCGATAGGAGGCTCCTTCCCGGGCACTCTCCATCATGGACCTTGGCGGGGTACAACTTGCTCTCGTCGATACTTACGCAACGAGGCGCGTCCTGCTAAGTACCACGCAATACTGAGCTCACCCGTCCATTTCCGCAATCGGATAGGAATCAGACCCCATCCACTTCATAACGGAATCGGCCCGCGATCCCGTTTTTCGCGCCATCCCAAACTCCCGGGCCACCGCCCGCCGGCTCTTGCCTTCAACAAGAACGCCGTAACTATCCCAGAAAATACGCGCTCTCCTGCGATATTTCCTGCATCTCCGACAGAAACCGCTTCAGCACTCCATCGCGCCGCAAAGTGCCGGGCTGTGCAGAGGCTCCCAAAGGCTATCTCGATTACTAAAGTACATTGGCCTGACGTAATTTGACTGACCGGCCCTGGATATTTTGAACTGATCTGCAACTTTTGATTTAGCCCATCGGCAGTGAAAGTTCTCCGATAACAGGGGCCAGCGAGGGCTTCTCTGAGTAAGAAACAAATCTGGTTTTTCTCTATAACGTCTCCGAAGCCTCCCCTGTTCGTGTTGATGCTCACTGCTCCGGCCTTGCTCGGCATCCTGAAAAATGCCCGGGAAATGAGTGCCTAAAGTGCAGTGTGCGGTCAACCCATCCTCAGCTCGAAATACACCGCAATACCGGCCGCGGCGCAAATTCACTCCAACCTTGCATACCTCAACGCTCCTGCTTACAACAACATCGCGATTTGGGAGCAGGGCGGGGGGTAGCCCAATGAACTGAACCGCAACAGCATCGCTCACCTCACCCAGGCGCCCCCGGGATGGGTGGGGCGAGCCGCCGGCTGGCAGGCGCGTATCACCCGCCCTCCGGCTGTGCAGCCCGGTGGCCCTGTTGATGCAAACAGGAGTACGGAATGCAAGAAAACAAGCAAAGTCGAACCGGAATAAGGAGAATTCGCAAATGAGAATCACCCGTATCTTTTCGCTACTCGTCACGTTGACGATTCTTGCGTGGAG
>PMYE01000141.1:0-1721 GCA_003171315.1 Acidobacteriaceae bacterium
GCGCGCCATAGTGCTAATAGCTATATATCTAATAGTTATTCGATGTCAAGAGTAAAAACCGGCAAGTTCCAGAACCGGTCCACCGGCAATGCAGGATATCTGCGCGCTGCGGCGGACGAAAAGAAGGTGCCTCTCCGGGAACCCGGGGGTGGTCCCGCTTGAAAAGAAATAGATTTTAGGCCGATACTTTCGCCTGCTGCGCGTGTTACGGCAGTTCCTGGAGCTTCAGATCCTTAAACGTGATCTGATAGCCTTCGGCTTCCAATCCGATGTAGCCTTTGTCCACTCCGATCCTGACCGTGTTCACCACTTCGCCGTTGACCGCAAGGGTACAGGTCGAGCCCACACACCGGATGTCATAGACGTTCCATTGCCCTGCCGGTTTGACGCGGTCTTCCTTCATGTCCTTTTGCAGGTTGTAGCTCGTGGGCTTGCCGTCGATAGGGGTGACGCCAAAGATGTAGCCGCCGGCGAGCGAGGTCTGCGCCTGGTTCCAGATGGAGCCGTCTTCATTGTTGCGGAAGAAGACGCCGCTGTTGTACTCGGGGTTCGGGGTCGTGACGGGAGTGAATCGCCACTTGACGTGGAAGGTAAAGTTGCGGAGTTCGCGATTGAAGCGCAGCCACTCGTGGCCGCCGTTGCCATCGCAGACGATCTGGCGTTTGGCGAAGCCGATGTGCCACTGCGCGATCTGGCTGACGGGATGGCCGGGCGGAATGGCGACGCGCGTCCACGCATTTGCGTGGTTTGCGGGAAAAAGGTCGATGCTCTGCGCCTGTGCGGGCAGCGCGGCGAGCAGGAGCGCCAAACACGGCAGGCAACTGAGCGCGGCGATGCGACTGCCCGCGGATTCAGCTCGATTCTTTTTGCTCCTGCAGGCGGGATTGCGAGAATTCCGTTTAGTCATCGATTTTTCTCCCCACAGGTCCGTCGTTCGCAGCGAAGGCTTAGCGGGCGATAAAGAACATCACCCAACTGAGCACGATCACCGAGCCTGCGAACAACACGAAGCAGTAGGCGCCGTAGCGGAACATGCGCCGCGGAGTATCGCGCATGGTGATGCCGAAGACCGTGGAGGCGAAGAGGGCAAAGAGAAGGACCGCGGTGAAGTGGGAGGGATGGATCACGAGGACTTCCTCCCCGTGCGCAGGTTGTGCGCGTCCACGGCGGCGATGATGTTGAGCAGGCCGGCGACGACGATGAACTTGGTGCCGTAATCGGCGACCGTGGTCTGCACCGGCTGAGAGCCGAGGCCGAGCGTGCGGCAGACGAAGTAGAGCAGGCCGCCGCCCAGATCGCCGGCCACGCCGAGCAGATCGAGAATGTCCTGCGCGCTGGTGTAAAGCTTGCCCTGCAGGGCCAGGCCGAGCACGAACAGGGCGATGATGGAGACTGCGAGCAACGCGCCTCGAATCCACTTGCCGAGCAGGAAATGGCCGGCGCCGGGGACGAGCCATCCGGCGATGAGGGGAAGGTAAATGAATCCTTGCTGCGATTGCTTGCCCGCGGCGGGCTTATTTGGGGCGGTGGACATTCCTTATTGACTATACAAGAGCCGGGGGGCCAGGGATCAGGGGCGAAGTGAGCCGGTTAGCTGTCAAGCGAATGGTCTCGCTGATACGCCGTAAACCTTTGAAATCACCGCGTAAAAATCGTGAGCCAAGTTTGCAGATTATTTCGCGCATTTTGCTAACCTGACTCTAGTGTCCTGAGTCTGAAGT
>PMYE01000141.1:1749-9139 GCA_003171315.1 Acidobacteriaceae bacterium
ACTTCTGACTCACCACACTAGGATCACTAAATGGCGATTTCGGCTGTGGTAGTCGGAGAGAAAAGATCGCGCGGATTCCGGCGTCCCGTAAGTTCCTTGTTTTCAGATATGGAGGTATGCAAAGGTATATTTCGGGTATGGCGGAGGTATGGATGGTCTCATAAGTCGTTTGTTTTCAAATATGGAGGTATGGCATACCGGGGGAGGGGGCGGGGATAATCAAAAAGTCAACAGTGGCGCGTCTAAGGCCCTATCTCTGAGTGAAGGGGCATGGCCCCCGCCGTCGCTAGATGCGGACCAGTTCCTGCTGGATGCGGCCGGAAGAACCATCCCTAGCCAATCCCGTCGGGCTCTGTTGTTCGGCTTGGCCTGCAATCTCTATCGCTTCCGATTGCCCGCCTGTTGACCCACTGCCCAGAGGATGTCAACAGAGCCAAACGAGCTTTAGAAGCTCCTTACCCACTCCACAATCGACCGGACGGCGATGCCGCTGGGACCTTTGGCGATGTATGGCCGCGCGTCTTCCACCCAGGCCATGCCGGCAATGTCCAGATGAATCCACGGCGTCTCTTCAGCGAAAACGTGCAGGAACTCCGCGGCGGTAATCGCTCCGCCCCAGCGCCCGCCCGTGTTCTTGATGTCGCCGATTTCGCTCTTGATCGTCTCCGCGTACTCCTCGCCCAGCGGCAGCCGCCAGAACTTTTCCCCGGAAACAGCCAGAGCCGCGTCGAACCTGGCCCAGGCCGCGTCGTCGTTCGAGAAGGCGCCGGCGTTCGCGTGGCCCAGCGCGACCACGCACGCGCTGGTGAGCGTCGCGGCGTCGATCAGGTGCGTCGCGCCCAGCCGCCGCGCGTAGGTCAGCCCGTCGGCCAGCACCAGCCGCCCCTCGGCGTCGGTGTTGATAATCTCAATGGTCTTCCCCGACATGGCCGTCTGCACGTCGCCGGGCTTTTGCGCCTTGCCGTCGGGCATATTCTCCGTGGCGCACACAATCGCCATCACCCGTACCTTGGGCTTGAGCAGGGCAATGGCGCGCATGGCGCCGATCATGGCCGCCCCGCCGGCCATGTCGTACTTCATCTTGTCCATGTTCTCGGAAGGTTTAATGGAGATGCCGCCCGAATCGAAGGTGATGCCCTTGCCCACCAAGCCGAGCACCGGACCATCCTTCGCGCCCTCCGGCTCGTAGCGCAGAACGATGAGCGCGGGCGGCTCCGCGGAGCCTTGCGCCACGCTCCAGAACGCGCCCATCTTCAGCTCGTGCAGCTTCTCCGTCGAGTGAACCTCCCACTGCAGGCCCATCTCCTGCGCCATGAGCGCGGCGCGCTGCCCCAGGATGGTTGGCGTCAGTTTATTGCCCGGCTCGTTCACCAGCGAGCGCGCGAAGTTCTGGCTTTCGCCCACGATTACGCCCTCGGTGAAGGCCGCTTCCACGGCGGGGCGGTCCGCATCTGCCGCAGCCGCAACGGTCAACGACTGGATGCTCTGGTCCTTGCGGTCGCTGCGGTACGTGTCGGCATCGAAGTCGCCTACATACGCGCCCTCGACAGCGGCTCGCGCGCCGGCCGGGCCCGCGGCCGGCAGGCTCCCGGACGAGGGCAACGCGAACGCCATCTCCCGAATCCCGCGCGGCTTGGCGAATCGCACAGCCGTTCCGGCAGCCTCGCGGACTGAGTGAACAGTGGCCTTGGCCAGCTTGCCCAGCCCTACAATCAGCAGCCGCTTGGCGGCCAGAGCGGCCGGGGCGTGAAGCAGTACAGTTTCATTGGCGCCGGCCTTGTACTCGCCGGAGGCGAGCACGGCGGCCGCGGCCGCCTGAACAGCGGCGTCGGTGGTCAGCACCGTGGGCTGGGGTTTGGCCTCAGGCCCTTTTTCGGTTTGGGTATCGGCAGCCAGAACAGCCAGGAGTTCAGTTGCGATCCCCGAGAGCGGGGCAAAGGAAAGCTCAGTCCGCATAGTGTCTATTCTTCACGGAAGGCGCAGTTTGTGGCAAATCAGGCGCCGCCAGACCGAGACTCACCGCTTGAGGCGCACGGCGAGCGGGAGGAGTTCGGCCTTACCGCCCCATCTTGTGCTTGTTCGCCTTGATCGCCGCCCGCGCCTCCCGGTCGGCCTCCCGCCGCCGCTCCGTCTCCCGCTTGTCCCAGTCCTGCTTGCCCTTGGCTACCGCCAGCTCGCATTTCACCCGCCCCTTCCGGAAATAGAGCCGCGTGGGGATGAGCGTATGCCCCTTGATCTGCGTCTTGGAGAGTAGTTTGCGAACTTCCTCGCGGTGCAGCAGCAGTTTGCGGGTGCGCGTCTCGTCGTGGTTGGCGATGTTCCCGTGGGAGTACGGCCCGATATGCAGATTGAGCAGGAAAGCCTCGCCATCCTTGATCAGCCCATAGGCGTCCTTCAGGTTGGCCTTGCCCTCGCGGATCGACTTGACCTCGGTTCCGCGCAGTGCCACGCCCGCCTCGAACTTCTCCAGCAGAAAGTAGTTATGGCTGGCGGCGCGATTGTGGGCCGCGTCGCGCTCGCCGCTGGCCACGGGGTTGCGGGGCCGAGCCGGTTTTTGGGCGGCGGCGTCTTTTCGAGCGACGGTATGGCTGGTTTGGCGGGCCATCGGGAGGCGTTCTTGAATTCTCATCCTAGCATTGGGGCGCATGGGCGCGGCTCGCGAGTGGGGACAACGGGGCTTTGCTAAAATGAGGCAGCGTTTTTCTGAGAAGATCGGCACGATGAATCGCATCGGGATGCCCGCCGGAGAAGCCCACCGCGGCCTGCAGGGGCGAGCCGTGGCGCGGGCATGCGGACCCGTGGCAGTGCCGGGGAGCCGTATGAATCGCACGCCCGCACGGGCCGCAGCCCGAACCGTGACATCGGCCATGGCGTTCGCCATCGCGCTGTTTGCCGCCGTGGTCAGCCTTGCCTTGCCTTCGGCCAGGCTTCATGCCCAGTCGCCCAACTCCGACTTCAAGCAAGGTCAGGCCGCCGAGGTGCGCGGGGACTACGACACCGCCTTCGAGCTCTTCCAGAAGGCCTATAACCGCGATCCTAAAGACACGCGCTTCCAGATCGCCCTCGCGCGCATTCGCCTCACCGCCTCGTCGGCACACGTTACCAAGGGCCGCAAACTGCTGCAGGCAGGCAACGTGCAGGGAGCGTTGGCGGAGTTCCTGCACGCCGCCGAGATCGACCCCGGCAACGACGCGGCGGAACAGGAGATTGCCCACCTGCGCCAGGGGCAGGGCGCGATCGCGCCGGTGCCCGAGATTGGCTTGCCTGAATCCGCTGCCGAGGAGCAGGAGCTTGAGTCGGTCGAGGCCCCGGCCCAACTGAAGCCGCTCAGCAACGAGCCGCTCTCCCTGCACATGAACGAGGACGCCAAAGTTGTCTACCAGGCCATTGGCAAGGCCGCCGGAATCAATGTACTTTTCGACCCCGACTATAACCCCAAGCGCATCCAGGTGGATTTGAACAATATTTCCCTGCTAGATGCGCTTCGCGTCGTGGGCGTCGTATCGAATACCTTCTGGCGCCCGGTCACCAGCAACACCATCTTTGTGGCGCAGAACTCCCGCACCAAGCGCCAGGAGCTCAACGAGCAGGCGGTACAGACCTTCTATTTGACCAATGCCTGGCAGCAGAATGACCTCAACGACGTTCAGACCGCTCTGCGCAATGTGATGCCCGACACCAAGGTCTACGGCGTGCAAAGCCAGAACGCCATCGTCATGCGCGGCACGCCCGACGAGCTGCTGCTGGCGCAACAACTCATCGACGACCTGGACAAGCCGCGCGGCGAAGTGGTGGTCGACGTTGCCGTGCTCGAGGTGAGCAAGAACTGGGAGCGGGATCTGGGCATGTCATGGCCCAGCAGCGTCGGGGTCGCCCTGCAGCCCAACTGCGCGGCAACCAACAGTTGCGGCTCCTCAAGCTCATCCAGCTCCTCTACCGGCTCGTCTGCCGTCAGCCCCACTCTTTACAGTCTTGCCCACCTCAACTCCACCGATTTCGCCGTGACCGTGGGATCGGCTACGCTCAATCTTCTCCTATCCGACAACAATACCAAGGTCCTGCAGAGCCCGCGTATCCGCGCCACCGACGACCAGAAAGCCACCATGAAAATCGGTTCGAAGATTCCCGAGGCCACAGGGTCTTACTCGGCGCCGGGCCTTGGCGGGGGCGCGGCCATCGGCTACGCGCAGACCCAGTTCCAGTACATCGACGTCGGAGTGAACATCGAGATGACGCCCAGCATCCACTACGACCACGACGTCACACTCAAAATCAAGATCGAGGTCTCCGCGGAGAGCGGAACCACAACCATCGAAGGCGTTACGGAGCCCATCATCAGCCAGCGCGTGGTGGACCAGGTCATTCGTCTGCACGAAGGCGAGGCCAGCATCCTGGGCGGCATCCAGAACAATCAGGAGCAGAACAACTGGAACGGCATTCCCGGCCTCAGCGCGATTCCCGTTCTCAAATACATGTTCGGCTCCAGGGACCGCGTTATCCAGGATGACGACATCGTCTTTGTCGTGGTGCCACACATCGTCCGCTCGCAGGAGTTGGACCAGGCGAACTTGCGCGTCATCGACACCGGCGAAGGCCAGGCCATCGACCTGCGGCGCGTGAGCACGGGAGCTGCCGCTCCGGCGGCGCCCGCCGTGCAGCCTGCCGCTCCGGCGCAGCCGGCCGTGGGCACAGTTCCCGCGCAGAGCGCCATCGAGGCAGCTCCCGCGATGCTCGCGCAATTGCGTGCGGATATCGCGGCCGGCATAAACCCGCCGGCAACCACCGCGCCGGTCGCGACTTCGCCGCCAGCTGGGTCTTCCGCGCCCACTTCGCAGGCGCCAGTTGCACCGCCCAATCCACCTGCTGCGCCTGCGGCTTCAACCGTGGCCTCGCCGGCTCCTGCTGCCGCAACCGTCGCACCTGTCACGCCGCAAGCCGCAGCCGCCGGCTTTGCGTTCAATGCGCCGCCCGTTCCGCCGCCCGTGGGCGCCAGCTTCCAGGTCCCGGTGGCGTTGAGCGGCGGCACGGATGTTGGCTCGATCGCATTGCAGATCCATTACGACCCGGCAAAACTCATGCTCGTGAACGTGTCTGCAGGGGACTTCCTGAGCCGGGACGGTCAGGCCGCGCCCCCCATCCACAGCGACGAACCGCCAGGAAACCTGATCGTCGGCATGTCGCGCCCCCCGGGGGCGCATGGCGTGAGCGGAAGCGGCACGGTCTGCGTTCTCACGTTTCAAGCCAAGGCTCCGGGCCTCAGCGATTTAACCATCGCTCGCGCCTCGGTGGTCAACAGCGCGCAGCAGCAGTTGCCGGCGGCAGGCGCGCACGCCAGCATTGTGGTCAGGTAGGGAGCCGCACCGATGCTGTCTCAGCGATCCATCTCGATCCGCCGCGGGGAACGCGGCCTGACTCTGGTTGAGCTGATCGTGACCGTGGCGATCCTCACCATTCTGGCATCGGCCGCGCTGCCGCTGATGCGCTTTCAGGTGAAGCGGCAGAAGGAACGCGATCTGCGCTACGATCTGTGGATGATGCGCGACGCCATCGACAAGTACAAGGACGCTGCCGACCGCGGCGCCTTCCAGACCAAGGTGGAAAGCCAGAACTATCCGCCGGATCTGGAGACGCTGGTGAACGGCGTCAACGTGCAAGACAAGAAGCTGAAGTTTCTAAGAAAAATTCCGGTGGATCCCATGACCGGAAATACCGACTGGGGGCTGCGCTCCATGCAGGACGACCCCGACTCCGACTCCTGGGGGGGGCAGAGCGTCTTCGACGTGTATTCCAAGTCGCAGGGTACGGCACTGGATGGAACAAAGTATGCAACGTGGTGAGAAAAGCAGGCATTCAGCTTCTAGCTGCTGGCCTCTAGCTCGATTGTGGTAGGGGCGCTTTAAGCGTGAAGTGACACCAACGCTGCGGGGGAAATGGCTTGGATGAAGCGAAGCAGAAGAGGCTAGAGGCTAGGAGCTAAGATTTGCGCAACCGCGGCACACAATCCGGCTTCACGCTGCTTGAGTTGATGGTGGTGATGGCGATCATCAGCATCCTGGCTACCCTCGCCGTTCCCTACTTCGCGGCCGCTTTGAAGCACGCGCGGGAGGCGGTGCTGAAGGAAGATCTGCAGACCATGCGCATGGCCATCGATTCCTACACCATGGACAAGCAAAAGGCGCCGCAGTCGCTCGACGATCTCACCCAGGACGGCTATCTGAAGTCAATTCCCGAAGATCCTATGACCCACGCCGCAGACACCTGGGTGACGGACACCAGCGACGCCATGTACTCGCTGGACGAATCCGAGCCCGGAATCAGCGACGTCCACTCCGGCTCGGAGGAGACAGGATCCGACGGCCAGCCCTACTCCTCTTGGTAAATTCAAGAGTGAGGACTTGGCCTATGCTATCGATTCGCGCTCTGACCCAGCTCGCCTGCGTTGCCGCGTTCTGCACGTGCCTCCCCGCCCAAACCGTAAACACAATCTCCATTCGCCTGCTCGACGGCAAGACCGGACTACCCGTCAAGGCATCCAACTTTCTGGTGCGCATCGATCGCCACGACACCGTGCATAACGAATGGGTGAAGATCGACGACGATGGCAGCGTGATCGTCACCCTCCCCGCCGGCGCCGGCGAAATCTCCGTGAAGGCCACCTACGACATGGGGATGACGACTTACATCAATTGCGATGCCGCAAAAGAAACCAATAAGGAAAGAAACATCTGGTACCCCATCCCGGTGATTCTGAAGACCGGCGCCGTAGCGCCCAATGAGTGCGGCAAAACCGACTTCGCGGCCAAGCCCGGCGAGTTCGTTTTTTTTGTGCGCAAGCGCGACTGGCGCGATCGCCCGGAAAATTAGCCGGGCATGCGCATCGCACGCCTGGCCGCGTTGCCCTGTAAGAAGCAGCCAACTGGAAGCTAAAAGCTAAAGGCTAAGAGCCGTTCTTCTGCCCCACGCTCGCGTTACCATTGTTTTTGCGGTTCGGCTGGGGAACTGCACGCGACGTCGTGCTTTCCGCTTGCCTGTACGCATAAATTGTGCAAACCACCTCCGGTTCGCAATCAACGCCGGCTCTTTCGGGCAAATATTTTTTTGCCCTGCAAATGCCTTATGGGCGATAGGGTTTTAGGGAACCGGCGGCGAAAAGGAGATTCCGGCTAATCCAGCCATGATACATTTTCTGGAGTGAACCACAACAGTGTGTTCATGCTGTCTAAATTCAGAAATTCGCGCGCCAGGGGAGGCGGCAAATTTCCAAGGCGGGAGATGAAATGCAGAGACGCACATTCTTGAAAAACTCGGCAATCGGGATCGGGACTTTGGCTGGGATGCATAGCGGAATTTTGAAAGCAGGCGGAGAAAGTCCGTCGCATTCCCGCTATGG
>PMYE01000146.1 GCA_003171315.1 Acidobacteriaceae bacterium
GTCTGATGCCCGAAGTGAACACCCGCCTCGAGCAGTTCCTTCATGGTGATGGTGGCCAATGGTCCTCCTTCGTGGACTGCATTCCGGCTCGGCCGGAATTTATGCCCCTTGCGGGGAGATTTTGTAAAACCAGGGAGTAGGCAGTAGCCAGTAGGGAGTAGAAAGCAGGCTAAAATCCGCGGCTTTTCTATTCCCTACTCCCTATTCCCTCGCAAGCGCCTTAGCGCTTGCTAAATTGAAATCTCTTGCGAGCGCCCTTCTGGCCGTACTTCTTGCGTTCCTTCTGGCGCGCGTCGCGAGTCATCAGTCCTTCGGCCTTGAGCAGCTTGCGCAGCTCCGGGTTGAACTCGATCAAAGCGCGGGCCACGCCCATCTTCACCGCGTCGGCCTGCGCGGAAACTCCGCCGCCGCTCACCGTGGTCACGACGTCGAAGCTCGCGGTCAGCTCGGCCACCACAAAGGTGCGCTTGGCGGCTACGCGCTGCTGCTCGGTCACGAAGTGCTCTTCGAACTTCTTGCCGTTCACCTTCCACTCGCCCGTGCCGGGACGTAGAAATACGCGAGCGATCGCCGATTTGCGCCGCCCCGTCCCGTAATACTGAACCAGATCCTCTGCCATTCCTCGTTGCTCCTAGCTTCTAGCCTCTAGCTGCTAGCTTGTCCAAGCCCCGTCGGGCGTCCCTGTTCTTCCCCTCGCCTCTTCGCTCCAGCAAGAATAGCTAGGAGCTAGAAGCTAGCAGCTAGAAGCTGCTTTACAACGCCACCGGCTTCTGCGCCGTGTGGGGGTGCTTGTCGCCGCGATACACCTTCAACTTCGATCCCATGGCGCGGCCCATCTTGGTCTTGGGCAGCATGCCCTTGATGGCTTCCTCGAGGATCTTCTCGGGCTTGCGGTTCACCAGCCGCGCGAACGACTCCTCGCGCAGTCCGCCGGGAAAGCCCGTGTAGCGCCGGTACATCTTCGTCTGGTCCTTCAACCCCGTCAGGCGCACCTTCTCGGCGTTGATCACGATCACGTGATCGCCCATGTCGATGTAGGGCACATACTGCGGATTCAGCTTGCCGCTCAGTACGCTGGCGGCCTTGGTCGCCAGGCGCCCCAGGGTCTGCCCGCTGGCGTCCATCACATACCATTTGCGGCTTATGTCCTTGCCGCTCGGAACAAAGGTCGACATCTCTCTCCTGCCCTCGATAAAACCTGCTCGGCGCCCACCGGGACCAGCTACCGGCTATCGGCTGGGCGCCCCATCCTAAACGCGTACTCTGCGTTTTGGGTGGGGAATCGAACCCCCGCAAGCCGCCATCGCCCACGCCAAATTCACCCCACGGACCACAAACCCGTCCGCGGGGGCCCCGATGCACGCGCACGGGCCTTCAAAATCTACCCACTGCCAAACAAATCTGTTCGGGTGAGAAGCTGCGGGAGTTCGTTCTCATCGGAACCCTGGCTGCGCCGGACCACGAACTCCCTGGTCCCGCATCCGGTGGCCTGGCCCGGCAGTGCCCGCCGAAACCCGGCTTGGGCCGCCGCCAGATGAGTCCGGGTGAACACACTCAGACCCCAGGCGCAACACCGCGCAAGGATTCTAGAATACTGAAAAATCAGCCCCAAGTCAACGAAAGACACCGCCTTGGAATTGTCCCGATTCGAAGTCCTCGGGCCTGCGCTCCAACTGCGGCAGGCAATCCGCTTTGGTTTCACTCCGGCGAAAATTCGGTATGGGGCGCTGCCGCCCATGTCACCAGAAGAAGACCAAAGACAACTACCACCAGGTCTCTGACCGCTTGATTTTGTACCAATGTGGGTGCCCCAGGTCCCGCTTTTGGGACCTGGAAACCACGACTCTCAGGGAACAAATTCATGCGGTCAGAGACCTAGCGGCCGCGAAGGGCCGATGCGCGGATTCGCGGTATCTCGAGTTCCCGCGCCGGACTCGTTTTTGCCCTGGGATGGAATCCTGGCGAGGCCTGCTGAAACACACAAGGCGATTTATATAAAATGTCGGAATGAGCAAAACCAACGCTACGATTCCGCCAGTCGCCCCGCTGGACTTGAGCAAGCTGCGGGTTTTCCCGCTGGAAAAACGGACCAGCCTGACGCGGGCCGACGACATTCTCATTGATCCAGCCGGCAACCCCAAGCCGCTGAAACCGGACCTGGTCCCGGTTGTTGCGCGTTGCGTAAGCGACATCCGCCAGGCCCGCGAGCGTGGCGCCACTGTGATGTTGATTTACGGCGCTCACCTGCTGCGCAACGGAGCCGCCTTAATTCTCGATCGCATGATGGAGAAGGGATGGCTGACACACCTGGCCACGAACGGCGCGGGCACCATCCACGACTGGGAATACGCATGGTTTGGGGCCAGCACGGAAAGCGTGGAAATGAACGTGGCCAGCGGGACCTTTGGCACCTGGGACGAAACGGCCACGAATATTCATCTTGCCATCATGGCCGGAGCTTTGGATGGGCTGGGCTACGGGGCGGCTCTGGGACGTTTCATCTGCGAGGACGGGGCGACGCTTCCGTCCATCGAGGAGTTGGAGACCGCCATTAGCGCCGCACCGGGGCATCCGCTTGCTTCGGCGCGCTCCGACCTGCTGCAGGCGATGCTGGCCGGCTACGTCTCGCCTGGCCGTACGGAGGTCGTCCATCGATGGAAACACGCCTCGATCCTTGCCTCCGCGTGGCGGCGCGGAGTTCCGCTCACGGTGCATCCGGGGATTGGCTACGACATCATCACCAACCATCCCATTTTCAATGGAGCGGTGATCGGGCGGGCGGCTGGAAGCGATTTCAAGCTGTTTGGCGGATCGGTGGCTGGACTGGAAAACGGCGTTGTCATGTCCGTCGGTTCCGCAATCATGGGGCCGCAGGTCTTTGAGAAGAGCCTCAGTTGCGTGAATAATCTTCGCCTCCAGGCGGGCCGTGGCGTGATTTCAGGCCACTCCATTTATGTTGTCGATTTGCAGGATGGCGGGAATTGGGATTGGACCAAAGGCGAACCGCCCAAGACGAACGCCGCTTATTACCTTCGGTTTTGCAAAAGCTTTTCCCGCATGGGCGGCGCAATGCGTTATCTGCAATGCGACAACGTAACCTTCATCCACAATTTGTTCCAGCAACTCTGCCAATCCTGAGGGGCGGGCGGTCCACCGTCCGCCGAACCGCAAAAGTGGGTGCCCCATCCCATCCGCGGTTCGATTGCGAAAAGAGTGGGATCGCACAAACCCAACATCCACGCTTTGTATCAGGGCACGAGGGGGCGCCCTCTGGGCCGCGTGCCGCAAGCGCCGCAATAGGAAGGTAGGCTTCGGCCCGGGGGACAGTTCATATCAGAACGAACCGGCCCGCCGACGCAGTACCGAGCCGGTTCGAGTTGCGGTATCCTGTTGAAGCGCGCCCGTAGCTCAGCTGGATAGAGCGAATGCCTCCGGAGCATTAGGTCGGGAGTTCGAATCTCTCCGGGCGCACCATTTCCCCTTACCTGCCACCCCGCCGTCAGCCCCTGCGCCCCCGCAGTTCCTTCCCACTCGCACCTAAACTCTGATCGCTGGCGCACAACTTCTCCACTCCATTGAAGCGAAATTGGCGCAGCTTCCCCTTCACCCTCGATCGGCCAAACACACAAAAGCCTCTCGCTTCCGAGAGGCTTCGTGTCAAATCGGAGGGGGGGTGACGCCTTGCAGGTCGATGGTGTTCGGTTCCGTGCTTGCAGCACCTTGCCGGATTTACGACAGCGAGCTGCTGATGTTGGTGAACACCGTGTTTACGGCCGTAGCCACGTGGCCG
>PMYE01000185.1:0-158 GCA_003171315.1 Acidobacteriaceae bacterium
CAACACGATTTTGCGCAGATTGTAACGACCAGCTAACTTTTTCCAGAGGACTGTTGCCAGTCGTATTTTCGAAAGACTATATTCCGGTTAGTTTAAGAGGACGTGAACACGGTCCCTCCATACGATCCACTATGCATGCAGTTGTTCCCAAGTTCACA
>PMYE01000185.1:177-23113 GCA_003171315.1 Acidobacteriaceae bacterium
ATGGCATGGTATGCCTACTGCATCGGTGAAAAACAAGCATTTCCGGCATTAGCTCGTCATCGTAAACCGGTTCCTATGGAGTCGGTCTTTGGGGTCAGTGGCAATCAGGTTTTTCTTTACCCGGCAAGCGATCTCGCGGTCATCGTGAGCGAGCATAGCCCCCAGGAAGCCTTTAACCAGCGGTCCGGCGTAGACCACGCACGCGTGATCGCCGATTGTTTTCAACACTCTACGGTGCTTCCCTTCCGCTTTGGCACCGTCTTCAATGACGACGTATCGCTGCGCAAGTCCGTCCGCTCCAATCAGCGCCAGTTCCTTGGCAATATCGATAAGCTGCGCGGTAAGACGGAGATGCATCTTAAGATCTTCGTCGACGACTGTTGTGGGCGCGAGATGGAGAAGCATCTCAACGCCGAAGGCCAGGGCCGCGAATACCTGAGTAATCTGCGGGAGAACGCCTCGCGGGCCCGGGAGCGGCAGACACGGGCTCGCGCGGTCAGCTTCCAGATGCATAGGCTGTTCCTCCCTCTCGACGAGGAAGTGAGCTGCCGGTTGATGGAAAACGGCAAGATGATGCTGGACATCGCTCATCTGATCGAGCGCAAGTGCGTGGAACGGTACCAGAACAAATTTGTTACCACCAGCGCCGTCATGCGGGAGTGTCAGATGCAGATCTCGGGTCCATGGCCGCCCTACCATTTTGTCCATAGGTTGACGCGCACAGCGCATACGCCGTCCCAGACGGCAACTACGGCAGCGCAGCCGCCTGCGGTTGTTTCGGCTGAGCCGCCCCCGATTCCCATGATGGAACCGTCGCCGGCGCTAGCGTGAGCAGGCACAATCCCCCGCAAACCGCCAACAAGGGGTGCAGCGAAAGCCGGGGCTCTTTTGTTTCGATGAGCCCCCTTTCCTGCCTGGATGTCTGCACCATGGCCTAATCTAGAAGCATGAGCGACCAGCCATTGGATCTGGAATCGGCGCAGGATTCGGTCTTCGACCTCCTCGTAGTGGGCGCAGGACCCACTGGGCTGGCCTGCGCCATTGAAGCACAAAAGGCAGGCTTCCGTGCGGTGCTGGTGGACAAGGGCTGCGTCTGCAACTCCATCTTCCACTATCCCGCGCACATGACGTTCTTCACCACCTCGGAGCGCCTCGAGATCGGCGGCATCCCTTTTCCCAGCCCGAATGCCAAACCCACGCGCAGCGAGGCGCTCGAGTACTACCGTCAGGTGGCGGCCTACTACCGGCTGGATATTCGCCAATACCGGCGTGTAGAGCGCGTGTCGGGGAGCGATGGCGCCTTTGCCGTGCACACCGTAGACCGTTTCGGCCGGCCGGGAGCCATCGAAGCTCGCAAATTGGCCATTTCCACCGGCTACTATGACCTTCCCAATTGGATGGACATTCCCGGCGAGACCCTCAGCAAAGTCCACCACTACTACTACGACCCCCACCCCTTCTTCGAGACTGACGTGGTGGTCATTGGCGGCAAGAACTCTGCTGCCATCGCGGCCCTCGAACTGTGGCGGAGCGGTGCGCGCGTCACGCTCATCTACCGCGGCCCCGGGATTCAGCCGCACGTAAAGTACTGGATCAAGCCGGACATCGAAAACCGCATCAAAGACGGCGAAATCAAGGCATACTTTTCGTCGCAAGTCGTGGAGATCACTCCCGACGCGGTCGTGGTGGAAACTCCTGCGGGCCGCGAGACGCTGCGCAACGATTTTGTGTTCGCCATGACGGGATACCATCCCGATTTCACTTTTCTGGAGCGGCTGGGCGTGCGTTTCGAAGGCAAGGACCGGTTGCCCGTCTGCGATCCCGAGACGCTGGAAAGCAACGTGCCGGGGATTTATCTGGCCGGAGTGATCGTTGCCGGCTCCCGCACCAGCGAGATCTTTATCGAGAACGGGCGCTTTCACGGAAGGCAGATTGCTGCGTCGCTGGTATCCAAAGCAAGGCCGCGGGCCGAGGCGCGCGACGCGGTTGCCGTCAGCAATCCGATAGACTAACGCTACCGATCTTCCTTCGGGGGTGGATCATTGCGCATGCGCTGGTGGCCTCGATCCATTCGCTGGCAAATGCTGGCCGGCCTGCTGCTGCTGGAAGTGCTTTCTATTGGACTATTCGCCGCACTGTTGGCGCAACAACAGAACCGCCGGACCAATCAACGCGCGCAGTCCTGGCTGAAGTACGAATCCACTGCCCTGGCCAATCAGACCGCCGAGGCGCTTGAGCAGCAGAGGCCCAGTTGGGTGGACTTGGCCGTGCGCACGATCGTTGACTCACCCATTGTGGAGTCGGCGAAAATTGTCAGCCCGGTCGGGGACGTACTCTTTGTCAGGAGCGTAAAGCAAGAGCCGGCGGGACTCAGCGCGGCGGAACGCGCGCAGATTCCTCTGGTTCAGCGCGGGGAGTCAAGAATTTTCAAAACGGCAGCCGGCGGACGGGAGGCAGTCCGGCCTATCTATACCGGAAGCGAACTGCGGGGCTATGCCTTCGTATCGTTCGACCGAAGCGCTGCCCGACAGCAGTTGGATTCTCTTTTGGGCGACACGGCCATCTTTGGCATCATCTGGGTGGCAGCCTCGGCGCTGCTGGTGCTGCTGATGTGGCGCGCCATTGCGCGGCCACTGGCGTTGCTGCACCACGGCGCCACCGCCCTGATGACCTCACCGGAAGACCGCAGCCGTTTTCCGCTGCCGATCCCGGTTCACAATGAGATCGGTGACCTGATCGAGACCTTTAACCGCATGGTTGCCTCGCTGGCCGAGCAGCGGGCGGGGCTGAATGACACGCTTTCCCTGCTCGACTCCATGCTGGCCAACGCACCCATTGGACTGGCATTCGTCGACCGCAATGTCCGCTTCGTGCGCGTCAACCGGGTCTTCGGGGACCTGACCGGCGCTGCTGTGAGCCGCCATCTCGGCCGCACCCTTCCCGATTTGCTGCCGCCGGCCGTTGCCAGGGAGATCGAGGGCACAGTGCACCGCGTCTTTTCGAGCGAAGAGCCAGTGCGCAACCTGGAGTTAAGCGGCGAGGGAGGTAAACCCCGCCGGCCCTGGACCTGGCTGATCAGCGCCTACCCGGTGCGGACCACGCCGAATCAGGTGCGGTGGGTGGGGATCATTGCGCTTGACGCCAGCGACCGCAAGCGCAGCGAAGAGGCGCTGCGCCGGAGCGAAAAGCTCGCTGTGACCGGGCGCCTGGCCGCCTCCATCGCGCACGAGATCAATAATCCACTTGAAGCCATCACCAACCTGCTCTTCCTGCTGCGCAATTCCATAGACCTTCCAGAGGCGGCGCAGCAGTACGTGGCCATGGCCGAGGACGAGGTGCGCCGCATCTCGGAGATCACGCAGCAAACGCTACGCTTCTACCGGCAGCCAACACAGCCGGCGCGCGCTACACTGGCGGAGCTGCTGGACTCGGTCCTCAACCTCTATCAAAGCCACATTCATGCGCTCGACCTTCATGTGGAGCGGGACTACGACGCTGGGCTTACTCTCTTTTGCTTTGCCGGCGAGATCCGTCAGGTCTTCGCAAATTTGGTGGGCAACTCGATCGACGCCAGTAGCAATGGCGGCCGGCTGGTAGTGCGGGCACAGCGCTCCCGCGACTGGAAGAACCCCGCGCAAGCAGGAATCCGGTTTGCCATTGCCGATACCGGGGCCGGCATGGAGCCGGATGTGCGCGAGCGCATCTTCGAAGCCTTCTTCACCACCAAGGAAGCGACAGGAACAGGCTTGGGGCTGTGGGTGAGCCACGAGATCATCCTGAAACATCACGGGGTGGTTCGCGTACGCAGCCGCACCGCCGTTTCGCCGCCTGCGTCCGCGCAGAAGTGCTCGGGAACAGTCATCGGGGTCTTTATTCCCGACAACCCCGGCCTGGCGACGACCGAGGCGCAAACCGCAAGCGCCCGGGCCTGACCAAGAAAAAATTTGTAAACCAGGTCTTGACATGTGCGTCCAATCGTGTGTTACCATACGTAACATTATGGACCGTAACACTCAAATGGATCACGACCCGGCCGAGCTCGGCGCACTGGAACGCAGCATTCTTGCCGTCATCTGGCGCACAGGAACCATGACTGCCGAGCAGGTGCGCGAAGCTCTTGGCCGGCCGCTGAAGGACTCAACAATCCGCACCGTGTTGCGCCGCCTTGAAGAAAAAGGCTATCTGGCGCACACCGTGGAAGACCGCACCTTTATCTACCGGCCGTCGGAGTCGCGGCAGCGCGTGGCGGGCCGGGCCGTGAAACGCATCGTGGACTGGTTCTGCGAGGGCTCAGTAGAGGCGCTGCTGGTGGGGATGGTCGACTCCAAAGTGTTAGACCGGGCGGAGTTAAAACGACTCGCGGAGCGCATCGCCACAGTGAAATCCGCGGCCCCTGCCAAGAAGGAGACGAAGCCATGATTTCCAGCGCCAGCACAATTCTGTTCGGGGCCGCATTTCGCGCGCTCTTTACAGGCAGCGCCGTCTGGGCCGGCCTGCGCATGTTGCGCGTGAAGAACGTCTGGACGCAGAAAGCAGCCTGGAGCGCCGTGCTCATGGCCGCGCTGGCCATGCCCTTCCTGGTTGGATTGCGGTGGTCGCCAGGTTGGGCTGAGGTGCGGCTGCCCGCGTCTCCGTGGCTTCGGCCGGTAAGCGCTAAACCCATGCCGCCAATTTCTCCGGTACAAGTGGATTCGCGCACTGCGGAAATCAGCGATTCGGATCAAGCGCCGTATGTCGAGTCAGAATTCGGCGCGGCGCCGAACGCGTGGGTAAAGGAAAATATCGCGGTTCAGACGGGCGGTCGGGTGGGATCGATCCCTACGGTCGCGCCACCTGCGGCTTTACAGACCGCAACACCTCCGCAGGAACGACGGGGATCTTCGGTTTCCCTTTTGACCGCCTGCTGGTTGGCCTATCTGGCGGTGGTTGCGGCGCTGCTCCTCCGGTTGACGATCGGATTGGCCTCTTCGTTCTTGCTTTGGCTGCGCGCGGAACCGGTGGATGCCGCGCAGATGCACGGTTTCGATGGCGGAGACCCCGTCCGTTCGAGCCGGCAAGTCTCTTCCCCTGTCAACATCGGGAGCGGCATTGTACTTCCCGCGGATTTTGCGCAATGGGATGCGGAGAAGCTGCGCATCGTGCTGGCGCACGAACGATCCCACATCCGACAATACGACTTCTATCTGCAATTGCTCGCCGGAGTTTACGCAGCGGTGAACTGGATGAGCCCGCTGGGGTGGTGGCTCAAGCACAAGCTCTCTGAATTGAGCGAGGCCATTAGCGACCGCGCCGGCCTCGAAGAGGCTGCAAGCCCCTCCGCATACGCTCATCTGTTGCTTGAATTCGCGGCTCTTCCGCGCCCAACTCTTACAGGAGTAACCATGGCACACTCAAGCAATCTCTCGCGGCGCATCGAGCGGCTTCTCGACGACTCCACCTTCAGGCAGGCCTTCAGCACTGGCCGCGCCGCGTTGGTTGCAGCATTCGTTGTTCCCACTGTGCTCGTCGCAGCCACAGCGTTGGTTCGCGTGCAGGCTGCCCCATTGCCTCAACCGGCCACAACGCACCTGATCGTTGCGCAGGCGGCCGGCCAAAACCCGGCACAGGATCAGGCGCAATCGCCCCAGACCGGCCAATCCAATGCCGCACAGGTGACCGATGCGCAGTCCGATCAAGCACCCGCCGCCACTCCACAGCCTGCTCCATCCGCGGCGCCCGGTCCCGAGGTTGCTCCCGCTCCACCCTTGCCGCCCGAGCCTGCGTTGCCGGCGATGCCGCCGATTGCCGTGCAGGTCCAGATTCCACCCATTCCTCCGATACCACCCATCCATGTATTCGGTAACGCAGCGCAGGGATCTTGTATGGGGAACGGCGACGCCTATGCGATCGTCGGCGATCCTGGAACCAAAACTCAATTCTGCGGCAACTGGGGCGCTGAAGGCGCAGCCGAAGTCCATAAGGCGCGCAACACCGTCCATGGACATTTCCTGCTCTTTCGCCATGAAGGCAAGTACTATGTCGTCGACGACCCTGCAATCGTGCGCCAGATCGAGGGCATGGATAAGGCTCTGCAGGATCAGGGCGACCAGATGCGCGCGCTCGGCCAGCAGATGCGCGATGCCGGCCAGCAGGCTCGCGAAGCGGGTGAGCAGGCACGCGAAGCGGGCGAGCAGGCACGCGAAAACGCTGCCAACATCCCTAAGCCCGAGTTGTCGAAGGAGATCGCGGCATTGGATGCGAGTGTGGCGAGCATGAAGGCGCAACAGGGCAACACAATCAGCCGGGAACAACTGCAGGAGCTGCAGCGCGAGATTTCGACAATTCAACGCCAGGTCGCCGAAGTCGAGGCCAAAGTGATGAATATCGATATGAGCAATTTCAACGTTGAGATGGGCAAGTTCAACGAAGAGACGAGCAAGTTTAACGAAGTGATGGGCCGCCGGGGCGCTCAGATGGGCAGGTTTAGCGAAGAGATGGGCCACATGCGCACTCAGATCGGGGCCATCATCAATCAGAGCCTGAAGGATGGCAAGGCTCGTCCCGTCAAGTAGGAAGCGTCCAGAGCTGGAGCCGACGTCAGGCGAAGGCCCTTCAGAACAGGTTCAGGCCGGGCAGTGAGCGGGGACGGAGCGGATCGAAGCTATTTGATTCGCGCATGACCGGATGCGCCGTGCAATGGCTCTGCCGCCGGACTGGCCCAGTTAAATAAGACCGCGTCACGTGCAGCCGGTCCATGATAATGTAGCGCGTGCGCAAGCCGTCGATGGTGGCGGGGAGCGATGCGGGAACCTGGCGGCGGTCAACATAAATGACCAGCGCCGCTTCCCTCGGATTGTCGAAGCTCTGGCCCACGCCCACGCCAAAGAAGGCGGGGTTCTGCTGCATCAGGCTCTGCGCGATCTGCCCCTTGGCGGCGATGGCTTGGTTGAGCACATTGGGCGTCAGCGACAGAGGCGCGTTGGACTCGACCGCGAATTGCGGCGCGGCGCCTGCGGCCACAGCCTGCGCCGTAGTGGGAATCACTTCCGTGCGAACGCCGTCCACTGTTTGGGGCACAGTGACACTCAAGCTCTGGTCAACGTAGAAGATCACGGCGGCCCTGCCGGCGTGGTCGCTGCTTTTGCCCACAGCGGCGCCAAGGATGCCGGCGGAAGGATTGACCAGCATGCGCGCCTGCGTCAACGCTTGCTGGGCAAGCGCAGTCTGCGCACCGGTGAGCGCGATCGCCTGCGCCGCAGTTGCCGTGGCGTTCCCGTAGTTCAGGCAGCTGACTGGGTGGTCCGTTGTGCCCACAAAGGTGTAGGTGGTTCCCTGCTGTGCGCCAAGCTCCGCTAAAATGGTCGGCGCAGGGTTGGCGACGCTCTCGCTTACACCCGTGTTGGTTGCGCCGCCGGCGAAGAACAAACCAACGGGCTCGGCATTGCTGGCATCCACCACCAGCGACCCGGAGTCGCCCGCATCGCTGAACTCTTGGCCTTCGATTTCGATCTGATTCGTGTAGTTCTTGGTCAAGTACGGTTCGGTCTCGGCACAGTTCCTGTAGTAGCTCACCTGAACGTCGAGGTTGATTGCGGCGATGCTGGCGCACGTAAGACCCGTGGTACGCCCGCTCTTGGCGACGACCATGTTGATTGCGCCGTTCTCGCCCTTGCCACCTGTCGAGGAGGTTCCCGGAGGCGCTGCAGCCAGCGTGCCGTTGCCCTGCTCCGAACCCAATTCCAGGATCGCGCCACTGGTGTTCACCGCGCTGGAGTTCACTGCGGCGATGGCAGCGTCGGCATTGGTCGAACTGGAGCTGAGCGGGAGCCATGCGGTGAGGGCGCCGACGGGTGTCTCTGCACCGCCGTCGGTGGTTGGATAACAACCCGCATCAATCAACCCCGGCTGGATGATTGTTTCGCCGGGGGCGGCCTGGTCGCTGCGCGCCAGAACGTGGTTGCAGCTTAACAGGTACTGCGTTCCCCCGGTGTTCTGAATCAAGGCTCCCAGCGTGCCGCCACAGCAGTCCGTGATATACGTCGTCGCGTTTTGAACTGTAGTGTCGTAATCGTTGTTGTTGCCGCCGGAGCTGCCCAGCAGGATCGGCGTCGCCAGTTGCACCTGGTGCGTCGATGGATTACTCGTGATTCCCGCGGTGTTGAGCAGTACGTCGGCAGCGGTTTTTGAGGACGACGTGCCGATGGTGGCCACCACGTAAGCGGCGGTAGTGGATGAAACTGTCGCCGGCGCTGTGTAGGTGACAGTGCAGTACGTGAAAGTGTTCGAGCTGCGCACACAGCTTGGCGAGTTCACAGAGCCTTGCCCGCCACTCGACCCCGTCGCCGTATTTGAGACCGCGTAGTTGATGCCGGTGGTGCCGCCGGCTTCGGCCATGTAACCGGTAATGGTGACGGTTCCATTGCTGCCGAGAGCCACGTTCTCGGGCGAGAGCGGTTGCAGGAATCCGGGCGTGATGGTTACGGTTGCGCTTGATTGCAAACCAACGCCCGCGCCGGAGCTGATCGTGGCCGTCACCGTCACCTGCACGCTGTTTGCGGTGAGATAGGATGGCGGCGTGTATTGGCCGCTGTTCGTAATGGATCCTGCGCCGGCGTTCGCGTCGCCGCCGCTCACCGTCCACGTTACAGAGGCCCCGCCGCCACCGTTCAGCGTGGCCGTAAATTGCTCCAGGGCAGTCCCTGATGAGTTTGTGGCGTCGCAGCCAGTGCAATTGGTGTCGATGGTTGCCGTGCCAGGCGAGATTGAGAACGTGCTGCCGGTTGTGCCGCCAGACACCGACCCGCCGCAGCCCGCCAGCACAAACAGGGCCGGAACTGCAGCGGCAGCCAGCAGCCGTACCGGCCACTGCCGCCGCAAACAGGACTGGAAGCGCCGGCCCATGGGATGCGAGGGGTGCTTTTGCCGTTCCAACACTGCTGTCGCGCTCTGGGTCAATTCGTCCGGCGCCTTTCTTGCGGCTCGCCTCGCATACTATTCATTAGACACACCATTGTTCCCCGTAAGCGCCGGAACCTACGTGAGAGACACAAACAGGCACACCCTCCCCCGCCTCATGCGATATTAGACCCTGGCGCGGCAACAGAAGTTGTATGACGAGGTTCACACAATAGAAATCCAATCACTTTTGGTCGCCGGGACGCAAGGCACGAAAGTGCTAGGACCTTTAGTATTTTAGGAGTCTTTGTAAGGCGGGCCGTTTTCCGAAATGGCTCATAGTTGCAGGAGAACCGCCGTAAACTCAAAGCAGGAGAAGCCATGGAATACATGAATCTGGGCCGAACAGGACTGAAAGTCTCGCGCATTTGTCTTGGCTGCATGACCTACGGAAGCCCGGCCACGGGCAGACTGCTGCCCGGACGGCAGGCTTGGGCACTGAATGAGACCGAGAGCCAGCCCTTTCTGCGCCAGGCTCTCGATCTGGGCATCAATTTCTTCGATACAGCCAATGTCTACTCCGGTGGCGAGAGCGAAGCCGTGCTGGGCCGGTTCCTGAAGGCCAGCGTACGACGCGAGGCGGTGGTGATTGCCACCAAGGTGCAGGGCCTGATGCGCGAGGAGCCCAACGGCCGCGGCCTTTCGCGCAAGGCGATCCTTTTTGAGCTCGACCAGAGCCTCAAGCGCCTAGAAACCGACTACGTAGACCTCTACCAGATTCATCGCTGGGACTACGAAACGCCCATCGAGGAGACGCTGGAAGCGCTGCATGACGTGGTGAAGGCAGGAAAGGTGCGGTACATCGGAGCCTCGTCGATGTATGCGTGGCAGTTCGCTAAGGCGCTGTACCTCGCCGGCCGGCACGGATGGACGCGCTTCGTCTCCATGCAGAATCACTACAACCTGCTCTACCGCGAGGAGGAGCGCGAGATGATCGGGTTGTGCCAGGCGGAAGGCGTTGCCGTGATTCCCTGGAGTCCGTTGGCGCGCGGACGGCTGACGCGAGCCTGGAAGGCCGGGAGCACTGCGCGCTCGGAGACCGACCAGTTTGGCAACGGAATGTATGCGCCAAGTGAAGAGGCCGACCGCAGAGTCGTCGACCGGCTGGGCGAGATCGCGGAAAAACGGGGAGTTCCCCGCGCGCAAGTGGCGTTGGCGTGGCTGCTGGCCAAGCCGGGCGTGACGGCGCCCATTGTGGGAGCCAGCAAGCCGCACCATCTTGAGGATGCTGTTGCGGCGCTTTCCGTCCGCCTCACGCCCGAAGAGATGACTGCGCTGGAAGAGCCTTACGTGCCGCATCCCGTGCTGGGGTTTAGCTAGGGCTGACTAGCGCCTGGCGCGCCTCTGCGCACCATGAGGTTTGCGCGCGCCCGGAATTTCGATGAAAAGAGGGCAACTTCTTTCCGGCGCAGGGGATACGGTGCTGGCATACTGGAGCCATGGCCAATCGAAAACATCTTGCCATCCTGAAAGAGGGCGTCAAGGAATGGAATCAATGGAGGAAGAATAATCCTTCGATCAAGTGGGACCTAAGGAGGGCTGTCCTCCGTAAGGCCCACCTCATCAGGGCGGACCTCAGCGGGGCCAGTTTACAGCATGCTGATCTCAGCGGGACGGACCTTCGCTGGGCGAAACTCAACGAGGCGAACCTCCACTGGGCGAAGCTCAATCGAACGAACCTAAGTGGGGCACATCTTTTTGGCGCGAAACTCTGGCAGGCAGAACTCAGAGAGTCGAATCTCCGTAGGGGAGACTTGATGGAGGCGGACCTGGGTTCGGCTGATTTGGGAGGGGCGGACGTCAGTTGGGCGGACCTCCGCGGGGCGGATCTCAGCGGAGCGAATCTCGACCGGACAGACCTCACCGGGGCGAGTGTCGGGCACACAACATTCACCGACGTCGATTTGAGCGGAGTTAAAGGGTTAGAGACTCTGATACATATCCGCCCCTCCAGCATCGGCATCGAAACGATTTACAAATCCAAAGGCAAGATTCCGCACGCGTTTTTGCGCGGAGCCGGCGTTCCAGACAACTTCATTGAATACATGGCCTCGCTGGTCGGCACGGGAATCGAATTCTATTCCCTTTTCATCAGTTACTCGACGAAGGACCAGGCATTTGCCGACCGGCTGTACGCCGACTTGCAGGCCAAGGGTGTGCGCTGCTGGTTCGCTCCGCACGACTTGCTCGGCGGCCAGAAGACTCACAGGCAAATCGACGAAGCGATCCGCATGTACGACAAGCTGTTGCTGATTCTGTCTCCCGCAAGCATGGCCAGCGAGTGGGTGAGAACGGAGATTGCTCTTGCACGGAAGCGCGAAAAGGAGCAGAAAAGAGAGGTTCTTTTCCCCATCGCTCTTTGCCCGCTCAAAAAGATCAAGGAATGGGAATACTTTGATTCGGATTTCGGTAAGGATTCTGCGCGCGAGATCCGCGAGTACCACATCCCGAATTTCACCAAGTGGAAGACAGACCAAGACGCTTACCAGCGCGAATTCGATAAGCTTCTCAAGGCGCTCAATGAGAAGCCAAAGCCCGCGATTGACTAGTCGCCCATCGCTTCAGCCGGGCGCCCCATCCTATCGTTCGCCGTGGCGAACGATAGGGTGGGAGACCATGGCCGCCGGATTCAAGTTCTCGTGAACGGTTCTAAACCAGCTTCATCGCGTCGGGATCCCAGTTCACAATGGCACTGCGGTCCATGCTGAGATTGCTAAGCAACGCGGCGCCTGCGGCACGGTAGCCGAAGGCTGCATCTTCAACGGGCTGTTGGCGCGTGCGCACAAAGTGAAAGAAATTCTTGAAGTGGTCGTAGCTGTCGCTATAGCCCGCGGGCGCGACGTACTTCTCATAGCCCGCGGCCGGCTCGCCCTCGGGATGCGTGCGCGGATACTTACGCGCATAGTCCTCGAGAATGGCCTTCTGCGTTGCTTCGGCGAAGTCGCCGATATGGAGGCCCGGCTCCGTTTCGCGCGGCACGCGATTGACGCTGACCGTGTTGCCGGCAATTTCCATCGTGCCCTCGGAACCGGTAAAGACGAGGCCTTCGCTCTCCTCGCCACCATCGACGAAGTTGACGCGCACATTCAGATTGAATCCCTCGCGATAGTCGAAAAGTCCCAGGACAACGTCGGCGACATCGCGGCCATCCTTCCAGAAGCGCAGGCTGCCTGTCGCCATGCCGCGCGTCGGCCCGTTGCTGCCGGTGATGAAGTGCGTTCCGCTGAACAGGTGTACGAAAAGGTCGCCGGCCACGCCGCTGCCGTAGGCCTTCCACTTGCGCCATTGGAAGAACTGCTCGGCGTTGAAGGGGATTCGCGGCGCCGTGCCGAGAAAACGCGGCCAATCGCAGGTTTCGGGCGAGGCATCGGGCGGAATGGTGTAGTCCCACGCGCCCATGGCGGAGTTGCGATCCCAGTGCGCGGTGACCATGTTGAGCTGGCCGATGGCGCCGGAGGCCAGCAGCTCCTTGGCCTTGGCATAGATGATTGAACTCACGCGCTGGCTCCCAATCTGCAGGATCCGGCCTGTAGCCTTCGCGGTTTCGATCATCTCGGGCCCATCGCCGTACAGGTGGATCATGGGCTTTTCGCAGTAGACATCTTTGCCGGCTTTCATGGCGTCGACAGCGGCCTGTTTGTGCCAGTGGTCGGGCGTGGCGACGATCACGGCGTCAATATCGTTGCGGGCGAGGATCTCGTTGTAGTCGCGGGTCGTGAAGATGTCGCTGCCCCAGATCTCTTTCGCGTGTTCAAGGCGGCCGTTGTAACAGTCCGCGGCGGCAACGAGCTTGACGCCGGGAACCTGAACGGCCGTGCGCGTGTCGCTCTGGCCCTGACCGCCTGCGCCGATAAGCGCAATCTGGATATGGTCGTTGGCGGCGACGGACTGGGCGGGCGCGGCTTGCGCGGCAGCCAATGCGTGGACGCGCGGGCCGAGAAGGGTGGCCGCCGAAGCGGCGCCGGCCGCCTTCAAAAACGATCTGCGGTTGAATTCGTGCATTGCGTGCCTCCCGGAGGGAAATTTGACGCTTACCACCATACACGCCCCTACCCGGCACTGAATAGCCATGCACTGCGCCGTGTTTGTCGCCGCGCAGACACGCCATGTAGCATTCCGATTGTGCCTGCCCTCGACACTCCGGTGAAATTTGTGCGCGGCGTAGGGCCGCGCGTCTCGGAGATGCTGGCCGAAAAAGGCATCCAGACCGCCGAGGACCTGCTCTACCACCTGCCCTTCCGCTACGAGGACCGGCAAAATCCGCGCAGCCTGGATGAATTGAAGCCGGGCGAAGTGGCCAGCGTGATCGGCGAGGTGCGCGGGGCGATACTGATGCGGACGCGGCGCGGGCCGATCTACGAGATCACCCTCGGCCAGGGCCGGTTCGCCATGAAGTGCCTCTGGTTTCATGCGGCCTACCTGGACGGAAAGTTCCATGCGGGGCAGAGCGTTGCCGTCTACGGCAAGGTCGAGCCGTCGCGCTCGTCAAAAAGCTTTACGACGGGCAACTTCAAGATGATCCAGCCGCAGTTCGAAATCCTTCCCGATGCAAGTGACGATGCGGAAACGCGGCTGCTCGAGGTGGGCCGCATCACGCCCGTGTACGAATCCCTGGGAGGCAGCCGCCTGGCGTCGCGCTGGCAGCGCAAGGTGATCTTCAACCTGCTCGAAGGCGTGCGCGGGGCCGTGCCGGAGTGCCTGCCCCGAGCCATGCTGGAGCGGCTCGATCTGCCCGACCGCGAAACCGCGCTGCGCGAGGTGCACTTCCCTGCCGAGAGCACGCCCTTCGCGCAGTTGCAGAGTGCGTCGACCCCTGCGCACCGGCGGCTGATCTTCGAAGAACTGTTTTTCCTGGAACTGGGACTGGAGCTGAAGCGGCGGCGCATGAAGGAGCGCAAGGGTATTGCGTTTACCGCTACCGACAAGGTGCGCGAGGCGATCCGCGAGGTGCTTCCCTTCCATCCCACCGCGGCGCAGAAGCGCGCTCTCGGTGAGATTGTGGCAGACATGCGCGCCCCCAATCCGATGCGGCGGCTGCTGCAGGGCGATGTGGGCTCGGGCAAGACGATCGTCGCCTTCCAGGCCATGATCGTCGCCATGGAAAACGGCTACCAGACTGCTCTGATGGCGCCTACCGAGATTCTGGCTACGCAGCATTACCTGGCCGCGCGCAAGCTGCTGGAGCGGTCCAGCCGCAAGCCGCGCATCGTGCTGCTTACCGGATCGCTCGACGAGGACCGCAAGCGGTACAACCGCGGCCTGATCAACCGTGGCGAGGCGAACCTGGTGATCGGAACGCACGCGCTGATCGAAGAGAAGGTGGAGTTCGACCGGCTTGGACTGGCCGTCGTCGACGAGCAGCACCGTTTCGGCGTCTTGCAGCGGTTCAAACTCATGAAAAAGCCCAACCAGCCCGAGCCCGACGTGCTGGTCATGACGGCCACACCCATTCCGCGCACGCTGGCGCTGTCGCTCTATGGCGATCTGGACTTGAGCGTGCTGGACGAGATGCCGCCGGGGCGGGTGCCAATCGTTACCCGTCGTGTTTCTGGCGAGCAAGCGGAGCAGGTGTGGACTTTCGTGCGTAAACAGGTGGCGCGAGGCAGGCAGGCGTACATCGTGTATCCAGTGATCGAAGGGACAAAGGACGACCAGCCGGAGCTGGATTTCTCCCGCGACGAGCCGGAGGCCGGAATCGCAGCGGCGCCAATGGCCGCGCGCAAAAACATCAGGAAAGGAAAAACAGCGGAGCTGTTTCCTGCGTCAGCGCAGGAGGCCAACCCCACGGCCAAATCGGGTCTCCGTTCAGCCGTCGAGATGCACGAAAAATTGCGCTCGGGACCGTTTGCCGGCCTGCGCGTCGGGTTACTGCACGGGCGTCTCGACGCGGACGAAAAAGACGTCATCATGCGCCGTTTCCAGCGCGGAGAGATCGATGTGTTGGTGTCGACTACAGTGATTGAGGTGGGCGTCGATGTCGCCAACGCCACGGTGATGGTGGTGGAGCACGCGGAGCGGTTCGGACTGGCGCAGTTGCATCAGTTGCGCGGGCGCGTGGGGCGCGGCGCGGCCAAGAGCTACTGCATTTTGATGACCGGCGAGCGGGTCACCGAACTGGGCGAAGAACGGCTGAACGCGATGGTGCGAACGCAGGACGGATTTGAGCTGGCTGAACTCGACCTTTCCATGCGCGGACCGGGGGAATTCTTCGGTACGCGGCAGGCCGGTCTGCCGGAGTTCCGCGTGGCGAATCTCCTGCGCGACCGTCAATTGTTGGAACTTGCCAAGCAGGAGGCGGCGCGTTTTGTCGATCATCCTGACGAGGCAGTTACTGAAAGCGAGCGGGCGCGCGTGCGGGTGCAACTCAAGCAAGCTTGGCAGCGAAAATATGGACTGGTTGAGGCCGGCTGAGACGAGCACTGTTACCCGCCGTTTGAAGGGCCGCACCCGCCGGCCTAACGCATTTCTCCCAAGGGCGTATAGGGATTCAAGACCGCAGAGTTGGCGCGAACCCCAGTGAGCGGCAACCTTCGAACCATTGAGCACTCTTGAGGATTGGGAGAAATGCCTTAAACCGGGCCCGACGCCTGCATGATGTTGACGATATCGAGAGGAAAGGTCTGAATCTCCAGATCGACGCTCGCGATCTCCGCGCCGCAATCCCTGGGCTGGCTGCGCGTGCACTGGCAAAGCTCGGTGAAGCGGATATGCCCGGTCTGGCTCAGTTCGAGGCCCGCGGCGATCAGCACAGTGTAGATGTCGACGCACGCCTCGCGTTCGAACTCGAACAACATGTTCACCATGCCGGTATCGTTGGCGCCGCGGCTCAGAACCCATCCGCCACAGGCAAGAATGGCGCCGGTGAGAGACTGGACCAGCCGTGAAGGCTCCTCGGTCGAGACTGCCTTCATCTGCATAGCCCACGGTGCACTTGCTGCCCGCCTTCGCGCCTGATTCAACATGCTCAGCTTCACATGCTGTTTATCGGAGAGATGCCGTTCTGGATGAAAGCTGTTGCGGAGTCGAACGCCTTCTGACCGCCTTTGAAACAACCCGGCGTCGAGAAGATTGTGGGCGGACGAGCGGCGGTAATTGAACACGGCCTAGCCGGCGCGGGCAGGCGAACGTCTCACCTTCACGGCCGGCCGCAAGCGTGAGACAGCGCGAATATTGTAGTTTGATAGTCAGGATGATCGCTGGCTCCGGAATCGACGTGGTGGAGATTGGACGCATCCAACGCGCCATCGATCGCTTTGGCCGGCGTTTCCTCGACCGCGTCTATCTCCAAGCGGAGCAGGCTTACTGCCTGCGCAAGCGCAAATCGGCCGAGAGCTTTGCCGCGCGGTTTGCCGCAAAGGAAGCGGCGGCCAAGGCGCTGGGCACCGGCATCAGCTCCGGCGTGAACTGGCTGGAGATTGAAGTGGTGCGGGAGCTAAGCGGAAGGCCCAGCCTGCGTTTTCATGGTCGCGCCGCGCAAATTGCAGGCCGCCTTGGCGTGGTCCGCTCTGCGCTGTCGCTGACCCACAGTTCTGAAGTTGCCATGGCCAGCGTGGTGCTTGAGGACGGGCGCTAGAGCATTTCTCCCGATGGTATATAGGAATTCCAAACAGCCCCGTTGGCGCGAACCTCGGTGAGCGGCAACCTTCGACACAGTTGATACTCTACGCGGCTGGGAGATATGCCTTAAATCCGCCTGTTCTGCTATCCTCTAGGCGTCGGCCCGCTCAGTTCAGTAAGAGGAGTCAAGTGCCAAGCCGCAAAGAGATCCAGTGGTCGCAACTGAAGGTGGGGGCCTTGGTGCTGGCCGCCCTCGCCATTCTGATCGGACTCATGTTTCTCATGACCGGCGCTTCGGGTGGGCTATTCGCTCACAGAATTGTACTGCGTTGTTACTTCCCCAATGCCGGCGGGCTGAAGGATGGCGCTGTCGTATCGCTCGAAGGCGTCACCATTGGCAATGTCAAGCACATGCGCGTGGTCCCTGAGCGAAATCCCAATCCCGTCGAAGTGACCATGGAGGTGGGCGAGAAGTATCTGTACGATCTGCACACCGATTCGGCGGCCTCCATCCAGGCGGCAGGCGTTCTGGGCGACAGCTTCGTCGATATCGACTCCACCCACACCACGGGCCCGCCGCCGGCCAACAATGCCGAGCTCCGTTCGTCCGGCGCGCCGACGATTCAGTCGGTCATCAGTAGCAGCCAGGTCTCGATTGAAGAGATTAATGCGTTGATGCACAAGATCGAAACCCTGATTGACACATTGAATACCAAGCGCGGTACGGCGGGCGAACTCATTAACGATCCCTTACTGGCCAGGAAGTTCGTCTCCATCGCAACCAACCTGGAGACGGTGACGGGATCCATCGCCCAGGGCAAAGGAACGTTAGGCGAACTGGTCAACGACAACACGCTGTATACGAAGCTGAACTCCGCCGCGGACCACCTGAATTCGATCGCCGCCGATCTCGATGCCGGCAAAGGAACCGCAGGCAAGCTGCTGAAGGACGAGACGCTCTACAACAACCTGAACGCCGCCGCCGCCAATACCAACCAGTTAGTGACTCAGATCAACTCCGGCAAAGGCTCGCTGGGCAAGCTCGTCGAGGATCCGGATTTCGCCAAGAAGCTGGACGATGCGGTGACCAACCTCGACAACATTCTCAAGAGCATCAATGCGGGCCAAGGCACAGCGGGCCAGTTGGTGCAAAATCGGGCTCTTTACGATCACCTGGACCAGACCGCGGACCAGGCGCAGCAGCTCATCAAGGGCATGCGCGAGAACCCGAAGAAGTATCTAGTCATCCAGATGAAGTTGTTCTAACGCCTGGCGCCACGTGAGAATCAGGCGCGCGCGGCTCGCAGTATTGCTGCGCCATCAGGTTGCAGATGCGCGAACCGCCGGCCCCCGATAGACACTCCAAAACTCCACAAACGCCTTAAGCCGCACCACCTGAAAGAAATCGTTGGCCACAAAATAAAAGACGCTGGAAGCAACCAACGCCGTTTGCAGTGCGCCGGGACCCAGCTCCTGACTGAATGGAACCGGCGCGGCGGTGAAGACCATCGCCAGTACGAGCAGCGCCAGCTTAACGATGCCCATCACCAGATTGATCTCGGCCAGCTTGCTGGTGAACGGCTTGCCCAGTCTGAAACTTTCGCCGAGAGCGGAAAACACAGAGCGCCTTTCCAGCAACGCCAGCAACGGCGCGATCGAAGCCGTCCAGCTCACCAGCGCAAACGCCGTGAAGAATCCCAGCAAGAGCAAGATCGCCCAGATGGCATAGCCGACCAAGTCCGGCTCACCGGACGCGGAAATGTGCGTGGCCGCGGCCCATTGCATCGAACGGAACCATCCCCAGATAGTGAAAGCCAGCAAAATCAACCACGCTGCCTGTAACACAATCATCGCGATGGGGCGGAACGGCGGGCACGGAGATCGATCCGCTTCCATGCGCCGCAACAGAAGATTACGGCCCACACCCGAGAGCAGCACCCACGCCAGCGCGGCTGCCGGCAGCAGCCAGCGCAGGACGGCCAGCAAGTGGGGTTCGTAATACGAAGCCACATTGGCAATCTGCGCCGCCGCAATCCAGGGATTCTGCGTATCGAGAGAAATAAAACCGGAGGACTCGAGCGGAAACGCCGCGAGCATCTGCTGGGCCTGCTTCCAGCAGACGAGTAGAAACGGAATCCCGAAGAGCCAGCGCCAGGCAATCTCAATCGCAATGAGCGAAGGACGACGGAAGACGCCGCTCATGTGCTCGACCAGCAACTGTGTACCGCGCACCGGCGCCTTGATGTTTGGGCCGGTCATCGCGGTGGTCCTCACTTCACCACCAGGTTGACAGCCCTGCCCGGCACCACAATCACCTTCACAACATTTTTTCCTACCGTGCGAGAGCGCACTTTTTCGTCGGCTAACGCCGCGGCTTCGATGGCTTTAGCATCGGAACCGGAAGGGACGCGAACGACTGCGATCAGCTTGCCATTAATTTGCACCGGGATCTCTATCTCGTCTTCCTTTGCCAGTTCCGGGTCGCTCTTCGGCCAGGGCGCGCGAAGAATCACTCCTTCTCCGCCGAGCTGATCCCACAACTCGGCCGCAATAAACGGCGCGAAGGGCGCAAGGAGCAGGACGAGGTTGGTCAGCAGTTCGCGGACAACCGGCGCGGGAATTTCGCCCGACGCGAGTTGCGCGTCGGCGTCCTGTAGCTCATTGACGAGTTCCATGATGGCGGCGACACAGGTGTTGAAGTGCCAGCGGCCTTCGAAATCCTGCGTGATTTTGGCGATGGTCTGGTGGAGCTTGCGGCGGAGGCTGGCGGACAGGCCCGAGGCTGTTCCCTCAGGAGCTAGAGCCTCCGTTGCTTTTTGCGATTGCGCGTACGGGCTAAAGCCAGTACCCTCCCCGTGCACGACGGGCGCGTATTTCGTCACCAGCCGCCACACACGGCCCAGAAAGCGGCTGACGCCGGCCACGCCGTCTTCCTGCCAATCCAGATCGCGGTCGGGCGGCGCGGCGAAGAGCGCGTACATGCGCGTGGCGTCGGCGCCGTAGCGGGCCACCATGTCGTCGGGCGAAACCACGTTGCCCTTCGACTTCGACATCTTCGCGCCGTCTTTAATGACCATGCCCTGCGTGAAGAGGCGGCGTGCCGGCTCATCGTTTTTCACCAGGCCCAGGTCGCGCATCATCTTGGTCCAGAAGCGCGAGTAGATCAGGTGCAGAATGGCGTGCTCCACGCCGCCGATATATTGATTGATCGGGAACCAGTACTGCGCCGTGGCCGGGTCGAAGGGCGCCTTGGCGTTCTTCGCGTCGGTGTAGCGGTAGAAATACCAACTCGAGTCGACGAACGTATCCATCGTGTCTGTCTCGCGGCGCGCCGGCCCGCCGCACTTGGGACATGTGGTGTTCACAAACTCCGGCACGCGCCCGAGTGGCGAACCGCCCTGTTGCGTGATTTCGATTTGCTCGGGCAGGATCACAGGCAACTGCTCGTCAGGCACGGGGACCAGGCCGTTGCGCTCGCAATGAATCATGGGAATCGGCGTGCCCCAGTAGCGCTGCCGGCTTACGCCCCAATCCTTCAGCCGGTACGTGACCGCCGCATTCCCGAATTTGCCGCGCTCGGCGGCCTCCTGCAGGCGCATCTGCGCTTCGCCGCAGGTCAGGCCGTCGTATTCGCCCGAGTTCACCAGCACACCATCTTCCGACAGGAACGGCAGAGCTTCCGGATCCTCGGTCTCAAAGGCCGGCCGAATCACTCTGCGAACCTCAATGCCGTACTTGGCCGCAAACTCAAAGTCGCGCTCGTCGTGCGCGGGCACGCTCATGATGGCGCCTGTACCATAGTCCATGAGGATGTAATTCGCCACCCAGATGGGCACGCGTGCGCCGTTATACGGATTCATCGCGAAGCGCCCCGTCGGCACGCCGTGCTTCTCGATCGCGCCTACGTCGCCTGCTTCCCTGGCTTTCTTCTGCTCCTCAAGCAGGCCCGCAACCTTCATCTTGAGGTCCGGATCGGCGGCGCAAAAAGCGGCAACCAGCGGATGCGCCGGCGCCAATTGCACGCTGGTCGCGCCAAAGATCGTGTCCACGCGCGTGGTAAACACGCGGATCCGTTGTTTTTCTGATCCCTGATCCCTGTTCCCCGTTCCCTGCTCTTCCAGGAAAAAATCGACCTCCGTCCCCTCGCTGCGCCCGATCCAGTTGCGCTGCATGGTGCGCACCTTCTCGGGCCAGCCTTCCAGCTTGTCCAGGCCGTCGAGCAGCTCCTCGGCGTATGCCGTGATGCGCAGGAACCACTGCTCCAGATCGCGCTGCTCGACTTTGGTGTCTTCGTGCCGCCAACAGCAGCCGTCGATCACCTGCTCGTTGGCCAGCACCGTCGCGCACTCCGGGCACCAGTTCACCTTGCTCTTCTTGCGGTAGACCAGTCCCTTTTCGGCCATGCGCAGGAAGAACCACTGGTTCCAGCGGTAGTAGTCGGGCAGGCAGGTGGTGATTTCGGTGGCCCAGTCGTAGCCCAGCCCCAGGCGCAACATCTGCCGCTTCATGGCGGCGATGTTGCCCAGCGTCCATTCGCGCGGCGGCATGTTGTTCTTGAGCGCCGCGTTCTCTGCCGGCAGTCCGAAGGCGTCCCAACCCATGGGGTGCAACACGTTGTAGCCGCGCATCCACATCTGGCGGGCCAGCGCGTCGCCAATGGCGTAGTTGCGCACGTGCCCCATGTGCAGTTGGCCGCTGGGATACGGCAGCATCTCCAGCACGTAATATTTCGGTTTGTTGCTAGAGGTCGTTTCCGCAGCGTAGAGTTTGGGGTCGGCGGCCCAGCACTCCTGCCATTTCTTCTCGATCTCGGCTGGATCGTAGCGATTTTCTTTGTCTTCTGCCATTACTTTTCAGTGTAAACGGGGCCAAGAGCCAAACGTTCGCGGGTCGTCACGCGACGGAACGAAGTTCCCTGGCGCGTTCAATGCGCTCCCGTCTTTCCGGTGTGTGCAGCGCCTCCCACAATTCTGTGCGGCGCTGCGTATTCAGCCAGAATTCAGGCGAGTTTCCGAAGACACGTGCCAGCATGAGAGCGGTGTCGGCTGTTACCGCGCGGCGATCGTTGCAGAGTTCATTCACCAGCTTGCGCGGCACGCCCATGGCTTCGGCCAACGCGCCTTGTGTCAGCCCGAGCGGCTCCAGGAACTCCTCTACAAGCATCTCCCCAACGCTGACGGGCTTCCGCTTCGTCTTAAGCATGTCGCACCTCACCTGTATTCGTGTTTGTCGAGATAAACTTCCACCGCTTCACCCTTGCCGACATCCCAGCGGAAGATCAGGCGCCACTGATTGTTGACGCGAATCGAATGCCAGCCTGCAAGGTTGCCTCGCAGCTTCTCAAAATGGTTGCTGGGCGGGGTCCGAAGGTCGGCATCCGATGTGGCATCGTCGAGCAATTGCAACTTCCTGAACAGCCTGGTCCCCAGGTCAGATGGAATGTTTCGGCTAGCCTGATCGTGAGCAAAGAACTCTTTCAACCAGCGGTCACGGAACCCAAGAATCATGCAGTATTTCTCTTTCTATACCATTGTACCGTACAACGGTACACACCGCAAGATCATTTCGCCAGCCTCTTCAGCGCCCGCACATTCCGCTCCTCGTCGCCCTCCTCGTCCACCGGCGTCTCCGCGATAAACGCGCAATGATCAAAGCGCGGATCGTTGAGCAGACGGCGGAAAGGCTCAAGGCCCATGGTTCCCTGCCCGATGTGCTCATGCCGATCGAGCTTTGAGCCGCGCGCAGCCTTGGCGTCGTTGCAGTGCCACACGCGGACGGCGTCGAAGGTGACGGTTGCGGCGGCCTGCTGCATCGTCTCCGCGTAGCCCTCGGCGCTCACCAGGTCGTATCCGGCTACGTGCGTGTGGCAGGTGTCGAGGCAAACAGCCACGGGCGCGTGGCTTTTCAGCCGCCCGACCAACTCCACCACCTGCTCGAAGCTGCCGCCCAGTGAGAACTCCGCCCCCGCCGTGTTTTCAATGAGGATATGGAACGGGGTGCTCTGCCACGGCAGCCCGTCGATCGCCCGCTGGATGGAGTCTGCCGCAAGCCTCAGGCCCTCGTCGCGCGTAAGGCCCTTCCATGAGCCGGGATGCAGAACGAGGTACTCTGCGCCGAGAACCAGCGCCCGCTCGATCTCGCCGCGGAAACCCGCTACGCTCTTTTCGCGAATCTCGCTCGACTGGCTGCAGATGTTGATCAGGTAGCCGGTGTGGATGACCAATGGGCCGATGTCGAGCCTGGTGCGCAACTCGCGCATCCGTTCGGCCTGCTTGGGATCGACCTTGGGCGCGCGCCACATGCGCGGNNAAGATCTGGAAGGTGTTGGCGCCGATCTCCCAGGCGCGTTCAACGGCATTGGAGGGTCCGCCCGCTGTTCCCAGATGCACACCGATGCGCTTCGCCATGGGGACAGTCTACAGGGCGGTTCGGGCATCTGTAGAGA
>PMYE01000044.1 GCA_003171315.1 Acidobacteriaceae bacterium
CGAACCCACTCTTGGCTCAACCGATTTCGCAAGCTGTTAGTGAGTTTTGAAAAGACCGAAGAAGGCTACGTCGCCCTGTTGGCCTTGGCTGCGGCCATGATTTGTTGGCGCCAGACGATTTCTATTTACGGATAAGCTCTTAGTGGCTCGCCCCTCCTGCGGCTTGCACCACCAATACCCAGTCCCCTACGCCTTCGTGATTCTTTCCCGGCGGCGTGAACGTCTTCTCCCCGGCATTCCGGAAAGGCCCCCCGGGAACGGCATGATACGTGCCGTCCGTAGGGTCAAACCACCTCGCGCGCGCTGGCCCGCTCAGGCTGTCCATGCTCATCGTGATGGTTCTTGGCGTCGGCAAATAGACCACCACCGTCGATCCGTTGCCGGTTCTGGCAGCCGTCGCGTAGTCGCTCTCGCTCACGCGGGTCTTCATGCTGACGCCGAGGTCATGCTCGTCGTACACCAGCTCCGTGTCGCCGAATGTTCCTAGTCCTTCGGTCACAACCGTGTGTTTCTGATCCGGAACCAGGTCCTGCCACGGCAGCGAAGTAAAGAAATTCTTCCATATCTCGATTTGTTTGACCCCGAGAGTATCGATGTAGGAGTCCCACCCCGGAGCAAAGCTCCACGTATACTTGTTCCCATAAAACTGGCCTACCCCTCCACTCAGCATCGTCCAATATTCTTGCCGGCGCAGAACCTCGGGAGTGCCATAGTCTATCGGGTTTCCAACCTGTTCCAGCTCGTAGTGCGCTTCAACCAGGTAGGCAGGCATCACTGGAGTTTGGTTGTAACTATGAAGCATTTGAATATAGGTCGCCGCATACATGTATGTGCCGTTCAGAGAAATGATGGACGCCCATTTCGGATCGTCCAGGGACGAACTCGCGTTGTAGTTGAGTTCGACGGTTTGCAACTGGTCCGGAGACTCCGCCTTGATTCCCTTCGCGACAGCGAGCGCCAGTTCGTCGTCTGACGGTATCCGCCACTTATTGAAATCGTTCCCGTTCAACCATGCAACGTTTGCGTATTTCTTGTATCGCTTGCCCAGATATTGCCCATAAGCAAAAGCCGCGTCAAGACCGTTGTTGCGAAGCGTTGGCAGCCATCCGATCGTCTCGATCGGATCGATGAATATCAGAATGCCATGCTTCGCCGCCGACTCCACTGCGTAGTCAAGCCGTGCAAAGTATGCCTCATTGGGCTTCGAGAGGTCATAGTGCGCGTAGTCGTTGCCTCCCGCAACATATCCTGTATACGGCAAGATGCCATCCACCGTGCTGCCCGTCTTGTTGTCTGGATAATCCTGCCCGGCGCAGGCAACATCGACCCACCCTACAGTATTGAATCCATGAGCCTCGCGGTCGGCGAAGTACTCGTCCATTTGTTTTTCGGTCAGTTGCCCCATGAGCCCCTGGGGAGTATCGCCAACCATCAAAAAAGGCTTGTTGTTCCGGTCGGCAAGGTAGCGGTGGTTTGCGCTGAGCTTCAACGGGAAAGCCGGCTTCTCCGGGCCTGCTGAATTCTTTTTCTCTGCGGCCCGTCCGGCTGGCGCCAGGTTTGCGGCTAGGAGCACAATCCCGATGCCGTAAAGGATCCTCTTGATCTGGAAGAACCCGAAGACACGATCCATATTCACTTTGACCTCCTCACTCACTTTAGTCGATTGGCATTGCAAAACGGTTCCGCGCGGAACCGGAACCGGCCCAGTACTCATCATGACCGATTCGGTTCCGGTGAAAGCTGAAGGTGCTTCTTAGGGAATTGGAAAGCTCCCACACCGTGAATTTCGTGCGGACCATGAAAGAATTCGACCTCCACCTGTCACAATCCCCATCTTGCCACGGAATTCACGAACCCCAGCATACTCCCGGCAAACCCATGGGTCCACTCCGGCGTGGTCGTCCTGTGCACTTTCGGCCATAAGGTTTCAGGCCTGAGTTCTGGTAAGCTGCCCCCTTCGTTTAGTCAGTATAAGTGAGAGCCTTGCCGTTTGAGTTCAGCGGCGTATTCAGCCCGCAGCCGTACAGGGCTGGCTCTGCCCACGCCGCACAAACCGCCGGACGTGCTTTATGCCGTCACAATTTCGCTGAAGTCCGCGATACCGGAGAAATTCCTGAGCACTTCGTCGATCAACGCCAGATGCGCCCCGCGCACCTTCTCATCCGGGTCGAGCACCATCACCTTGTCGAAGAACGTGTCCACCGTCGGCCGCAGCGTGGCGATCAGCGCCAGCGCCTCACCGTAGGCGCGCTGCTCACGGAGCTTGTCCACTTGCGGCGCGAGCTCCTTTGTCCGTTGCCACAGGTCGATCGCCTCAAGCGCCGCTTGACCAAGCTTCGGCTGCGCCGGTTGATAGCCCTTCTCTTCTGCCTGGCGGAGAATGTTCTTAATCCGCTTGAACGCCGCCGAAACCGCAACAAAATCATCTGATCCACGCACCGCGGTCAGCGCTTCCGCGCGCGCAATCGCGTCGCGCACGTCATCCGCGTTGGCAGCCAGCACGGCATTCACCACGTCGTAAGCAAATCCGCGAACATCCTTCAGATAGAAGTGCAGCCGCTCGCGGAAGAACTCTTTCACCTGCGCTTTCGGTGAATCTCCCGGGGACGGTGCGTTCAGCAAATCGCCCAGCGTAAGCGGCAACCCCGACTCGGCCAGTATCTTTACGATGGCATTGGCCGCGCGCCGCAGCGCAAACGGGTCCTTCGACCCCGTCGGCGCGTTGCCGATCCCGAACATCGCAACGATGGTCTGAATGCGGTCGGCAAGACCGAGCAACTGCCCTTCGACTGAGACCGGGATTTCTTCTTCGATAGAAGCCGGCGTGTACTGCTCGTAAATCGCCAGCGCAACCCGTTCACCCAATCCTTGCGCTCGCGCATACAACCCGCCGATGACTCCCTGCAGCTCGGTGAACTCCTTAACCAGCTCCGTCGTCAGGTCGGTCTTGGCCAGTTCCACGGCCTTGAAAAGCGCCGCCTCATCGAACGCGACCTCGGCCCCGCCTAAAGTCGTTGCCAGCGCGTTTGCCACGGCAAGGTTCTGCTCCGTCTTCCAGGCGTAGCTGCCCAGCTCCTTCTGGAAGGTCACATGCTTCAGGCTCTCGACGCGCTCCGCAAGCGGCGTCTTCTGGTCCACGTCCCAGAAGAACCGCGCATCCTTGAAGCGCGCCCGCAGCACACGCGCATTGCCGTGCCGAATAATGGCCGCGCCCTCTTCGTCGGCCTGCGTGTTCAGCACGGCCAGGAAGTGCGGCGCGAGCTTGCCGCTCGCGTCTTCCACCGCAAAGTACTTCTGGTGGTCGCGCATCACCGTAACCAGAACCTCTTCCGGCAGCTCGAGATACTCTGGCTCGAAGCCGCCCAGGACCACAGTCGGCCACTCGGTCAGGTGTACGACGGTCTCCAAAAGCGCCGCGTCCTCGCGCCAGCGCGCGCCGGCAACCGTCCTCGTGGCCGCGTCCAGTGCCTTGCGAATCATCTGCCTGCGCTCGGTCACATCGGCCACAACGCCGTCGGCACGCAACGCCTCGACGTAGTTCTTCGCCACATCGATCTCGACCGGCTTCTCACCATAGAGCACGCGATGCCCGCGGCTCGCGTTGCCCGCGGCGATCCCGGCAATCTCCAGCGGAACAACGCTCGAATCGAGCATCGCCACAACCCAGCGCACCGGCCGCACAAAGCGCTCCGGTTTGCCCGCACGCCAGTACATGTTCTTGGCCCAGTAAATCGCAAGAACTTCTTTGGGCAATTCGGCGGCAAGAATCTCCGTCGCCGTCCTCCCCGCGCGCTTCACCGTTGCACCAACATACTCGCCCTTGGGCGTTTCAACTTTCTTCAGGTCAGCAACCGCAATGCCGGCCTTCTTCGCAAAAGCCTGCGCCGCGGCCGTTGGCGCGCCATCTTTGAATGCGACCTTCCACGACGGTCCGGTCAATTGCTCTTCGGTATCGGCCTGTTTCGCCAGCACGCCCTCGGCCAGCACCGCCAGCCGCCGCGGCGTGGAATACGTGGCGACCTTGCCCTCGGCGCCCACCAGCCGCTCGCGCCTGAGCAAATCGCCCACGCGCTTGCCCAGCTCCGCCTCCGCCCCGGCAATCATTCGCGCCGGAACCTCTTCCAACCCGATCTCCAGTAAAAAATCCGCCATACAGTCGTTTCTTTCAAGCTTCTAGCCGCTAGCCAGTTTCATGCAGAGTACGCTCCGTCGACTCCACGCCGGCAAAAGCTAGAGGCTAGAAGCTAGGAGCTGGAAGCCGCTCCCTGCTGCTCCGCCCACGCCTTCGCCACGCCCACCGCCAGCGCGCGAATGCGCCCGATCACGCCAACGCGTTCGGTCACGCTGATCGCCCCGCGCGCGTCCAGCAGGTTAAACAGGTTCGAGCACTTCAGCGCCAGTTCGTACGTCGCCAGCAGCGGAAATCGCCGCTTCTTTCGCGCCACATCAAAGTCCCCGCCATACGCAGTCTCGGCCACACCGATATTCTCAAACCGCTCGAGCAACTCTTTGGCCTCGGCCTCGTAGCTGTTGAAGTGCTCCCACAGCCTCGGCACGTCGGCCATCTCGAAGTTGTACACGGAAAATTGCAGCTCTTCGGCCAGCCGCACGTCGCCGTAGGTCACCGCCGCGCCCGTCCCAGACCCGTCTGTGTGGGGGTCGCGCGCCCACACAATGTCGTAAATCGAGTCCACGTCCTGCAGGAACGCCGCGATGCGCTCCATGCCGTACGTCAGCTCCGCGCAAATGGGGTCCAGATCCACCCCCCCGCACTGCTGGAAGTAGGTGAACTGCGTAATCTCAAGGCCATCCAGCATCACCTGCCAGCCCACGCCCCACGCGCCCCCCGCCGGCCACTCCCAGTTGTCCTCCTCGAACTTCAGGTCGTGGCGCTTCAGGTCGATTCCCATCGCCTCCAGCGATTCCAGATACAACTCCTGCACGTTCTTGGGAGGCGGCTTCAGGATCAGTTGGAACTGTGTGTGCTTGAACAGCCGGTTGGGATTCTCGCCGTAGCGCCCGTCTGCCGGCCGCCGCGAGGGCTGCGCGTACCCCACCCGGTAGGGCTTGGGCCCCAGCACCCGCAGAAACGTCTCCGGGCACATCGTCCCCGCGCCCACTTCCACGTCGTAGGGCTGCTGCAGCACGCATCCGCGCTCCGCCCAAAAGCCCTGCAGGCGGAACAACAACTCCTGAAAGGTGAGGGAACTCGGCTTCACGCGCGGTGCGGATTGGGCAGCAGACACAGGCTCTTCTCTCTCATCGGGACTAAGGGATGATTTTATCAGCCGGTCCTTCGACTTCAGATTCTTGAGTCGAATACTCTGCCCATGCCTTCCATACCCAACAAGCAATAGCACCTTCTCCAAGGAGAATCATTGCTAACAGTACGTAGTTTGGCCAATGATGGCGGTAGCGTTCGTACACTTTCCAGTAGGAATCCGCGTCCTCGTTGACGTGGGTTTGGGCCGCGGTGAAAGCGTCCAAGGCCACTGGGTCGGAGTACTCCACTGCACGACCGGTCTGATCAACCGGGTCAGGGGAATAGAAAGTTCGGGTCCGAATGTCGAAGACGAATCTCCGCACTTCGTAAGTTCTGAGGTCGAGCAAAGTGCCTGAAAAGTACGGGTCAGAGAATCGCAAGTCTATCAGAGAGCGAACGTAGCCAGGGCCGACGGTAGGAACATCGGTCTGAAAGCCGGGCGCTACGAAATAACCGTCATAAGTGTTGTGGCTGCCCACCTCGTATCCGTTCGGGAGAGTCACATAGGGATCGCCGCTTAGGCCGCAGTCCTGATGTGCAATCCGATTTGATATTTGAACGTGAAGAAGAAGCGCGACCACCAGCCAAAGCAAACCGAGAAACGGAGCACACGCGTTGACCACCGTCAGGCGACGGCCACTCAGCCCCAACCTTTTCTTCCTTCTTCTAGCAGCAACATAGAGCACTACGGATAGCAGACACGCTGCGACAATTCCACAAATCGTACAACCTGCAATTACTGTTAAAACCCATAGGCCAGCCATGGATGGATTTTAAGCCTCAATTCGCTGAGCGAGGCGTCATTTCTTTGCCCGGAGTGCTGCCTGGCAATCCGGTCTCGTGTCACCCGCCCCGCCTCGCCAGCGCCTCTATCCGCCTACGGCCAGTCCTGCGCGCCGTGATAAATGCGCCCGATCTCAATCAGGCCTTCCCGGATGCGGTACACCGCAATGTACGGCAGCGGCGCAAAGACCAGTTCGCGCCAGCCGCTCATGCGGCTGCTCACTCGGCCCAGGCCGGGAGCATTCTTCAACTGTGCAATGCCGTTGTAGATGGTTGCCGCAACCCGTTTGGCGGCTTCCGGGTGATCGCGTTCAATCCAGATGCAGATGCGTTCCAGGTCCTCGGCGGCGGGGATCGACCACCGGATTTCCATCACGGTTCGAGGAAGCGCCGCAGCCGGTCGCCCATCTGCTCGTGAGTCAGCGATTCGCCGCGCGCCAAAGCGGCTTCGCCGCGCTGGACGGCCTCGACAAAGCGGTCTTCTTCCTCGAAGTAGCGCGTAACCACATCCCGTACCGCCTCATCGGGGCTCAGGCATCGCCGTGCCGCACGTTCAGCCAGCCGGGCTTCGATATCAGGAGAGAACTGCACTTCCATGGAGATAGTGTAGGAGGAATCGGAATCTGGTGCAATGCAATCTGGCCTAAGCCCGCCTTTCCCGAGCGCGGACTTTGCGATCTGCCGCAGGGAGCCGCGCCACGCCGGCCCTCTTCTTCCCCAGTGAACTATGAACCATGTACGCGGAACGCGTGAGCCGCGCGGCGCGGGCACGGCTATCGATTTCCGATAACTGGTTTTCGCGCGCGGTAATGTTGATGCGGACCGTCCTCTCCGGCTCGGCAGCCTCCACCAGGAACGCGACTGCGCCCTTCATCTCAGGATCGTTGCGAAGTTCATCGAGAGTCGAAGGCTTGGGCAGGCGCTCTCCATCCTGTCTCATCCCGGCAATGTGGAGCGAAAGGGCCTCGGCGGCCATGCGGCGCGCTTCTTCGAGCGACGTTCCCGCCGTGATGCAACCGGGAAAATCGGGAAAACTGACGCCGTAATCCGACTTCTTGTCCTTGTGAAGATACGCGATATATTCCATTTGCTCTCCCTACTTGCCGAGCTTCAAACCCGCTTGCTTCTCGATGGAGCGAAGGGTCCCAATCGGCACGTCCCTGCGCGGGAACGGGACCGTCACCCGGCCTGGTTTCGTCGCGTGCTTGAACTGCTTGTGGCTTCCCTCGTGGGCAACCTCGAACCATCCATCGGCCCTCAACCTCCTGATGATTTCGCGGCTGTCCATCGATCTTGCTCCCGGAAGCTGATTTCAGAATACACACTGCATCCACACCGATCAAGCGCAGGTTCACCCGCCCAGCCTCGCCAATGCCTCCGCACACTTCAGCTTCCGCTCCAAATGCCGCTCCAGTGTTTGCAGCGTAAATCGCCTTAGATCCTGCCCACGCCTCCGCGGCCACGCCTCGCCGGCAAAAGTGGACGCCGGCGTCCGCAGCATCCTCTGCGCCAGTTGCCAACTATCGGCAGAGAGTTCGCTCGCGCTGCCATTCCGGTGCAGCCCGCAGAACAACCCATCTGCATAATTCGAAAACGAAACCTCCACTGCCTGTAGCGCTTCGCCGCACACCATGCAGTGGCCGATGTCCGGCAGCAAGCCCATCAGCTTCGTCATCCACAAGGAAAAATACGTCAGCGCCATCCACGGCTGCACGAGATTGGACTGCGCGGGATCGGACTGGACTGCGTGGGTTTGGTCCAGCACGCTCACCAGCAGCCGAAACACCGTCTCCTGCGGATCGCGCTCCGGCAGCGCCTCGTCAATCACCTCGGCAAAGAAGCTCAGCACGGCCATGCGCGTGTGGTCCACCGGCGCCGAGAGCGGCGAACGCAGAATCTCCAGTTGATCCAGCCGCACCAGCTCCTGACGCGGCCGCTCGGCAAACCAGGCCCGCGCCAGAGTCATCGGCTCCAGCGCGCCGCCGAAGCGCTTCCGGCTCTTCAACGCCGCCTTGGCCACGCCCCGCATCCGGCCGAAGTCGCGGGTGAAGAAGCTGACGATCAGGTCGGCCTCATGCACCGGCCAGGTGCGCAAAACCACGGCTTCTGAGGTGAGCACGCTCAT
>PMYE01000113.1 GCA_003171315.1 Acidobacteriaceae bacterium
GAGGTCGAGTTCGACATCGTTGAAGGCCAGAAAGGCCCCCAAGCGGATGCCGTAGTCCGCAATCGGGATACTGCAAGCGCCCACAGCGCCGCCTAGGCGCTAGTAGGGCCCCGGGCGTTCCCTTGAAGACCGCCGCCCGGCGGTAGGGGTGAGTTGTGCCCAACACACTTCTCTTCATCACAGTGGTAAGTAATCTCTTTCGGGAGACTGCGGAGTTGTCGCGATTTCGGCGTGGAGGTCTGCCTAAGCGGGTCTCCTGCAGGTGGTGANNTCGCTAAGTGGCTTTTTCATCAAGAAAAAGCCACCTTGATTCTGTCCGAAGTGGCTCATAGTTGCAGGAGAACCGCCGTAGTGGCCTAAATAGCGATGGATGATCGATACTGCGGACGGAGGGCCACCCGATGGACAACAAAACCATGGCCCGCCTGCTTGCGGAGACGGCCGATCTGATGGAGATCGATGGCGCCGATAGCTTCCGCATCCGCAGTTACCGTCGCGCCGCCGAGGCCGCCGAGCAAACCACCGTGGACCTGATGGAGGCAGCCGGCGATACGTCGCGGCTGATGGAGATCGACGGCATCGGCAAGGGCATGGCGGCCAGGCTACAGGCCATCGCCGCAACGGGAACGCTGCCCCAGCGTGACGAACTACTGGCCAAGTACGGAGCCGGGGTCCTCGAGTTGCTCAAGCTGCCGGGTATGGGACCCAAGACCGTGGCGCTGCTTTGGGATGCGGGCGTGATCGGCAGCGCCAACGTCGACAGCGTGGGGCAACTGGCCCAAGCGATCGAGGCGGGGCGGCTGAACGGACTGCCGCGGATGGGCTCGAAGCAGATCGAAAAGCTGCGCAAAGGGATCGAAGACTACCGCCGCAGCGCCGGCCGCTTCCGTATCGACGTGGCCGACGAGGAAGCGCAACGGATCGCTGCCTACCTGCTCCAATTCAAGGGAATTGACAAAGTGGTCCCCGCAGGCTCGCTGCGCCGCGGGCGGGAGACAGTGGGCGATCTGGACCTGCTGGCCACTGGCCCTGCCTGTGCGCCAGAACATACCCAAGCCGCCGTGGACTACGTGGCTGCCTACCCCGGCATCCACGACATCATCGCCAAGGGCGAGAACAAGGTGAGCTTCCACGTCGACCAAGGCCTTCAGGTGGACGTGCGGCTGCTCCCCTCCGACTCCTATGGCGCTGCGCTGCAATACTTTACAGGATCGAAGGCGCACAATGTGGCGCTACGGCAGCGGGCGCTAAAGATGGGCTACACGCTGAGCGAGTGGGCCTTGGCTAGGCTCGACGACGGCTCGACCGTGGCCGCGGCAACGGAGGAGGAGATCTACGCCGCCCTGAAGATGGACTGGATGCCGCCGGAGATGCGCGAGAACCTGGGTGAGATCGACGCGGCGGCGGAACACAGGCTTCCCAGGGTGATCGATCTGAGCGGCATTCGTGGCGACGTGCACATGCACACCACAGCCAGCGACGGACACAATTCGATCCGCGAGATGGCCGAGGCGGCAATCGAGTGCGGTTACAAGTACATCGCGATTACCGACCACTCGAAGAACCTGGCCATGACCAACGGCCTCGACGAGAAGCGCGCGCTCGAACAGATCAAGCAGGTTCGCGGCGTAGACCGGGAGATGGAGGGGCGCATTCGCGTCTTCACCGGCATCGAGGTAGACATCCTGGCCGATGGCGCGCTGGACCTGGACGATGAGGTGCTCGCCGCAATGGACGTGGTGATCGCCGCCGTACACACGCGCTTTGAGCAGAGCCGCGAGGAGATGACGGAGCGGGTGCTCAAGGCGATTGAGAATCCCTATGTGCGGATTTTGGGGCATCCCACGGGGCGGCTGCTGTTGCGCCGCGAGCCGTTCGCGCTGGACATGGCAGCGGTGCTGAAGCGCGCGGCCGATCTGGGCGTGGCCATGGAACACAACGCCGCGCCGGAGCGGCTGGACTTGAACGATCACGACCTGCGGCTGGCCAAGGAGATGGGATGCCGGATCGCGATGTCTTCTGACTCGCACGACTGCCGCAACCTGGGAAAGATGGGCTATGGCCTAAGGCAGTTACGGCGAGCCTGGCTCACGGCCGAGGATGTGCTGAATACTCGGAGCGCGGAAGGCTTTCTGGCGGGGCTGAGAGCGAGGCCTTGAAGAATTCATCTGCTTCTTTTCCATGCTCCGGCCCCATCCCCCAAAAGTCACCTTGTTGAACACAAAGGAGTTGAGCCGCGCTATGGGAATCCTTGGCTTGTGGTGCGCGATTGGAGATAAGATAAGGGCGCAATGAGGGTGAGGTTGCCATGAGCTTGCTGCAGCAGGATTCGACGGAAGTGGACGATGCCGCGCGGGGCGAGTCATTGACCAGAGGCACAAGCCACGTGGTTTGGGCCGCCATCCTCGCCACCGTCGTGGTGAGCATCGCCATTGCGATCTACGTGATTGCGGGACAAAAGCCGCCCGTCGCGACCGGAGAGATCGTTGCCGTGTGGGCGCATCCGCAGCATACCGAGACATCGGGTATTGATGCCAATGGGATGCCCATGCCCAAGGAAGTCGTCGACCAGGTGATGGTCTTCACCCAGGTGAAGCTGCACAACCAGACCGATCACCCGCTGTTCCTCTCGAACGTGCTGACCAACGTGACGATCAACGACGACATCCACCACAGCTATGCGGCGAACAAGGCCGACTACGACCGGATTTTTATCGCCTATCCTGACATTCCTGTGCCGCACTTGAAGCCCATTTCGCCGCTCGACACCACGATTGACCCCGGCCAGACAGTCGAGGGAACCTTTGTTTCGGCCTTCATGATGACGAAACAACAATGGGACGCGCGCAAGAAGCTGGACTACACGTTCAGTTTCCGTTATCAGCCCAATCTGGTGCTCGCGCCCAAGGTGACGATTACTGAGCAGTAGGCGGAACGGGCGCGTTCTTGGGCGCCGAAAGATAGCCCGAAACCTGGTTCTTCGAATTGATGTTGTTGACCACGATCTCGAAGAGCGCCGGTTCTTTGCCGCTGTAGAACTGCAAGGGCTCGTTCGCGTTCCGGTCTTTCTTCTCGTACACCTTGTCGTCGGCAAAGATGTCGAGGGTGAACCGGCTGCGCTTCTGGTCGGTCTTTTTCAACTCGAGGCTGACCGTGCCCACGGGCTTCTTCTGGCCCTTGTCGAGGCTGAACTCATAGTAGTTGCGGTCGCCCTTGTGCTCCAGCAGGACCAGCTCATCGTGATTGCGGGCAATGACGCTGTTGGTATTGCTCAGGTCGCCCCGCACGGACTGGAGCTGGCTGATTGTCGTGGCCAGGTCGGTCTGCGTCTTGCTCAGATCGGTTTTCACGCCGCCTACATCCGTCTGCACGTTGGACACCTGGTTGGAGACGGCGTTCACCTGTTGCGCGGTCTGCTTTTGGGCGTTCTCCAGGCGCTGACTGTCAGCTTGCTCGCGCTGGATAATCGCCTGGGCGCGCTCTTCCAGTTCCTTCTGTGTGAGGCCGACGGACTTGCCCAGTTCGTCTGTGGCGACCCGCAATCGGGCATCGGTTTCGCGCAACTCGGCGGCAAGTTGCGTGCTCTGCTGTTTGGCGTCGGCCAGCTCTGCTTGGGCGGTGGTTAACCGGCTGCCCAAGGTGAAACACCAGATCAGGCTGCCGATCGCTGCCAGCAGGGCGATGGCGATTGCCGCCAAAAACGCGCCGGAGTAAGTTCGGGGGGCATCATCAATTTCGCTCATTCGTTACCTTTCCTGCGCAGGCCGGCCGTTCCGAGCAAGCCCTGCCTCGCGTCATGGCGGCATCCTATCCGGTTAGACGCCGCGGCGGGAGGGAATGATCCCAATCGTTCCGGAAATCCCCATGATTCACGATCTTACCCGATGGAAGCGCCTCCGAAGAAAGCACGGTGGGCCACTCCCCGGACGTGTGACATCTACAGGATAAATGGGATGGACGGGAATTGTGCAGCCTTTCCCTCCCCCATTCCCTGGCCCGGCCAGGCAGTTCCCGCCGCCGATCGTCCCACCCTCCGTGACAAGCATGGAACAGCTAGGTTATAAACATCTTTACTGCATTCTTCGGCGCGGGCCTGCTTTTTGCGGCCTGGATCTCTACCGCAAGTGCCGAGCTGTCATCGAAAATAAGGGAGACGGAAAGGCTATGCCGACTGCTGTCGCAGGAAAGGGCCTGGAAGGAGTTGTCGCCGCGAACTCCGGCATTTGCTGGATCGACGGAGAAGCGGGAATTCTCTCCTACCGCGGCATCGACATCCACGAGCTGGCCGAGCACTCGACCTTCGAAGAAACCACTTACCTGCTTTGGAACGGGATCCTACCCAACGCGCTGGCTCTGCGCGAGTTCCAATCGCAATTGGCACTGGCGCGGTCACTGGATCAGCGCCTCATCGACATGCTGCACAGCTTTCCCACGTCGGCTACACCCATGGAGGTGCTGCGCACGGCGGTTTCGGCGCTGAGTTTCTACGATGCCGACGAGAAGGACAACTCCCACGACGCGAACGTGCGCAAGGCCTATAACCTGACGGCGCAGATCGCCATGATTGTGGCGATCTACGACCGGCTGCGCAAGGGCAAGGAGATTGTGCCGCCGGACCGCTCGCTCTCGCACGCAGGGAATTTTCTGTGGATGCTGAACGGCGAAATGCCCTCGGAAACAGCCACGCGAACTTTGGATATTGCCCTCGTTCTTCATGCCGACCACGAATTGAACGCCTCCACTTTTGCTGCACGCGTCATTGCCGCAACCCTCTCCGACATTCATTCCGCCATTACCGGCGCCATTGGCGCGCTGAAAGGCCCGCTGCACGGCGGGGCCAACGAAGGCGTGATGCGGCTGCTGCTGACCATCGACAGGCTGGGCGCCGATCCGGTGGAGTACGTGAAGAATATGCTTGCGGCTAAGCAGAAGATCTCCGGCTTCGGGCATCGCGTGTATAAGACCGAGGATCCGCGGGCCACGCACCTGCGCAAGATGAGCGAGCAACTGGGCAAGGATGCGGGCCAGCCCAAGTGGTTCGAAATGTCGCGGGCCATCGAACTGTACATCAATCAGGACAAGAAGCTGAACGCTAACGTAGACTTCTATTCGGCTTCGACCTACGCCACACTGGGCATCGACATCGATCTTTACACGCCGATCTTCGCGGTGAGCCGCATCGCCGGCTGGGCCGCGCACGTGATCGAGCAACTGGATGACAACCGGCTGATCCGTCCGCGCGCGGAATATATCGGCCCGGCATATCCTTCGCCCTGGATTCCGATGGAAGAGCGGCTGTAAGACGAGCCGGCGCAGCTCGTATCGCAATTCCTCTGCAAGCGCCTCGCGGCCTTCCCTTCGCTTCTGATTCTGACGCCGCACGGCCTTGGCGGCTCGATCTGTGTTAAGAAACATGAGCCCGAGGGCTGGTCAAGCGGCTGGTGAGCCACCCGATGGCGGCGGCCCCATCCACAATCTCCGTGCGCAGGCCCACGGTATAGAGCGGGAGCGTTGTCGGGAGTGCATCGGCGAGAGAGCCCATGCGGACCCGATCTTTTTCCGTCGTGAGCAGAACGCTGGCGCCGGCCTGGCGCCCGGCGACGGCTATGCGGTCAAGATCGAGCACCGTGAAGCGGTAGTGGTCAGGGAAAGCGAACCGCGTTGCCAGTTTCATGCCGGCAGATTCAAAACCCTGAAAAAACTGTCCGGGCCGCGCAATGCCGCAGAATGCCGCCACGGGCACGTTGATGCCGGGTATCTCCATGCGGCGGCGCAGGCGCCACACTTCGCCCTGCCAACCACGGGACTGAATGTACTCCGCGACCTCCGGCTCGTCTTCTGGAATGGCAAAAACGTCCGCCCGCTCCGCCGCACGCAGTGGCTCGCGGAGATTTCCGGCAGGATGCAGGTGGTCGTTCAGGTCGCAGCGGCTCAGAAGCAGAATATCGATGTCGCGTGCGAGCTGGCGGTGCTGAAAACCATCATCCAACAGATGCAAACCAAAAGATGAAGGCGCGGAGCGCTCTGACTCTGCGAGCAGGCCCGCTTCGCAGCGCTCGGCAGCGACGTAGACCGGGACTCCGGCTTCGCGGGCAATCACCAGCGGCTCGTCGCCGAAATCTTCTGCTGTGCCACCAGGGTTGACCGGGAGTGGGAGCGCGGAGCGCCGGCCGTAGCCGCGCGAGAGCACGTCAACGTATATGCCGCGTGCGGTAAGCGCCTTGGCTAACGCAATCGTCAGCGGAGTCTTCCCTGCCCCGCCGGCAGAAAGGCTGCCGATGCTGACGATGGGCCGGTTGAGTCGTCGAACGGGCTTGAGGCCCGAGCGCAATTGCAGCTCGCGGAGGGCGAGGCCAAGCCGGTAGAGCGGCACAAGAGGCCAAAGCAGCGGGCGTGCGGCGCGTCTCATCGCGAAGCCTCCGGCGCGGCTGCGGGTGCAAGCAATGTGAGGATCGCTTCAACACACCAGTCGGTCGCGCCGGCCTGGCGATCGAAGACTTCCTTCGCCCGCGCGCCCATGGCCTCGGCGGCGGCGCGGTCGCCGATGAGTTCGATGAGCGCCGCGGCCAATTCTTCATTGGCGGCGATGCGCAGCGCGTTGTGGCCGCGCAAGCTGTCGGTGATAGCGGCGAAGTTGGCGTAGTGCGGGCCCATAACGATGGGGACCGCGAACTGGGCCGGTTCGAGGGGGTTGTGGCCGCCTGCGGGAATAAGGCTGCCGCCGACAAAGGCAACAGAGGCCAGCGAATAAACAGAAGCCAGTTCGCCGATGGTGTCGAGCAGGACGATCTCGCCGGGGTGGAGCGGGCTGGCGGTCGTGGGCAAAGCACTCGATGGCTCGGCAGGCCAATCGGAGCGTTTTCGCCACGGGACACCGGACTTGCCAAGGAGGGCCGCAACAGTGCTGAAACGCTCGGGATGGCGCGGGGCGATCACCATGGCGAGCTGCGGATCGGCGGCGAGCAGATGCGGCCACGCCTCAAGCAGCGCGGACTCCTCGCTTTCAAGCGTACTGCCGGCGACAAAGAGCCGCAGGCCGCCGGCCATGGACCTCAGTAGGCGTGCGGCCTCGGATTCCTGGGCGGCGCGGACGTCGAACTTGAGATTGCCGGCGACGGAGACGCGATCGGGCCGGCAACCGATGGCTTGCAGACGCTCCGCGTCGGCCTGGCTCTGGGCAAGCACGCGGCTGAGGCGGCTGAGCAGTGGACGCCACAGGCGACGTAGCCTCCGGTAGCGCGGCCAGGAGCGGTCGGAAATGCGGGCATTGACCACGGCAACGGGAATGCCGCGGCGGAAGCAGCCATGAAGCAGATTGGGCCAGAACTCGGTTTCCACCAGAATCAGCAGGCGGGGCTTGAGCGCGTTCAGGTAGGCGCGGACGGCCCAGGGCAGATCGAGCGGGAAGTAGAAGACGCGATTGGCTCCGAAGCGTTCGCGGGCCAGTGCTTGCCCGGTGCGGGTGGTGGTGGAAATGACGACAAGAAAGTCCGGAAAAGCGGCATTGAGGGTCCTGACCAGGCGCGTGACCGCCAAAACCTCGCCGACCGAGACGGCATGAAGCCAGACGAGAGGACGGCCTCCGGCCGGAGCGCCGCTTGGAGCAAGCCGGGGTGGAACGCGGCCCAGGCGCTCGAACAGCCCTTCGCGGTACTTGTGCGTGGTGGCCATGCGCCACAGCCACCACGGGGCGCCGGCAACCAGCGCTGCAATCAGGGCCATATTGTAGAAAAAGAGAATCATGCGGTAC
>PMYE01000006.1 GCA_003171315.1 Acidobacteriaceae bacterium
CATATCCCTATATGCCGATACAACCTAGAGCCTGTCATGAACTTTCCCGCGTGCGATAGAATCAGGCTGAATCTCCGCACATTCCAAATTAGAGCGGCGATGTAAGGGGAAGCAATGTCGCAGGGCTTCGTGTATCGTACGCGGTTGATTTTCTATTACAAAAGGCTTTCGGCGGGTCCCGATTTTTTGATGTGGAAGCTGAAAGGCTCGCCGCTTAGACGGATCCCGCACCTAGTCAAGCGAGCAGTGGTGCGGGAGTATGCCGAGCGGTTCCAACTTCCAGTGCTGATCGAGTCGGGTACGCAATATGGGCAGATGATCAACGCCGTGAGGAAGCAGTTTCGCGAGGTTTATACGATCGAGCTGGATGACACAAACTACAGCCAGGCGGTAAAGAACTTCGCCGGCCACAAGAATGTTCACATCATTCACGGAGACAGCGCGGTGGAGTTACCCAGGCTGCTCAAATCCATCGCGGATCCGTGCCTGTTCTGGCTGGACGGCCACTCCGGCAAAACGCCGATCATGGATGAGTTGCAGGCGATCTTCAGCCATAAGCCGCACCAGCACGTGCCTCTGATCGACGATGCGCACTGCTTCGGTACGAGTCCGTACTACCCCACGCTCGATGCGGTCAAAGAGTTGACCCAGCAGATGAATCCCGGCGCGACGGTTGAAGTGCGCGACAACATCATCCGAATCCACAATGAAAACTCTGTTCAGCAGGACCGATTCGGCCTTGAATGCGATTCCGGCGCGATCCGGCCGCAAAGCTTGGCGAAAGAGGCATTTACGGCTGACCGGAGCGCAGTGCGTACACCGCATCGCGTTTCGGAATACGGTACTGCTTCTCCCGAATCAGGAGTGGCGGCTCATCTTTCTCCACCCGTGTGACCCATAGCACAGGCAATCCTAACCCTCAGACGATATTCGTACATACGACCGATCAACGCCGCGAAAAGCCGTCGCAGATCCGGGTAACTTTCACGTTCAGCCCCTGTTAAGAACGCCAATGGCGTGCTGGGCCCCCGTTCCGTTACCCTTTCATGTGGACAAGCATTGCGGAATCCCAAGATGGAGGCTTTACCCATGACGCAGGGCGTTCTGGAGCAGGTGTCTGCCGAAAAGGCAGGCTCGACTTCAACCAAGTATGTTTATTTCTTCGGCGGCGGCAAAGCCGATGGCAACGGCAAAATGAAGGACGTTCTGGGCGGCAAAGGCGCCGGCCTGGCTGAGATGACCAATGCCGGCCTGCCGGTTCCTCCCGGGTTCACCATCCAGACCGAGGCCTGCCGCGAATACATGCGCGGCAAATTGAGCCCGCAGATCGAGACCGAGATGCTCGACGCGCTGGAGAAGCTGGAAAAGATGCAGGGCCAGAAGCTCGGCGCGGGCGAAAATCCGCTGCTCGTCTCGGTCCGTTCCGGCGCCAAGTTCTCCATGCCCGGCATGATGGACACCATCCTCAACCTCGGCCTCAACGACCAGGCCGTCGAAGCGCTCGCCAGGCGCAGCAATAATCCCCGCTTTGCTTATGACTCCTACCGCAGGCTTATCCAGATGTTCGGCGACGTGGTCCTCGACATTCCCAAGAAGAAGTTCGAGCACATTTTCGACGGCGTGAAGGCCGCCGCGAAGGTCAAGTTCGACTACGAGCTCCAGCCCGATGCGCTCCAGAAGATCATTGCCGAGTATAAAAAGCTGGTGAAAAAAGAGACCGGCAAGGACTTTCCGCAGGATCCGCTGGTGCAGCTGGTCGCGGCCCGCGACGCCGTCTTCAGGAGCTGGCAAAACGAGCGCGCCAAGACCTATCGGCGCATCAATCACATCGACGACTGGCTCGGCACCGCCGTCAACGTGCAGTGCATGGTCTTCGGCAACCTGGGCGAGAACTCCGGCACCGGCGTCGGCTTCACGCGCAATCCCGCCACCGGCGAGCATATGTTCTTCGGCGAGTACCTGATGAACGCACAGGGCGAGGACGTGGTCAGCGGCGTGCGCACTCCGCTTTCCATCAGCGAGCTGCAGAAGGCCATGCCCAAGGTCTACGACCAGCTCAAGGACATCACCAAGCGCATGGAAAAGCACTACCGCGACATGCAGGACTTCGAGTTCACCATCCAGGATGGCAAGCTCTACATGCTGCAGACGCGCAACGGCAAGCGCACTGGCCTGGCCGCCGTCCGCGTGGCCATCGACATGGTGCGCGAAGGCCTCATCACGCAGGAGGAAGCCATCTTCCGCGTCGAGCCGAATCAGCTCTACGACTTCCTGGTTCCGCGGCTCGTCGAAAAGGGCGAGAAGGTTGAAGTGCTCGCCACCGGCCTGCCCGCTTCGCCGGGCGCGGCCGTCGGCCAGATCGTCTTCACCGCCGAGGAAGCCGTGAAGCAGCACCAGAAAGGCTGGAAGTCCGTGATCCTGGTCCGCGGCGAGACCACCCCTGAGGACATCGCCGGCATGGAAGTGGCAACCGGCATCCTGACTTCGCGCGGCGGCATGACCTCGCACGCCGCCGT
>PMYE01000068.1 GCA_003171315.1 Acidobacteriaceae bacterium
TGATCCACGCCGCCACCATGGTCACCGCCGGCGTCTACATGATCGCCCGGACGCATCTGCTCTTCGACCGCTCGCCCGTCGCGCTCGGTGTGGTCGCCATCGTCGGCGCCGCCACCGCTCTCTTTGCCGCCACCATCGGTCTCGTCCAGAACGACATCAAGCGCGTGCTTGCCTACTCCACCATCTCCCAGCTCGGCTACATGTTCCTGGCCTGCGGCGTCGCCGCCTACTCCGCCGCCATCTTCCATCTCGTCACGCATGCGTTCTTCAAGGGTCTACTCTTCCTTGCCGCGGGTTCCGTCATTCATGCCCTTGGTGGCGAGCAGGACCTGCGAAAGATGGGCGGCCTGCGCACCAAACTCCCCGTCACCTTCTGGACCATGACCGCGGCCGTCTTCGCCATCGCCGGCTTTTTCCCCTTCGCGGGCTTCTTCTCGAAAGACGCCATCCTCTACGCTGCATTTCTTCAGGGAACCGGCGGCAAAATTCTCTGGTTTGCCGGCCTGGTCACGGCTCTGCTTACATCGCTCTACATGTTTCGCCTCTGGTACCTCACCTTCTTTGGTGAATTGCGCACGCCCAAAGCGCATCCCCACGAGAGCCCCTGGTCCATGCGCGCGCCCATGGTGATTCTTGCCCTGCTCTGTGTCTGTGGCGGCTGGATCGGCATCGATAGCTTCAGCGCCTACCTTGCTCCCGCTGCCGCCGCGCATCGCCCCATGCCCACCGGCAATCCCGGCCTCGAATTCATCCTCAGCATCGCCGCGGTTTTGGTGGCGCTTGAAGGCTGGCTGATCGCGGACAAATACTACCGGCGTAAACCAAAGCGCCCTGCCCAGTTCGCCGCCGCGCTTCCCACCGGCTACAAGCTGCTCGCAAATAAGTACTACGTAGACGAAATCTATGGCGCAGTCATCGTCAAGCCGCTGCTCTCCGTCTCCAAATACGTTCTTGGTTGGATCGTCGACACGGCAATTCTCGGCGGTCTCGCCTGGCTTCTCGCCGGCGTCGCCAACTTCACCGGCATGATTCTTCAGCGCTGGCAATCAGGCAACCTGCGCTCCTACGCCGCGTGGCTGGCCGCCGCGGCCGCCGCCGTACTGCTATTTGTGCTGCTGTCTCGCGGTTGGCCTTACATGAACTTCGCGATCGCATGGAGAGGATGGTCACTGAGATGATGACCGCGCCCATGACGAGTATCGGCCAATCCATCCTCACCCTCATCCTGCTGGTCCCGCTCGCAGGCGCCATCCTGGTTGCGCTTGTTCCCGACCGCTTCAAGCTGCCCAACTGGATCGCGCTTCTCACGACCCTCGCCACCTTCGTTCTCACCCTTCATCTTCCCGCGCACTTCATCTCCGGCCAGTCCGGCTTCCAGTTCGAACAGAATCTTCCCTGGATCGAGAGCCCCGCCATCTTCTACCACGTCGGCGTCGACGGCCTTAGCCTCTGGCTCGTGGTTCTCGTCGGCCTGCTCGCGCCCGTCGGCGTCATCGCCAGTTGGAACGCCATCCAGACCCGCAGCAAAATCTTCTACTCGCTCTTCCTCATCCAGCAGACCGCCATGTTCGGCGTCTTCGTCTCGCTGGACCTCCTGCTCTACTACGGCTTCTGGGAGCTTTCGCTCGTACCGATGGCCATCCTCATCGCTATGTATGGCCGCAAAGACGGCCCGCGCGCCGCGCTCAAATTCTTCCTCTTCACCTTCATCCCCTCTGCCCCCCTGCTGGTCGCCATCCTCTGGCTCTACGCGCGCACCGGCACCTTCAACTTCACCGACCTCCAGTACCAAACCGCCAGCGGCGTCCTTCCCGCGGGCGCGCTCTTCTGGGTTGCGCTCGCATTTCTCTTCGCGTTCGCAGTCAAGGTGCCCGTATTCCCGCTCCACGGCTGGCTCGCCGATACCTACAACGAAGCTCCTGTCGCGCTCGCCATGGTCGTCGCCGGCAAGCTCGGCCTCTACTCCATGCTTCGCTTCCACGTAGGACTTTTCTCCGTCCAGGCCCGCGCCATCGCGCCGCTCCTCATCGCGCTCGCCGTCATCGGCATCCTCTATGGTGCTTGTCTCGCCCTCGTACAGCGCGACTTCTGGCGCCTCATGGCCTTCGCCGCACTCAGCCACTTGAGCCTCATCGTTCTCGCCATCTACGGCCTCACTTTCCTCGGCTGGGCTGGCGGCGTCTATCAGATCCTCTCTCACGGCGTCGTCGATGGCGCGTTGTTCCTGCTCCTCGGCGCGCTCGAACTCCGCTACGCCACCAGCCTCATCGGCTCTTACGGCGGTCTCGCCGCCAAACTGCCCCGCGCCGCCTCTTATTTCGTCATCGCCTCGCTGGCCATGATCGGCCTGCCCATGCTCTCGGGCTTCATCGGCGAGTTCCTCATCCTTTCGAGCACCTTCGCCGGGGTCAGCCGCCCCTGGGCCGTCGCCGCCACGCTCGGCGTCATTCTTGGCGCGGCCTACATGCTCTGGCTCGTGCAGCGCCTCTTCTACGGACCCGAAAGCGCACTCGCTGTTTCCAAACCCTCCGCCGATCTCCGCTTTGGCGAGCTCGCTGTCCTCACACCGCTCGTTGTCCTCATGCTCGTCATGGGTCTCGCGCCGAGTCTCTGGCTCAACTCCATCCGCGCCGGTGTCCATCCGCCACCGCCGCCCTCGCCTGCTGCACACGCCTCTGTCATCCTGAGCGACCGAAGCGCAGCGAAGGGAGTCGAAGGCTCTGCGGGAGTCTTTAGGATCGCAGGCCCCACTCAACCATCCCCGGAGGCCGCGCGGTGAACCCAGTCCCTGACATCTACCGCATCCTCCCCGAGGTCATCCTCGCGCTGACCGGCGTCGCCGTCATGCTCCTCGACGCGTCGCTCCCGCCCGCGTGGCCGCGCCGCCCTCTCGGCTGGGTCGCCGCCATCGGAACCACCGTCGCTCTCTGGGCCAGCCTCTGGCAGCTTTCTCTGCCTGAAGGATCAGCCTTCTTCTCCACCGTCGAAACCAGCGCCTTCACGGTCTTCTTCCACGTCCTCATCTGCGGCATCGTCCTCGTGGCCCTTCTGCTCTCACTCGACACCCTTCCCGAGCACACACACCATCAGGGCGAGTTCTACGCCCTCGTCGTCTTTGGCGCTGTTGGCATGTGCCTGCTTACCTCCGCCGTCGAGCTCCTCCTTGTCTTTATCGCCCTTGAAATCTCCTCGATCTCCACCTACGTCCTCGCCGGCTGGCGCAAACAGACCGGCCGCGGGCCTGAAGCCGCCATCAAATACTTCCTCCTCGGCTCCTTTGCCACTGCCTTTCTTCTGTACGGCATCGCGTTGATCTTCGGCGCAACGGGAACCACGCAGATCTACCAGATCGCCCTGCTCGCTCCCACCGCGCAGAACCAATCCCTCGTCCTCGCCGCACTGGCGCTCATGCTCGTCGGCATTCTTTTCAAGGTCTCCGCGGCGCCCTTCCACGTCTGGACCCCCGATGTCTACGAAGGCGCGCCCTCGCCCGTCGTCGCGCTTCTCTCCACCGCGCCCAAAGCCGCGGCCTTCGCCCTGCTCCTCCGAGTGGTTTATGAGATGTTCCCCAATCTCCGCTCACTCTGGGCGCCGCTGCTCTGGATTGTCGCCGTCCTCTCCATGACCGTCGGCAACCTCGCAGCCCTCCGCCAGCAGAACGTCAAACGCATGTTGGCCTACTCCGCCATCGCTCACGCCGGCTATCTTCTCGCTGCCTTCGCGGGCATCGGTTCTATCGGCATCGCCGCTGCCGCCTTCTACACTGCCGCCTACGCCGCCATGAACGTCGGCATCTTTGCCGTCGTCACCCTCGTCGCCGGGTACGACGAGCAGCTTTCCCTCATCGACGACTATCGCGGCCTCATCTATCGCTCGCCGATCCTCGGCAGCCTGCTCATCTTCTTCCTCATCTCGCTCATCGGAATTCCCTTCACCGGCGGCTTCTTCGCCAAGTTTTATTCCTTCACCGCGGCAGTCGGTGGCGGCGCCATCTGGCTAGCTATCATCGGCCTGCTCAACTCGGGATTAGCCGCGGCATATTACCTCCGCCTGGCTCTCGTCGCAGCGCAGCGCCCTGTTGGCGATCAGCGAATCCCGCAAGCTCCCAAGCCCGCCGTCGGCGCCGCCGTCATCGCCGCCCTGTTTCTTGCCGTCGCGGCCACGCTCGTTCTCGGCATCATTCCCGGCGCAACGCTCGGGGCAGCCCAATCCGCCGCCCACACGCTCCAGGCCCCGCCGGCCCCCGCTGCAACCGCCGTCACCGATCCCGCACCGCCGGCTCACTAATACCCTGTCCCAAAAATTCGCAATAAAAATACTGCGGTCATCCTGAGCGGACGTTTGGCCCGGATTCGGGCCAAACGGAGTCGAAGGACCTGCATTTCGGGATGCCGACTCTGACATCGAACTACTGGGACCCTACACTAGCCTTCCCGGACGCATTCGCTGTTGCTGCAAGCGTACAGATCTTCTGGCGAAGATCCGGCAAAGGTGACAATAGGCGACCAACCACGCACGAGACGATCACACAAATGCTGTGCTATCTTCCTGCCATGAGGAAAACGTCGCTTTCAGGATCGCGTTCTTTTTGCGCAAGCATTGGTTATTGCTTGCTTGCCGCGTCGTTTGCCACGATGGCGGTATTCGCGCAGGAGCCCTCCACCGAGCTTGCCGTACAGATGTCGAAGGACCCAAAGCAGCTGATGCTACTAGCAGCGCGAACCAACGGCCTGAGCAGGCAGGGCGTGAAGCCCTGGCACCTGAAGGCCAGCTTCTCTCTGTACGACTCGGATGGAAATGCCAGCGACCAAGGAACGCTGGAAATATCATGGGTCAACGACCACCAGTACAAGATTGCTTGGACAGGTGCAACATTCTCACGAACCTACTATGGAACGAAGAAGGGGATTCTGGTATTTGGTCGAGCAAATCTAGTACCGGCGTCTCTCGGGTGGGCTGCAAATGAGTTCGTCTGGCCCACGCTTCCCCCCGAGACCCTCAAGGAATTGAAGTTCGAGCGCCGCGATGAAGACGCAGGTGGCACAGAATTGGCGTGTTTGACCTTGAAAGATCCGAAAGGCGTGACAAGGGGCGGATTTCAGATTCCCACCTACTGCCTGGACTCAAACCTGCCCATTTTGCGCATCGGCACTCACGAAGGCGACTCCCACCGGTTTCTTCGGAACAATATCTTCAGCTTTCAAAATCGCTATGTGCCTACAGACATTGTGGCAGTTATAGCGAACAGAACAGACCTGAGGGTTCACCTAGAGGATCTGGAAGTACTTAAAACGATCAACGACGCCGATTTCGAACCCCCACCAGACGTGCATCCGGTGATTTCCGGAGTCACACTGACACAATAAAAACACCTACCGGACGCAAACCCGCACTTCGGGCGGTTTACCGGCCATCCGGAGATAGCCAGTTCCGCAACGCGCCCTTCCCGCCCGGTCCGTTACAATCTCCTCAATGAAGCTAGGCGAATTGGCAACGCAACTGGGCGCGGAACTCCGCGGCGACCCCGATCTCGAAATTACTGGCGTCAAAGGCATTGAAGAAGCCGGCCCCACCGACATCACCTTCGTCGCCAACGTTCGCTACACCGCGCTCGCCCGCACCACTCGCGCCGCTGCAGTCGTCGTCGAGCCCGACTTCCAGGAGATTTCCACCGCAACCCTTCGCATTAAGAACCCGTATCACGCCTTCTCTCGCGCGCTCGGCCTTTTCTACCAGCCGCCGTCTTACCCGCCCGGCATCCATCACACAGCCATCATCGATCCCTCGGCAGTCATCGGCCCCGGCGCGCACATCGGCCCATATGCGATCGTCAGCCCCAACGTTCGCCTCGGCCCTCACGCAACTCTCCTATCCCACGTCGTGCTTTATCCCGGCGTTCAGGTGGGCAGCCACTTTTTCGCGCACGCGCACTCCGTCGTCCGCGAAAACTGCATTCTCGGCGATTACGTCACGCTCGAAAACGGCGTCGTCATCGGCGCTGACGGCTTCGGCTTCGCCAAAAACGCCGACGGCCACTGGGAGAAAATCCCGCAGTCAGGCCCCGTTCGCATCGGCAGCCGCGTCGACGTGCAGGCCAACGCTACCATCGACCGCGCTACGGTCGGCGCGACCGAAATCGGCGACGGCACCAAGGTCGACAATCTCGTCCAGGTCGGCCACGGCTCCCGCGTAGGTAACGACACGCTCCTCTGCGCGCAAACCGGTCTCGCCGGCTCGTCGATCATCGGCAACAACGTCATTCTCGCCGGCCAGGTTGGCATCGCCGGCCACTGCGCCGTCGGCGATGGCGTCATCCTCACCGCCCAATCCGCCGTCTCCCACGATGTGCCGCCCGGCAAAATGATCTCCGGCTCGCCCGGCTTCGACAATCGCATCTGGCTGCGCGCCGTCGCCATTTTCCAACGGCTCCCTGAACTCGCCAAGCGCCTCGATCGCCTGGAAAAGGAGCTCGCCAAGCTCATCGAAAAGCATTTCCCCGCCCAGTCTCCGCCGCAAGCCCCGTCGCAAAGAGATCGGAGCAGCGAATGAAGCACCGAACCGCCGCCCGCAAACCGGCCTTTGCCGCCCTCCTGTGCGCTGCGTCTCTCTTTGTCTCCGCCTGCCACTCCTACCACATCGACTCGACCATCGTGAATCGCACCGGCGCTGACGTTCAGCTCCTCGAAGTCGACTACCCCGACGCCAGCTTTGGCGCCGACCGCATCGCCTCCGGCGCCGTCTTCCACTATCGCTTTCAGGTCCGCGGCAGCGGCCCGCTCAGAATCACTTACACAGGCGCTGATGAAAAGCAAGTCAAGATCGACGGCCCCACGCTCGTCGAGCGCCAGCAGGGCCAGCTTGAAATCGTCCTATTGCCCAACGCCAAAGCCGAATTCCATCCCAGACTCACGCCGTCCTCCTGATCGGCTCCCGCCACAGACATTCATTATTCCGCGCAAACGCAAAAAGGCGGAGCCCGTTTCCGGAATCTCCGCCCGTTCAAACTCTGAATGTCTGCTTATTCCCTTGTTCTCTCGGCCCCTGTTTCTCTACTCCCTATTGGCTACTCCCTATTCCCTGCCTTTAGTGCACCATGCTTTGAAACAGCGGAGACTGCAACAGCGCGATGAAATCCGACTCCGAACTGGCGAAGTGAACCGTCAGATTGCCTGCACTCGATCCGATCGCGGTTTCGCTCAGCGCCTGTTTCTCCGCATCGGATCCAGTCATCTTCCGCAGGATCACTGCTGCTGACATCAGCGACGAAATCGTGGCCGCCGCGAACGAATCGCCCGTTTCAATCGTCAAATCGAACTTCACGCCGTGCGTAAAGTCCATCGCATACCACGAGGCTTCCAGCCGCTGCTTTACGCTGTCGAAATCGGCCACCGATCCCGCCTGGCCCAGGAGCTGCTTCATCATCGTCTGCGTGCCCTGGCCGTCCAGAATGCTCCACAGCGGATTCGAGTCCACGCTTTGCATTGCGTTCATCATGGCCCCGTTTGTCAGCATGCTGCGAGCCATTCCGTCCCGCGCATCCAGCGCCTTGGTCACCGAATCTTTACTGCCGAAGATCATGGTCGAAGGGTCCACGAAGCAGAGCACCATCCCCGTCTTGGCCATCGGGTAAATGCTGTTGGTCCGCACCATCGTGGCCTTCAACTTCTGCGCGCGGAAGCCCGCTAGAATATCCTGTGTCGGAAACTGTCCCTGCGCGATCCCTACCGTTTGCAGTGCGTCGCTCCCCGCCGATGGCCGGAACAACGCAAACGCCAGGTCATCTACGTACTGATCGATGGGTTCGCCCTGGCTCGAACCCGGCTTGCCCCCGCCCGTCTTCAGAGTGAACTTGTTCAATGCCTCGTCGAACGTCTTCAGCTCCGGAGGCATCACACGGTTCCGCAGATTCATCGCCGCCGTCGAATTCTGCATTGCGCGGTAGTCGACCACCACCAGTTGCTGCAGGTCATGCGGAATCGCTCCCCGCGCATCTGTCGACAACTGCGCCGCCGGAACAGCCATTGCCGCCGCAAGCATCATCGCTGCAATCGAAAACTCAACCAGTCTTTTCAACAATCCCACCCTCCGGAAATCGATCCTGCCTTGGCTCAATGTCTCGAAATCCGCCTGCCGCGCAGGCCCAAATCTGCTTTCGTTCACGCCAGTCGCGCCTTGGCTCCATGATCTTATTTTACCGGTCTGCCGCTCGCTTATGCTCGCTGCATCCCAGATCCTCCGGACATCACCCCCGTGGCCAAGCCAGTGGATGCGCCAGGCGCCGCTCCAGAACCTTGGTCTGCTCGTCGAACCCATCTAATTGACGCATCCACTCGCTTTCCCGCTCGCAGGCCGCTTCGGGAATCAGGCCGATCACCTCGCCCTCGGCAATCCCCGCCTTATGCCGTGCCGCCAGGCTGGTCACCTTTCGATGCACCTGCGAGAGCGGTGTCGCCTCAAAGTCCGTGATGTTCATCGAGAGCTGCGCTCGGCCATGGACCAGAGCGCCCATTGCTTTTACGCCCTTCAGACCTCCTGACGCCGCGCGAATCTCCTTGGCGATCGCCCGCGCCATGGCTACATCGGACGAATCGAAGTAGATGTTGTAGGCAACCAGAAACTTGCGCGCACCTACCGCACAGGCCCCGCCCGTGGGATGAAGCCCCGGGCCGCCCAGGTCCGGACGCCGCGACGGCTCCTTCTCCACCGCATCCCTCAACCCTTCGAACTGTCCCCGGCGCACGTCTTCCAGGTTGACTCGATCCGGCCTTGCTGCCGCAGCCTCATAGAAATAAACCGGGACTCCAAACCGCCGCCAGATCTCCAGGCCCGCCTGCCTGGCCAGCATCACGCACTGCTCCAGCTTGATTCCCTTGACGGGCACAAACGGAATCACGTCCGCCGCTCCGATGCGCGGATGCGCTCCCTGCTGCCGTGTCAGGTCGATCAATTCCACGGCCTTGCCCGCGCCCCGCACCGCCGCTTCCACCACCGCCTTCGGCTCTCCGGCAATCGTCACCACGGAGCGGTTGTGGTCCGCATCCATCGACCAGTCCAGCAGGTGCACTCCGTCTACGCGCATGGCCGCGACAATCGCTTCCACGCGCTGCGCATCCGCGCCCTCCGAGAAATTGGGCACACATTCGATTAGCGGTTCGCTCATCTCCCTTTCACCGCGAAAAACTCCCTGCGCCTGCTCCCGTCGCGCGCTGGCTCCGGGGCTTCCGTCATCTCCAGAACGTATATCCCACTTGTATCTGAACGCTGGCGTTCACTCCGGGATTGCGGTCGCCCAACGAAGCCGAGGAAATGTGGACTGCGTTCACGCCCACGTCGATCGACCGTTTCGGCTTGAAGAAGTAGTGCACTCCAATGCCGCCCTGCGGCGCAAAATTCCATACGCTGGTGCTGCCGTCGATTCCCAGTTCCGCATTGCTCAAAAGGTTCGGCGGAAACTCGTGCGTCGTGTAGATCAGTCCGCCCGCGGCCTGAAACCAGGGCTGAATTCGCCTTGAACTCGTCAGAAAATTCCAGCGAAAAATCACCGGCGTCAGGCTCACCCCGCGGAACGTCCCGCCGCCCGTCGGCAGCAGGCAACTTGCCGGCTGTCCGCCCGCCGTCATGCACGTGTACTCCTGCTCGTGCGGTGGTGGCGTGTATGCCTGCCAGAGCGGCATGACGTTGCCCCCGTACTCGAATTGGCCGGTCAGGAACCCCGCGTGTACCACCGGCGTCAGCACCTTGCCCAGCTCAAATCCGCCCCAGAAAAACTTGTAATCCGACCGGTCGCCCACTCCCGTGCCCCAGTTCAGGAATGGGCCGTACTCCCAACTCCGTTGGCTCCTCACTCGCGCCACGGGGTCAGTTGCTCCGTCACCTCCACCGGCGCCTTGCTGCGCCGTCGCCGCCATAGCCCCCGCCAGCAACAGTAAAAAGACAATGCTCTCAGTTCGCCGCAAATCCCTCTCCCNNCCCTCTGGCCCTTAGCCCCTGTGTACCTGTCTTTCCCCAAAAAAAGACCGCCACGACCGGGCGGCCTCTTTCATGCCTGCCACGCGCTCGATTATCCGGCCGCGTGCTCCAATTGTTCCGCGTCCATGTCAAAGTTCGAGTAAACGTTCTGCACGTCATCCAACTCTTCCAGAGCCTCCAGCAAGCGCACCATCTGGCCGGCCGCGTTGCCTTCCAGCTTGTTGTAGGTCGACGCCACCATCGTTACCTCGCTCATCACCGTCGGAATCCCCGCGGCCTTCACCGCATTGGCCACTGCTTCGTACGATCCCGGCTCGGTAAGAATCTCCC
>PMYE01000164.1:0-37051 GCA_003171315.1 Acidobacteriaceae bacterium
TGGACGCTCGAGAACCTTCCTGAAACGGGCTATTTGCTGGTCTACGGCACAAGTGCGGCCTCCACAGTACGAGTGAATGGCGAGGAATTGCCGAAGGTGACAACGACCGGGTTTGGCTCGATGCCGATTGGATGGGAAGCCGACCTGGCCGGCAACCGGCTGGTGATTCACCTTGAGACGCGCCAAGTCGAACAAAGCGCGCCAATAACGACCGTTGAAGTAGACCTCAACCCCAGCGAGAAATAGGCCGGCTTAGGCGATAAACAAAGTCAATTTCGCTCTACTTATGTGTGACTGTTGGCCGGCGATGCTGAGCGCTCCGGGAGTCGCCTGAGAAATCAGGCGCTCGGCGCGGTTGGCGATAAGACAGTGGGTTCGGATGAAGGTTGAGACTGATAACGTACGATGTTTTTCGCACATTTGATTCGAGTTTTATGCTTGGGGGTTGGTACAAGCAGGAGGAACGAGAGCTCTGAGGCGAGCACGATGGAGCCAACCATGGAAGTGGGAGTTGGGCCCTCGAAGCAGGCTCTTTAGTCGATAGTCTGCTCCAGGCGCAAATCCCGTGAAGAAGAACCGACGCTGACAGTGCGCTTTCCCGCGGCTCTGACCCACTTGCCATCGGCGGTTGACCAATATTGAAGCTGTCGCGGGGGAACATGCAGAATTACGGTCTTCGCTTCCCCGGCAGGGATGTGAACGCGATCAAAAGCCGCCAGCGCCCGGACCGGGAACTGAACGCCGCTGGGGATCTCCCGGGGTGCTCCGAGATAGACCTGCGGCACCTCGTCGGACGCCATGGGGCCTGTGTTTTTGATGGTGACGGTCACATCGAGACCCCCGTCGGGAACCCTATTTATTTTCAGGCCGGAGTAGGCAAAGTTGGTGTAGCTGAGGCCATAACCGAACGGATATAGCGGGTCGATTTTTTCTTTGTCGAACCAGCGATAGCCAACATTGACGCCCTCATTATAGATGGTCTTGCCGTCAACGCCCTTGAAAGAGCGCTCAGGATATCTAGGATCGGTTGCAGGGTAGTCCTCAAGGCGCTTGCCCCAGGTTATAGGCAAGCGACCGGCGGGACTGACCTTGCCGAGCAGCACGTTCGCTGTCGACCAGCCACCCTCGTCACCAGGGAACCACATCTCGAGAATCGCTTTGACCTTGCCGGCCCACGGCATCGCGACAGGCTCGCCGGTATTGAGAACGACAATTGTGTTGGGGTTGACGGCGGCAACTTCATCGATGAGTTTGTCCTGATCCCCTGGCAGACCGAAGACGGGCTCAAGGCGTGCCCAAACGAAGACCACGGCGATTTTCGCCTTGCTGGCGGCAGCAATGGCGGCTGCGTGATCGGCTTCGCGCTGCTCGGGCGTGTACCAATTGAGGCGTACCTGCGCAGGCGCGTTCGAGCTGTCAGGGTGAATATTGATTTCGATTGTGTGCGGCCCGGCGTCCAGCTCGACCGCACGGCGTACATTGTCAAGGCCGTCCGTGGTGGGAACAATGTTGTCCTGGTTGGGCTCCAGGATGTCGCCATGCTGGCCGCCTTGCGCTACGCCCGTCGAACCAACCCGCTTGCCGTCGATAGAAAAGCTGGCGTCGTCGCCTAGAGCTTGAAGATATAGCCAATAACTGCCTGTGCGCGGAACGGTCAGTGTGCCTTTCCAGGTGCAGGTTGAGTTGGGCGGCAGAGCGGTTCCACCCTTTACGGTGAAGTCGAGCTGCGCGTCAGTTTGCGAACCGCACGACCCGGCGCGCGACAAGCCGGGTTTGCCATCGTGGTTAAGGACATCGGCCGGAACGAGCGTGCCGGTCATATCATCGGCTACGGCGAAGGCGATATTGGGATTGCCGGAGATCTTCTTCATCGCATCGAGGGGACTTACCTCGCGCGAGAAAAGGCCGACGGAGCGTTCGCCAGCCATGCCGATGGAGTCTAGCTGTCCTGCGGTAGGACCAATCATCGCTACTGAAGAGAGAGCAGATGCCTTGAGGGGAAGAATGTTGCTTTCATTCTTGAGAAGAACGGCGGCGTCCTCACCGGTCTTTTCAATCACCTTTGCATTGGCGTCGATGTCCTGCGGAGTGATGGAATGCTTCTGCATGCCGTTCATGTAACCGAAACGAATGATCTCGTAGAGGACCCGGCTTGCTGTGCGATCGATCGTGGCTTCCGTCACGGTACCATCCTTAAGGGCCTCGGCCATCTTCACAGGCTTGGGCTCGAGCCCAATGCCGCCGGATTTATCGGTTCCATCCGGGTCTTCCGGAATGTGATCTTTATAGTTTGGTTCTCCCGTATATTGCGGTACCGGCAGTGGCTTGGGTGAGAAGAAGGATGGGATCGAGCCGGTGTTGCCCGGCATCTCCATATCGAGGCCGGCGTTGATGTCCTCGACGGTGTGGGTGGCTCCCCAATCGGAGGTTACAAATCCCTTAAACCCTATCTGGTCACGTAGTATCCCGGTCAGCGTGTCTCGGTTGCCACAGGCATAAGGGCCGTTCACATGGTTGTATGAGCACATGATGGACGCCACACCCGCCTGGATGGCCGCATCGAACGGAGCCACGTAGACTTCATGAAGGGTTTGATCATCGACGAAGTTGTTGAGGCTCTGGGAATCGTAGGCTACGTAATGCTTCACCATCGCCATCACGTGCTGCGACTGGATGCCCATGATCTCAGCCGCGCCAATCTGGCCCGTGAGAAATGGGTCCTCGCCAAAGGTGTTGTACCCGCGCCCAAATACCAGATCGCGAACCATGTTGACGAAGGGCTGGAGCGAAACGTCGATGCCCATCGCCCGATCCTCGCGGCCGATCACCAGGCCATTCTCCTCTGCATCCTTGACACTAAAAGTGGCTGCAACTCCCATGGTGGCCGTCTCACCCTGCGCCGGATGACGCGTCAGTACGCCCGGTGGCCCGTCGGCAAAGCGCAGGCTGGGAATGCCCAGCCGAGGCACGCCGGCGAGATAGCCTCCTTGCCCTTGATAGACCGCAGGATCTTCGACTGCGCCATGGATGAGGCCAAGCTTCTCATCGAGTGTCATCTCGCGCAGGAGTTTGTCGGTTCGAGCCTTTGCTTCAGCCTTCGTCACCCACTGTGCCTGCGTTGTGCTCGCCCCGATCAGCAGCGTGGAAATCCCCAACATAACCCAACATGCCGCTCGCACTGTCTTATGAAATACGTTCATTGCAGATACCTCTAGCCGGAATTTGCATGTCGTTACAGTCATCACCCCAAGCCTACGATTTATTAAACAGTGAGCTCATGGCAAGCCATTGAACAACCCAAAAACCTCTCTCGTGTTGACGCGCTGTGACAGCGGGCATTATGGCGCCACAGACAGCCAGCGCCGCGAGGTCGTCGGCGTGACGCCGGTTTTGCCGTCCGGCGCCGCCGTGGCTTTCAAGATCAGGTTGTCCTGCGGTTCGTCCGGCACGGGCAATGCGATTGAGAAATCCGCCGCGCCGAAAGCCGCCAGGTCAAACGGCCGATCTGCCTTGGCCAGCATTTTCCCTTCCTTTGTCTCCAGTGTCAGAACGAGTTTACCTGCCATCGATTGGTCGTAATCGTTGATCATTTTCACCAGGAATTCGTGAGGCGCACCGGCCCGGAGCGTGGGGTGAAAGAAATTGATATAAACGCCGAGCGGCCTGAAGGCTTCGCCCACGTAATCGGCAAAAGCCGGATCGAGTTTGAGCTCTTTCACGTCGCTCCAGTTGTCCGACGTGGGAACACCGGGAACATTGTCGCTCAGATACACGAAATAATCGACGGCGGCCATCTGGCGATACGCCCGCCAGTATTCCGTCAAACCTGCCAGAAGATAAGCCATCTCATCGAGCCGCCGGCGCGGCGTCGCATCGGCTCCCACGAGTTGGGCGTAGAGGTTTCTGTTCACCGGCGTGCCGTCGCGATTCAACCAGAAAGCGTCGTATTCATTGAGGACCACCGTGTTGTGGGTGGAAGGTACAGGCGTATCCAGTCCGACGGCAACAGGTTCGCCATGCATGTTTTCCAGGTCGCTCATGTGGAAGGCGAGTTTCCCTTGAGCGCCCTGGTCAAAGAAGTAGCCGTGAAACTCCTCCACGTCCCCGGGACTGCCGGGCGGATTGTAGCTGTCCTCCCAGGGCCGATGCGACAAATCCAGTCCGCGCACGGCGGGAACTACCTGCGTATCGAATATGTCGTTGCGGGTCTCGTTGACGGCGTCCCAGACGACGACGCTCGGATGGTTCCAGTTGTCGCGCATCCAATCTTTGAATTGACGAATTGTTTCATCGGCATTGTAAGCGCGCGTGTAGCCCTCTTCTTTGAACCAGCCCCCGCCGGTCCAGACGGGAAACTCGTACTGGACCATTAGTCCCACTTCGTCGCAAACATCCAGCCAGTGCTGCGGCACCGGGCCAATGGTAAACCGGAAGTAATTCCAATTCATCTCCTTGGGAACGGTTCCCAGCAGTCTGCGCACCCAGGCGTCGTTCCACGGCAAATTGCCGCTGAGCGGGTCTTCAAAGAAGCGGTGCAGCGCGATATTCGAGCCGCGCAGATAATACGGCTTGCCGTTCAAATAAGCGCGCTTGGTAACGGGATCGAAGCGAAGCTCGCGCATCCCGAACCGCGCCTCAACTGAGTCGCCGCCGGTGCTCATTTCCAGGACATAAAGAAACGGGTCTTCGGGCCACCACAGATGCGCGTGCGGAATCTTGATCGTTTGCGTAATAACCTTTTCCCCGCCGGGCTCAAGTGAGACGTCTTCCATCTTGAGTGCTGCGACCTGCTCGCCGGCCTTCCAGGTTTTGATGGCATAAGATATGGAGCTGGAATACGCTGCGCCGGAGCGATTCTTGAGCGTGGCTTGAACGACGATCTCATCCGTGCCTATGCGCGGCGCGACTTGAACGGTTTCAATCTCCGGATTGTCGCAGAAGAAAACCGAGACGTCGTCGTAGATACCAGGAGTCCACTCCGTCTTCTCGAAGTCCGAGCCGACCGGGAAGTCGTCGGGCAAGACCGCTGGATGCGCCCCGATGCGGACGATAAGGGTGTTCTCGGCGTTCCAGTGGATCTCGCGGCCCAGATTCCAATAGCTGGCGCTGAAGCCGCCCGGATATTCGGAGTGCCAGGCATCGTTCTCCGGCGAGAGGCGCTGTCCGTTCAACCAGACCGCGGTACCGAACTGCGACTTGTCGATTTTCAGCATCGCGATCGCACGCGCCGACGGCGCGCGAAAGGTCTTGCGATACCAGAAATAATTGCGATCCTGCTCCACCTTGCCGTCCCAGTATTTGACCATCCAATAGGGGTCCGCTTGATGACTGGCGATGCGCGAGGCCAAACGTTCGCGGCTGATAAATCGATCCACATTCGGGAATGGAGGGCTTGCCAAATGCGCCAAACCGGGAACCGGGACTGTGTGGGTGAAGCTGCTGGGAATAGCATCCGGCAACTTGCTGTCAGTAATCTGCCATTGACCGTCCAGCGACAACATGGTTCGCTCTGCTGCTGCGGCCTTGGCCGAGAAGCAAAGCCAGGTTGCAAGCGCGATCGTCACGAGCAACATTGCCTCAAGCAATGGTTCCGGTTTTCTCACCCCTCACCCGTCCTTTGCTGAAAATTGTCTACGCTTTACTTTGAGACACCGCCATTTCAGATCGGTCCATTCTACTACTACCAGTTGTAGTAGCGGTACGGATCGCCGGCGGATGCAAATGGGGCATATCAGGTATATTGATTGGCAGCCGGGAAGGCAAATGGAAATTCTGGATCGAGCGAGGTTCCGTCTCCCGGAGGAGTGACGTGGCGCAGATCTTCATCAGTCATTCGAGCGCGGACGGAAAGGAGGCGGCGGAACTCCTGGAGTGGTTGCGTACTCAGGGGTTTGCGTCCACATTTCTCGATTTCGACGACGAGCGGGGAATCGCTCCGGGGGAGAAGTGGGAGAGCACGCTGTATCGCGAGATCTCCGCTTGCGACGCGGTGATTCTCATTCTGACGGAGAACTGGTTCCGCAGCAAGTGGTGTTTTGTAGAGTTCGCGCAGGCGCGGGCGCTGGGCAAGGCGATCTTTCCCCTGGTGGAGACGCCGACCAAAGAAAAGTTCATCGGCGACGACATTCAGCTGCTCGATCTGGTGAAGGACCGCGAGGGCGGACTGGACCGGTTGCGCTCGGAACTGACGCGGATCGCTATGAACCGGCGCGGCGGGCTGCCTTGGGACAACAAGCGGCCGCCGTACCCGGGACTGATGGCCTTCGAGGAGGCCGACGCGGCAATCTACTTCGGGCGCGACGATGACATTCGCGGGCTGATTCAACGGCTGGAAGCCAGGCGCGTACAGGGCGGCGAAAAGCTGGTGGTGGTGCTGGGCGCATCGGGATCGGGCAAGTCCTCGCTGTTGAGGGCCGGGGTTGCGCCGCGGTTGAAACAGGACCGGCACAATTGGATCGTGTTGCCACCGTTCCGTCCTCAGGCACAGCCCTTGGACGAACTGGCGCTGGCGATTGCCTCGGCGCTGGGCGACGCAAAAAACTGGCGGCAATGGCGGGCAGAGCTGGAAGGGGAGAATCCTTCGCACGCGCTGATGGATCTGGCGCGAGACCTGCGCGCGGCGCACGGGCAGAACGAAGCGCACATCCTGATCACGATCGACCAGGGCGAGGAGTTGTTCAGCGGCGCTGACGCCAAACAGACAGAGCGGTTCTTCGCGGTGCTGAATGCGATGCTGAGCGCGCAACTGCCGTACCTGGCAACGATGACGCTGCGCTCTGACTACCTGGGCCATTTGCAGCAGGAGACGCGGCTGGCGGCGCCGTTCGAGCAGTTCGGGCTGAAGCCGATGCCGCTGGAGCGGGTGCGGGACATCGTGCTGGGACCGGCGAAGCTGGCGTGCGTGACCGTGGACGATGCGCTGGTGACCGAGATGATGGCGGATGCGCGGACCGACGATGCGCTGCCGCTGCTGGCCTTCGCGCTGCGCGAGTTGTATGACCGCTCCGCGGGAACAAGACATATGACGGTGGACGCTTATCGCGCGATGGGCGATGCGCAGGCACAGCTTTCGCCGCTGGAAAACGCGGTGCGGCGCAAGGCGGATGAAGTGCTGAGCGCGGCGAATCCGACGGCAGAGGACCTGCAGGCGCTGAAGGAAGCGTTTATTCCGGGCATGGTACGTGTGAACCCGGAGGGCGAGTATGCGCGGCGCGCGGCGGAGATGGCGAAGATTTCTCCCCGCGCCATGCCCATGATCGAGCGGCTGGCCAAAGCATACCTGCTGACGGTGCGCCATGAGCGCGGCGTGACGCTGGTGGAGGTGACGCACGAAGCGTTGTTGCGCAAATGGCCCCGGCTGAAGAACTGGCTGGACGAAGAGAAAGAGTTCCTGACCGGCAAAGAGCAGCTCGACCAGGATCTCGCGGACTGGGAGGCTGCGCCGGAGAAGCAGAAGAAGGAAGCGCTGCTGTGGGGGTTGAAACTGGCGCGGGCGCAGGCGTGGCAAACGGCAAAGCCACGGCAATTGAACGAAGCCGAACGGAGATTCATTGACGCTTCAGCGGAGCACGCGGCGGCGTTGAGAAGGCGGGAGCTGATACGCACTACGGGCGCGCTGGCCGTGGTGCTCTGCCTGGTGTTCAGCTTCGTGATCGCGTACCAGGTGAGCAAACGGCATGACGCACAGGCGGCGGCGGCCGGCGCGCGCCTGGCGGCGAGCGAAACGGATTTCAAGTTTGCGGCGGCGGAGATGCAGCGCGGCGAGGATCCGGTATCGCTGGCGTATCTGGCGGATGCCTTGCGCAAGAATCCCGGGAACCAGAAAGCGATTGCGCTGGCGGTGTCGGAGCTGCGCAACGCGGTGTTGCCGGTGGTGACGCTGCACCATGCCGGCGAGGTGCAGGATGCGAGCTTCAGTCCCGACGGGACGCGGGTGGTGACCGCCTCGGCGGATGATACCGCGCAGGTATGGGACGCGAGGACAGGGCAGAAGATCGGCCAGGCGATGAAGGACTCGGATTGGGTGCATACGGCGGAGTTCAGCCCCGACGGCACAAAGGTGGTGACCGCGTCCTGGGACGGCACCGCGCGAGTGTGGGACGCGCAGACCGGCGCCCAGATCGGCAGCGCCATGCAACACGACGTTTCCATTGAGCGGGGCAGGGTGAATGGCGCGCATTTCAGCGCGGACGGAACAGAGATTGTGACCGCGTCGTGGGATCGCACCGCGCGCATCTGGGACGCGACGACGCCCACGCACCCGCAGATCGGAAAGTCTCTGGTGCATCAGCTGCCCAACGCGATCTCGGAGACGGTATGGACGGCGGTGTTCAACCCCAGGGGTGCGCCGCAGGTAGTGGTCACGGCGTCAGCCGATCATGAGGCGCGGCTGTGGGACCTGGCCACGCACACGGAGAAGTTCAACAAGCTGCACAACGACGAAGTGAATATGGCGGTGATGAGCCCCGACGGGCGATGGATCGCCACAGGCGCCGATGACGGGACGGGATACATTCTGGACGCGAAGACGTTTCGAGCCGTGGGGCTGCCTCTGCAGCACGGGAGCGGCAATTCGATCAATTACATCGCCTTCAGTCCGGACAGCCGCACCATCGTCACGGCGTCGAAAGACAACACGGCGCGTCTTTGGGATGTTCCCTCGGGCAAGCCGATCGGGCAGCCGATGCGCCACTCGAGCTGGGTGCGGGCAGCGACTTTCAGCGCGGACAGCAAGTTTGTGGTGACCGCCTCCTACGACCGGACGGCGCGGGTGTGGGACGCGCGCACAGGGCAGCCGCTGAGTGAGCCGATGCGGCACAGCGGAGCTGTGTATATGGCGCGGTTCAGCCCGGCGGATTCGTCGCTGATTGTGACTGCGTCATTCGACCATACCGCGCGCATCTGGAAGTGGAACCGTGTAGCGGAGCTGCCGGCCATCAGCGGCACGGGTGCGCTGAAGGCCGTGTGCCTTGACGCGAGCGCCGAGAAACTCGTGACGGTGACCGCAAGCGGCGCGCAAATCTGGAACGCGCGCACGGGGCAGGCAGCGGGACAGATGGCGGCCATTGGGCCAGTGACGCTGGCCGCATGTAGCACTGACGGGACGATGCTGTTCACGGCCTCAGGGAAGCAGGGCCAGATTCGCAACGCAATGACCGGCGCGCCCGCGGGAAGTGCAATTGCGCTGGCGGAGACGCCAGGCGCAGCGGTTTTCGATGCGCACGACCGCCGGCTGGCCGTGGTCTCGGCGGACGAGCTGGCAATATGGGATGCGGCGTCGGGACAGCCGCTGGGGAGCCCGATACGACTTGGCGGAGGCGCCACCGGCGCGGTATTCAGCGACGATGGAAGCATGGTCGCGACCTGGACGCACGGCGGAACGGTGATGGTGTGGAATGTTGCGACCGGCGCCGCAATCGGCCAGCCGATGATCCACAAGGGTGAGGTGAAGAGCGCGAACTTCAGCCCGGATGGGCAGCTACTCGTGGCCTCTTCGACTACCGGTCACGAAGCCAGCCTGTGGACGGTGCAGACCGGGGCTGAGGTCGGGATTCTGCAGGTAGACAACTGGGTACCCGATGCGGAGTTCAGTCCCAATGGACAGTGGGTGGCTACCTCATACGGGAGCGCCGCGCAGGTGTGGGCCGTGGCAGGCAAGAGCCGGGTGAGCCAACTGATGCAGGAGAAGGATACGGTTCTCGCTTCCACTTTCAGCCCTAACAGCGAGTGGGTGCTGACCGCATCGCAAGACGGAGTGGGACAGGTGTGGGACGGATTGACCGGAGTGGAGGCAGGCCGGCCGCTGAACCATACGATGAGCACGGCGGAGAGCCTGCCAGTTCACATGGCATTCACGAGCGATGGCAAGTGGATCCTGACGGCGTGGCAAGACGTAGACCAGAATGAAGTACCGCGGGGGTGGGAGGCGCGCCTTCAGGAAGGCCCCATCGCGACCAGCAGCGCGCCGGCGTGGCTGATTGAACTTGCGGAGTTCGCGGGGGGCGAGCAATTGGACGCAAACGGAGTGCTGCAGCCGACCCCCTCGGACGAAGACTCCGCGCGGTTGCGCAATACGCTTCTGGGGCTGGGCGGGAGCGATCCGGTGGATCAGTTTGGGAAATGGCTGGCTTCCGACCCAAGCACGCGCGCAATTTCTCCGCTCGAACAGGCAAGCGGTCAAAACTAAAGCGGTTCTCCTGCAAGTGTAGACCAAGGCACAATCGCTAAGTGGCTTTTTCATCAAGAAAAAGCCACCTTGAATTCTGTCCGAAATGGCTCATAGTTGCAGGAGAGCCGCCGTAGGCATCCCAGGCAGACCCAGCGCCGAGTTCCAGCGCAAAGGTGCATCGCGGCTATCGCCAAGGCAGTTCGCTTGCTGGATCGGAACAAGTTCAATCACGGTTCCACTGTAGCGGGTGCGGGAGCGTGGACTGCCGCGCAGCGCTTAGATGGCTGCTACACTTTGTGAGAAAGTGGCGCGAGGTTACGAAATGGCGAAGCAGGCGTCTGGCGCCGCGTCGATGGAGTTTGCTGCCATGGGGGCCGCGGCGGGTGCCGGCGCCCAGTCGTCGCGCAAACCGAGTTTGGACGCGCAGAAAGGACGGCCCGGCCAGCCGCTGCCGCCGCTCGACGCGCATCCAGTAGCCGCCCTTACCTTTGACGATTTGCCGGCCGTGGGCACTTTGCCGCCGGGAGCAAGCCGCGTCGAGGTGGCGACAGCGCTGGTAAGCGCGTTGAAGGCCAACCGCCTTGAGGGCACGTATGGCTTTGTGAACGGCGACAAGCTCGAAAGCCGTCCCGGTGCGCCGCAGGCACTTGAAATCTGGCTCGACGCGGGGATGAATATCGGCAACCATACGTGGTCGCACATGAGGCTGAACGCGAACTCCGTCGAAGCTTTCGAGCAAGACATCGCGCAGAATGAGCCGGTGCTTGAGCAGTATGGCGAATCGCGCAACTGGCACTGGTTCCGCTATCCGTTTCTGGAGGAGGGTGACACGGTGGAGAAACGCCGTGCCGTCCGCGCCTACCTGCGCGAACACGGGTATCGCATCGCCCAGGTGACGCTGGAGTTTAAGGATTGGGCGTGGAACGACGCGTACTGCCGGTGCCTGGCCAGGCAGGACGAGGCGGTGATCGCGTGGCTGCGGCAAAGCTACCTCGACACTGCGGCGGAGTACATCCGGCTGGGGCGTGAAGAAGAACTGATCGTGTTCGGGCACGAGATTCCAAACGTGATGCTTCTGCACGCAACGCCTTTCACCACGCTGATGCTTTCGGATTTGCTCGACATGCTTCGCAAGCAGGGATTCCGCTTCGAAAGCCTCGCGCAGGTGGAAAGCGACCCGGCTTATGCCGAGGATCCGGATGCGGGACTCGCGTCGGGAGGTACGTTTCCCGAGCAGTTCTTGGAGGCACGCCACTTGCCGTACCCGTCGGCTAAGCCTGATCCATTCCAGCAGATAACCCAGCTATGCCAGTAAGCTGTCTCGGCTCCGCGATGCGAGCGAATTCGGAAATTCCGCGTGAATCGGACACGACACGGGTGGGAACTGAAAACAGAGACCTGTGTCTACGAATCAATTCAGGGACCCAAACACGGCCCTGTTGATCCGTGCTAAGAAACTTGGGTGACTTGAGCGATAGTGTCGGCCAGTTATGGTGAACTTCGCTACAACGGTACAATGGACGAAATGAAGGTGATTCAACCGCGGGATCCGGCATTCAAGTTTGTTGTTGAGGCGGTTGGCGATGACCTGGTGATTCGCAACGTCACGGCAACGTGGTTTAGCGGGCCGGGTGACCCGAGCGACACTGGCCGGACAGCCAGTGGCGTGTCGACTCGGGACAATCCAAAGCTTCTCGGATGCGCGCTTCCGATGGACGGCTTCCATTTCCACAAGACCGACGGCAGCCCGATCCCGAGGCTTCCCTGGGGAACTCTTGTCCGCGTAGTCAATCGCATATCGGGTCAGGTAGAGTCATTCCCGCTCATCGACCTCGGCCCCTCCAAATACGCCCCTTCGGGCGCGGCGATTGATCTAACTGCAACCGCCTTCAGGCTCCTCGGGGGGAATACCGATGACGGTGTGGTCCAGGTCGACGTGATTGTCCCCCGAGGGGTTCGTTTTTTGCCAAAGCCGCGTTCTGCCGTGGGGCATGAGCAGAGCACCCCAAAGATCTCTACAGGGGAACGGAAAAGGTTCCCGTGGTTCCTCCGCGCGTTTGACGCGCGAGCCATTTTCCGGTCAAAGCGCGCGATCGCGAAACCCGCCGTCAAAAGCTTCATCGAAAGCCCAAATTACTCCTCGCGCAATGGAACCAACATCGACATGATTGTTCTCCACTGCACAACGGCTGCGACCGCCGGGGGGACCATCAATTGGTTCTTGAATCGCAAGTCGCAAGTATCGGCTCATTACGTTGTCGATAAGAATGGCGATATATACCAGATGGTCCGCGACGAGTGTTCCGCCTGGCACGCGAAAGCCGTGAATTCCAGATCGATTGGTATAGAGCATGTCGCCACGGCAAGCGACCGCCTCACGGATGCTCAGAGCCTGGCGAGCGCACAGCTCGTTCGCTGGCTTGCAGCGGCATATGGAGTACCCGCCGCGAATGTGCTGGGACACAAATTTGCCCCGGGTAACGAACGAACCACCGACTGTCCTAACCACCTCTTCGGCGATCGAACGGCGGAGGCCGTTGCGGAATGGGTCAACACGAACGTTGCGGGTGCTTTGGGATCGAAAGAGTCCCGAAGAAGCCGCCCGGTCGTGGCCGAGCCTATTGCGCGCAGGGCGCTCGAACTACCTGGCTGGGCCAAGCCTTTGACGTGGCTCGCCAAGCTACGAAGCGACTTGTCGCGAATTCATCAAAACGTCCGGCCATTGCCGCGCTCGTCCGCAGTTGCATTGACAGCGTTGGAGCTGATGACCATCGCCCTGGAAGACAGAAGATTTTTTTATCATCTCGGCATCGACGTGCGTTCCATTGTCCGGGAGACGATCAAGGCGCTCAAAGGCCGCAAACATGGAGGGGCAAGTACTATTGACATGCAGTTTGTGCGTACTGCGACGGGATTCAGGGAGCCGACGATCCGGCGAAAAATCTATGAGGCATTCTTAGCTCTCATGATCCAATCCCGCTACAAAAAACTTGAGATTCTCCGGTCTTATCTGGCTTGCGCGTTTTTTGGCTCCGGCCTTATTGGCGCAGATGCGGCAGCGCAAAGGATTTTCAATAAAAACGCCGATCGGCTGGCCATCGAGGAGGCGTCTTTTATCAGCGCCATGCTCGCTTATCCGCGTCCCCTGCACGAATTGCCTCGTTGGGAACTGCGGGTGCGACGCCGGGCCGCTTATGCGGTTGAGGTGTTTTCCTTGCGCAAGGGCCGTTTGACTGGCCCATACGAATTCGCCCCGCCGGAGGGCAAGTAAGAAGAACCGGAAACGGTGGTGTGCTGCTGAGGGTTGATGAAAGTTAACCCTGTGTCCTTGGAAAAAGTGACCAAACAATTATGAAAGAAACGATCGCAGTTGCGCGTTTCCGTGACGGTGAACCGGCACCCGCTCCTTCCTGGCACGCTAAGGTGAAGCATTGGACCGGCATGGATCGCGCCATCGCATTCGTGGTACTGGCGCGCTTATTGACATCGTTTGCGGGCATAGTGACGGTGCTGATGATCGCTCACTTTCTTACTCCGCGCGAGCAGGGTTACTATTACACATTTCTCAGCTTGTCTGCGCTGCAGGTCGTCTTTGAGCTGGGCTTCTCTTTCGTTGTTCTTCAAATGGCAGCTCACGAGCGCGCCCATTTGAGGTTTGCCCCGGATGGCAACATACATGGCGATGCAGCCGCGTTTTCGCGCTTAGCCTCGCTGCTGCAACAGTCCGTACGCTGGTATTTTGTGGCTGCGGTGCTGATGGTCGCAACTCTCTTGCCGGCCGGGTTTTATTTTTTCAGCGCCAATCAGCATGCAGGGATGGCGGTCGCATGGAGGGGACCGTGGACTCTGCTGGTCGTGGCGGCAGCGCTGACGTTCCAGCTCAATCCAGTGTTCTCGTTCATTGAGGGCTGCGGGTTTGTGTCTCTGGTAGCCCGCATGCGTCTGGGCCAAGTCTTGCTGGGAAGCATTCTGGCGTGGACGGTCATCGCGATGCACCATGGGCTGTATTCTCCGGCGATGCTGATCCTCGGTCAGGCGGCGATGCAAGTGGCGTTTTTGGCTATGCCTGCGTTAAGGCGAATGTTGTCAGGTCTGCTCTATCGTCATGTAGGCGGAAACAGCGTGAACTGGAGGCAAGACATCTGGCCATTCCAATGGAGAATCGCCGTCACCTGGTTTTCGAGCTACTTTATCTCGCAACTGATTACTCCTGTGCTGTTCTCGTTCCAGGGGGCGGTAGAGGCAGGGCGCATGGGAATGTCGTTAAGCATTACGACATCGATCGGCGCCATTGGGGTGGCGTGGATAGGCACGAAGGCGTCTCCCTTCGGCAACATGATCGCCCGTGGTGAAAATGCGGCGCTGGATAAAGTGTTTTTCCGCACATTATGGCAATCCACTGTGCTGGTCGCTACAGCAGCTGCGGGGTGCTTCCTCTGCCTGTTGATCGGCAACCAACGCTTCCCACAGCTGGCGGTGCGAGTCCTGTCGCCGTGGACGTTTGCACTCTTGCTTCTGACGATGGTCTTGAATCACTTTTTCTTTGGTGAGGCTCTTTACCTTCGCGCGCACAAACGCGAACCGCTCCTCGTGCAGTCCGTAGTTGTGGCCTTTGTCTTAGGCTTATGCACGGTTATCCTTGGCAAACTCTTCGGAGCCAATGCAGTTGCGGTGGGATATTTCCTGTTAGGCGGAGTCGTCAGGCTTGCATGGGCAACCTATGTATTTCTAACCAAGAGAAGGGATTGGCACGGACGCTTAACGGCAACGAGGTGATCGAATAAATGGGGATAACAAGCGAACGATAGCCAGGGCCAGCGTAACGCAAACGACTACTCGACCGGGTTTGGCTCTGTTGACAACCTTCCTTTGAGCCGGGAGAAGCGGACGGTCGAAGACGGTAGAGGTTGAAGGCTAGGGTAGTGTCCAGAGCTTTTCGCACTTTTTTGAACTTCCTTGGAACTTAGGAAGGTTGTTGGGTTGAGGTTGTTTTGCTGCTGGCCATCATGGGGGCAGCAGCAAAACGGTCTGCGATGGCCTGGACATCGGCCAGCCGGTTCATCTGCAGATACCGTTTCTGCCCCATCGGGTGGCGGCCACATGCCGTAGCCGCGCCGCCACCTGCATCAACGCGCTCTTTCCGTCGGGAAATGCGCCCACCCGCTCGCGTTCGTCGCCGGATCTCCCGCATCAACTGCTTCAGCGAAGTGCGCTGCGTCGAATCCCGGCTACGACTATGCGGCCAACCTGAAGCGGGTGACGGATTCGGTGACCGGGACGTGGAGTTACGCCTACGACATGCTGAACCGGCTGCTGACGGCGAACTCGGCCGGCTTGACATCACCGGAAAAGAGTTCGCGGAAAAGAGTCCAGCTTGCTGGAGCAAGGTCACGATGTTAGACTTCCGGCCTGAGAACGGTGGCGCTTGCTCCGCGTCGCGCCCACCACGAAGGGGTCTTTCAGATGGAAAGTTTTGCGCGATATTTTCTCATTCTTCTGCTGTCCAGCTTTGCTGGGTTGGCCCAAGGCCTCTCAAATAACGGTTCCCGCATTCTGCATGTGGACGCAGGCAAAATCGTCGGTAATATCCATTCTTTTTAGGGCGTGAACGGCGCGCCCGTACCGGAAATGGCTGGACTTCCTGAACTCATACGGCAATACAGGGAGCTGCGCGTCAGCCAGGTTCGCACCCACGATTTGATTGGCCCCACAGAGATAGATTCGAAGTTCGAATACACAAACAAGTATTTGACCGATCTGATTCCCGATTCCGCGCAGCGCGCCGGGGTGCGCGACCTGGATAGCACGCCGCAGGGCGCGCTTTTGGTTACGCGCGCATCAGCTTGCGCTGCAACTGCTCCAGCGTTTGGCCCTTGGTCTCAGGGAAGAATAAGGAGACAACAATCAGTTGGACCACCGTGGCTGCGGCGAAGAAAGCAAACGGCGCGCCCTGGCTGAACTTCGCAGCCAGAATCGGAAACGAGAACAGAACCGTGGTGTTGAGCGCGGAGAGGCTCGCGTTGCCCACGCCCTGGCCCCTGGCGCGAACCGCGTTGGGAAAGATTTCGCCGATGTAAACGTAAACGACGAGCCCCTGAGAAAGAGCAAAGAAGGCCATGAAGGAGACCAACAGCGCCAGCAGCGCGGATTGGTGGCTGTAGGAATAGAAGACCCAGGCCACGCCGGAGAGACAAATGGCGGTGCCTATGGCTCCCACAACGAGCAAGCTCTTGCGACCGAAACGGTCGATCATCGCCATGCCGACCAGGGTGAAGGTGAGATTAGTAACGCCAATGGCGATGGCCTGCAAGTCGCTGGAGAGCTGGCTGAAGCCGGCGGCGGTAAAGATAGTGTGCACGTAGCTGACGATGGCATTGATGCCGCTCAACTGATTGAAGGCGCCGATGGCGATGGCCAGGAATAGCGGATACCGATACTTCCACTGGAAGACCGGCTCGTGGACAGTGGCATGCTCGGCCTGGAGGGCTGCCTGAATGTCGGCCAGCTCGGTCTTTGGATCAGGAGCGCCCACGAGGGCGAGCACCTGAAGGGCTTCGTCGGTGCGGCCGCGCGAAACTAACCAGCGCGGTGAATGGGGAATGCCGAAGAGAAGGATAAGGAAGATGAGTGTCGGCGCCGCAGTGACGCTCAGCATCACGTGCCACTCCAGCGCGCCCAGATTAGCCGAGCGGACAAGGTAGTTGGAGATGAAGCAGACACATTGGCCAACGACCAAGTTGACTTGGAACAAACCCACGAGGCGCCCGCGCCACTGCGCTGGAGACAGTTCGGTGATGTAGACCGGACCTAGCACGCTGCACGCGCCAATGGCCATGCCGCCGACAAAACGGGCGGCGACCAGCATGGGCCAGTTGATGGAGCAAGCGGCAGCCAGCAAAGCGCACAAATAGATGGCCGCGGCCAGACACAGCGCGGCGCGCCTGCCCAGTCTTTGCCCAAGAACCCCGGCGCAAAAGCAGCCCAGTATGTTGCCGACCGGAGAGGCCGCCACCGTGAGACCGACGCTTGTCGGGCTGAGGCGATAGAGCCTCGTCACAGAATCGATGATTCCGGAAATGACGACAACATCGAATCCGTAGAGCAGGCCGCCGAGGGCGCTTGTTAGAGTGGCTTTAATCAGCCTGGAGTTGGGTCGCATCGTTCCCGGTCCTTCAATTCTCAAAAAATGCTACAGAGTGCCGTTGCAGGAGACAAATCCTCCGAGGTCAGTTCCAACGTGGCTTTGGGGCGTCCTAGATAGGGTCCAAGCTATCCCAATCCGGCCACTATGGCAAGTTATTTATGGACTAGACGCACCTAACATGAACCGAGCGTGAGGGAACCCCGAGACTCAGACAGCAACGCACTACAAGACGGTAATCAATTCAACCGAAGTACATCCTGCTTCACGCGCATTCCTCCCAGCTTCCGAACTCTCTCGCGGCGTCGGTCATCGCCTGAACATTTTCAGGCGGTGTCGTGGACATGACCAGACATCCGGGGCAAAGCACGAATCGCGCATGGCGCAGCTTGGCGGATTCGATTACCTCACGGCACTTTTCCCTGACGAAGCTGGGGGTGCCGGAATAGAGAACCGACGAAGGATCGATATTGCCAAAGACGCAGCAGCGGCCGGCAATAATTCCAAACGAGCGATCCATGTCATTGTGATGATCGAGTTCTAACACCTCCGAACCAGTGGATACCATATCTTCAATGATATGGTTTGAACGGCCGCAAATATGAAGCGACAGAAGGCCCCCGCCGAGTTGTTCTTTATACCGCCGCTCGAAAGGTTGTGAAAATCGGCGGTACATGGCTGGTGAAATCAGCGATTCGCCCGATAGGCCATCTCCGATGGATGTGATATCTGCTCCCGCGGCAAGTTGAGCTTTTGCAAAAGCCACACCGGCAGTCCGGCAGATATCCAATCCGGCAAAGATGTCCTCTTCAGGTTGCTCAATAAGGTCCATCATCAACATCTGCGGATCTCGCAGGAGGCCGAGCAAACCAAATGGACCTTGGTCAGCCCGCCCCATGATGGCAAAATCATCTCCTACAATGCGCCGCAGAATGCTTGTCGTTTCCAGCCACAAAGGCAAGCGTCCATCCCGCTGCGGATCGGGGATTTTAAGGTGAACGGCTTCCTGAATGGATTGAAGCGGCGACTTGACAACCCGCGCGGGCTCGTCCCCCGGGAATGTGATCGTTGCCCCCATTGCCTCGGCTAGTGTGCAGGTATCAAAGTCTATGATGATACAGTCGTACCCAAAGTCATGCGCAGTGTCCGCCAGAGCCTGTGCGGCCTTTTCGGGATGATAGGCAAACTCCTTCATGCTCATCCCAACATGCCTGGCTGCAAAGGCGAAGTTATGCTGTGCCACTGGAACCCGGTCGTGCGGCAATCCGTTAATCGCAGCAAGCGTTCGTTCTCGAGAATTCATGGCTCTCCCAGTCGGAAGCTAAAGTGCAATTTTGATTCAACATGCATCATACATCCAAAACCAGAATAAACGCCCGCCAAAAAGCTTGCGAATTCCGATGTCATCCACTGACCAGCATATTGTTGAAAAAACGTTTGGTTGATGATTCGAGTCCTACCGCGTCCACCATAAACACTCGGGAATTAAGATGCGTCGGCCCTGGAGCACGCGCTCGGTAGTGTCCTAATTTGATTCGCTTACCCGGCTAATGTGGCAAGCAACGTGCTACGAATCCATTCTGAGGCCGTCTTATCACTGGCCTTAGCTGCGTTTTCAATCGCTGTTCGTTCCTCTGGCGTGATGCGAACGCGGAGCATGACAGCCTTGGCGTTCCCATTTGGAAGCGGTGGGCGGCCGGGTTTCTTAGGCTTCGGCTGCTTCGGCATCTCGGTACTCCCGTATGATGGCTGCTCTCACGGCTGTTTCTGGAGAATTGACCGGCCCTAAGTGGAGCACGGTCACATGACGCTTAGGGTTGGCCGGATCGTCTGTTTCGTGAGTCCACGCATAGACCGTGCCTGCCGTCTTGTGCTCCACCAATTCAAAGACTTCTACCACTCCGCTCCAGACCGTCTTGCCGTCAAACTTTTCTGTCACCGGCACACTCCGCAAGTGACGGGATTCGGCCCCGTGCAGCTTGCGGATCACGTCTTGCAATTCCTCGATATAGGTCACGCCACAGCCTCCAGCAGGTCTCCTACGCTCCAGAATGAACCCTCGATACCAGCGGCCATTGCCGGAGTGCATCTCAGAGTGTTGTGCCGTTTGACGAAGTTGTAATAGGCGAAGTGAAGGCCGACAGCAGCCTCGAAATTCTCCCGTTTCTTGCTGAAAGCCAACGTCAGGCGAGTGAGCCTCCGCATGTGCAGCCGGGTAGTGGCGTTCAACCGTTCAATGTAGCTCGTCGAGATCAGTTCCCACTTTGGCCGACCGGAAACGATGATCTTCTCTGAGGAAATGACCTCTGGAGGGCTATAACGGCGATTGGGCAGTTCCTCGGAGCCGTACACCTTTACGATCTGGCCGTAATCCGCGTTGCCTGCAAACGTCTTTTCCATCGCCTGTACATAGGCGCTCAGGCCGTCCGTAGAGATTTGCACCCGGTTACGCATCCGCTTCTCAAGGTCTTTCAGAAACGCCGTTGCAGTCGTCGCGTTACGGTCGCCAACCTTGAACGCCGGAACGAGTTTGGTATCGGCATCAATGGCGCAGAACGTCCATATGTCACCAAGACTCGGATCGTCAGTAGGACGGACGCGAACCTCTTTCTTGCCGATGAATCCCCAAATTTCGTCCAGTTCTAGCCGCGTGCAAGGGAGATCGCGCATTTTAGCGTCCATGAGGGTCGTGCATCCCTGCCCAACCTTTACGCCCAGGCGCATGATCGTGTCGCGGTGAACGCCAGTGATGCGCTCAATAGAGCGAATGCTGGAACCCTCTGCCAATGCGCCGATTACTGCGATTTGCTTGTCGGTGTTGAGGACGTTTGCCATAATGTAATTACTGTACCCCAATAACTATCGGTTGTCAAGAGGTTTTTGGGGTACAATTTTTGCTATAGAAACACCGATCCGGCAAACAGACTATGACGATCATGCCAATACAACAGGTGATGACGATGGCGAGCGTGATACTTTCCCAGGGCCAACCAAACAAACCGGATATTCCAGCCCTAACCGAGCGTCTTATCCAGTTGACTCGTGCGGTCGATTTTTGGAACCGCTGGATGATCGCTGGACTTGCAGTAGCGGCTATGGCTGCTCTCTGGCTGGCGCTAACCACAAGGCTTACGATTGTCAGGCAGAAGGAACTCACCCTGAAACAGGGCGAACTCGATGCCGCGAAAGAAGGACAATTGCAACTCCAGTTGTCGTCAACCGAGACAAGGCGGATTGCACTTGTAAACCGCATCATAGATATTTTCGGTCCAAGACAGTTGACCGCGCAGCAATCGACGGAGGTCGTGAAAAAGCTGGCCGGACTGAGAGGCATAAAAGTTGATATATACGTATTTAAGCTCGGAAGTCCGTACAATCCCACCGAATTCAGCGACGACTCGGCACTTGGAATGGCTTTCGTGCGCACCCTCAAAAATGCGGGTCTAGACGCTGAGGGCTGGCTGCTAGATTCCTGCCAGGATTCGGGAGCTTCTAATCTAGTTGTAGGGATAGTCGGGAACAACCCAGAGGACCTGACGACCGCCAAACGGGTTCTCGACTCGCTCCCAACTGAAATCGGGGTATGGCCTAAAGTTGAGCCAAATTTCTTTCCTATGACTTGCGCACAGTTCTCGAATCTTGATCCATCCGCGCCAAATAAGCGCACCCATGAAGCGAAGATAAGCATCGCAATTGGAAGGAAAATTACTCCAATTCTGACGCGCGAGATGTTGGAACCACCCGACGAAGGGAACATACCGTGACTCCGTGCGGCAAATTAGGACACTACCCACGCGCTCAACGCCTTGCATTTCTCCCGATTCCGCTATATAACCTCAACGTGAGTTGTACAATTAGCCGCCCAGCAGTTTTCATCGTTTCTGTCGTTCGCGCCGCAAAGGAGCCTTACAGATGAAGAGTTTTTCCGGTTTTTCTCTATTACTCTTGCTGCCTTGCTTAGCTGCATTCGCCCAAAGCCCTGCGCGGGAGGGTTTCCGCTCCCTGCAGGTGGACGCCGGCAAAGTAATCGGCGAGATACGCTCGTTTCAGGGGTTGAACGGCGCGCCCGAGCCGGTAATGGCGGGACTTCCCAGTCTCGTACAGCAATACAGGGATCTGCACGTCAGCCAGGTTCGCACCCACGATTTGATGGGTCCCGCGGATATCGATTCGAAGTTCGTATACACGAACGAGGAATTGTCCGACCTGATTCCCGATCCCGCGCAGCGCGCCGGGGTGGTGAAGGCGGGCAATGCGAGCATCATCTTCCCCGACATGAGCGCGGACCCCGAAAAGCCCGAGAGCTACAATTTCGGTCCGAGCGATAAGGCGCTCGCCGCCATTCGAGCCAGCGGCGCAGAAATTTATTATCGCGTGGGACGCAGTTATGGCGCCGACTTTAGCCCGCCAGCCGATTTCGACAAGTATGCCAACGTGGTGAAGCACGTCGCCATGCATTACAACCAGGGCTGGGCAAACGGGTTCCACTACAACATCCGCTACTGGGAGTTCTGGAATGAGCCGGAGGGATTCTGGACTGGAACTCCGGAGCAATTTTATTCTCTGTACGAGAAAACGGCGCGGGCCTTGAAGTCAACCGATCCTACGCTCAAAGTGGGCGGCAATGGTCAGGAAGATCCTTACGGCGATACACCTTACCGCGAGGGCTTTTTCGATTACTGCGCCGCGCACAAGTTGCCGTTGGACTTTTACTCCTGGCACCACTACGCCAGCACCGAAGACCCCTACGATGCGGTTCGGCTCGCCAGGCAGATACGCGGCGTCCTCGATGCACACGGGTTTCCCAAAGCGGAGAGCATTCTCTCGGAATGGAATTTAAAGGCCGATTATACGAAAGCCGCAAAGGCCGAACTTGAAAGCGCGCACAACGCCGCTTACGTCGGCGCGGTTCTGTGTTACGGTCAGGACGCTCCCCTCGATCAAGCGCATTTTTATCGCGGCGACGCGGCCTGGATGGGACTCTTCGATTTGAAAGGACAGTACTACAAGACTGCTTATACGTTCGAGGCCATGGGAAAGATGCTGGATACGCCGCAGAGACTTGCGGTCAAGGGCACAGATACGTTCGGCTTCGCTGCGCTTGCGGGCCGCTCCACGGATGGCAAGACCGTACAGATATTCATCGCCAATTACGCGATTCCGGAGAGCATACTTGCGAAGATGCATACTCCCAGCGTCCAGAAACCCGATTCGCGGGGCCATATATGGCTTCCACACCGCACAGATATCGTTTACCGCGATAACACCGGTTACGATCTCACGGTGAGCAATTTACCCTGGGGCAAAAAGGCGTTCAGTCTCAAGCGTTACCGGCTAAGCGCGACCCAGAACTTGGAGCTGGTCGAGAGTAGGTCCGGCAACGGCGGCAGTGTGAGATTGTCCCATCCGCTGCCCACCGATACCGTCGAGTTGATCGTTCTGGAGCGCAAGTAAGTAAGGCGCGCAGCTCGGCGTCCCGGTCCGGCTTTGGCCATATCGATAGCCCCTCGATCTACTCGCGCAAATCGAGTTCGCTCTTCTTTACGGCACAATGGCGATAGGCATGGCTCGTTATTCCCAAGGGATGCAAGGCGCCAGCCGAGGTATCCCCGACAACCAAAGTGCCGTCGCGAGCAACAGCGGAATCGTGATCCGGACGATTTATCTCCCTGCCATCACACCGTCAACTATTGAGGTACGAATCCAGGAAGCCAGCATGGGCCCACCGGTCAGATCTCGAACACTACCATCTGATGTCCCTGGACCGAAGGCACTACGGTGTAAGCGTAACCGCCTTGGAAATCGAATTTCAAACTTTGCCGTTGTGGCGCCAGATACACCCGGGAAGGCTCCTTAACCGTCCGCAATGCAATCTTCACATTGGCGAGCGGGATTGCTTCCTCGACGATATCGAGATCCGGGGCGCGACGGGTAGCCGGATAATGCAATAAATGGACGATTCGCTTGCCGTTTTGCCCGGTCACCGTCGCCTCGGCCGTCGAGGGCAACTCCGCCTTGATCAACGGATCGGGCAGAAAACGGCGAAGGCAATTTCTCACCAGCAGTTTGTGAGCGCGATAGGCATTGTTAGCGTAGGACTCAAAGATCGGAAATGAAATATAGATGATATTGCCGCGTTGCGCGACAGTCGTGTAATCCGTAGGCTCCTCCCATGGCGTCTGATGATGAGAACTGAAGTGCTCATATGTGCGGTCGAAGTAGGGCTTCCAGAACCAAGCCAACTCAGCAGTGCCCGGCTTGGCCTTAACCATAGAACCCCGGGCGTATGTGAACTGCACCATGGGATCTATGTCATCATTTACGCCTTCCAGGGCCTCGAAGTAATCACCGAGATCCCCAGGGTAAGGGGAGGGGCCAAAGTACTCGACCCCCATCTCGCTCAGCACGAATTGCTTGCCGTCCAAATCCAGGCCCGACTCGTGGCTGAGGATCAGCTTGCCGCCTCCGGCCAAATAGCTTCTCACCTGACGCAGCAAGTCCTGGTCAAAACGATGCGAATCTGGAAGGATCAGAACGCTATATCTGGAAAAGTCGGAATCGCGGTCAAGTACGTCGAACTGTTGGTGCAGCTCCGCCAGCATATTGGTAGCGCCGGCGTCCGATGTAGCAACCGGCTCCTGTGTCGTGGGTTTCCTTGTGGATAGAAAGCCGATCTCCGTGACCGCCTGCGCCCCGATGCACCACGGCTCTTTTTCTTCCACCTTCTTATAGGTGCTGCCGATCCGGTCATAGACAGCCTTCTCCAGCCGCCCGCGCGGGTGCATCTGGTCGCCGAGCGAACACTTGGCTGCCTGAGCCAACATGCGGAAACACTCGTAGTCCAATGCCGCTTGATTGCGCAGCGACCCGAAATCTCCCCAGCCGCGGTGAAACCGCGCGTCCATGCCCAGATATTCCAGGCCTAAGTTGCGAACATACCTCGACATCACCGCGAAATGCGTGTACCCCCATTCACCGCCGGGGAGCGATTCCACCTCGATCTGCGTGTAGTGCTTCAGGAGGGGCCGCATGTCCACATGCACCTGACCGTTAAAGAACGTGGGAACATGGGGCCGGTACCGGCGCACCGTCGTCTGCAGGCGGTCCATCGTGCGTTCGACCACCATGGCAAAATGCTTGAGGCGATCCTCCAGCTTTGTGGAGTCCAGCCCCAATTTCTCCCGCTCCGTCATGCAGTAGTGACAGAAGCACCCATTGGGCGGGGTTAAGACGATGTCAAACCAGAAACCATCCACGTCGTAGTTCCTGGCCACTTCCTCGGCCTGCGCGTTGATGTAATCCAGATACGGCGAATTCGGACACAGCCATTTCCACCCAGGCTCCAAGGAGGCGTCGCCACCCACTGCTGCATTCTGAAGAATAAATGCCCCATGCTCATCAAGAACGCGCCAGTCGGCGTGCTGCTCGGCGGCATACTGATCCCACATGACTGTCATGTAGACCGGCGTCAGAATGTCCGCCTTATGACAGGCGGCAATCTGCTCTCCCAGTAAGTCGATTTTCAGGCCGGGATGAACCGGACCTACTTTGCTCGGGTAATAGGCCATGCCATGATGACACTTGGCAAATATATTGATGGAGTTGACGTGGGCATCCTTGAGCGTCTGGACAAATGCCGACGGATCGAAATCCACAGCCACGTCCGTGATGAGCGGCGAGGTATGAAAATCCAAATGAACCTGCCGGAATCGTAGGCCTTTGGGGTCGATGGTTGTGCTTGGCATCGGCACATCCGGCGCAGGAGGCGCCGTTTGACCTTCCACGACAGAGGCAACCGAACCCAACCCAGCCGCAAGACCGAGCGACTTCACGAATGAGCGCCGCGTGAAAGCATCCATTTCCCAACTCCTTCTTTACTTCATCGACTGATGTACTTTGTCCAGCGCGCACTCCAGAATTCCATCACCGATACTGCAATTCGACCGGCCTGCGCACAACCTTTTCTTTGTTTTTCCCTAAGTCACTATATCTTTGCTTAACAACCAGCGAACGTACTCGCCGTCATCGAATGGATCCCTGGGAAGAAAGCTGGAGAAAGTAGCATTCTTGTATCGCCAGACACAACACGCGTCGCCCGCCTTGGCAATCGCGGTCGCGGCAGACCGAAGCGTCGCGCCATAGGCCAGACCGGCGGGCATGGTGACACCAGCCGGCCCCGTCACGACGAGGTTGCTGTCCCACTCAGTTATTCCACTGTAATTCTCAGGAACAATGATGCCTGGCCCGGTTGGCCCGGTTACACCGATGGCCTTGCCGGGGAGCTGACGAAGTTCCGTAACGCCGGTGAACTCGGGATGCGCGGCGAGAGACGCAGCATTCCAACAAACGATCGAGAGCGGAATGCCTTGTTTCTGCAATTCATCGAGCGGCAGGCCTTCCAGGCCGGTAACGCACAGGATGACGCGTCGATAGCCGCGCAGCTCGCGGCAATCGAGGTCTTCGCGCTTGTAGTACTCGAAGACATCATAGGGGATGTCGAGATCGATCGTCAGCCCAGTCAGTATTTGCTCGGTGAGAAAGCGGTCGTGCAGATGGTGCCGTTCCAGATCCACCAGCGAGCGCTCTGCGTAAAAGCGCAGCACGGCTATGCCTGGAACCTTCTTAGGCCGCCCCAGGTCGTGTTGTGCGCGGTCATTGATGCAGCGAAGCGCCTTCCAGGTTTCGGGCCTCACGTTGGGCAGTGTCATCCCATACGGCGTCGGTTCCGCCGTAGCGCCCGGATCGTATCCCAGCCACATAATGCCGTCTGGGTTGTAACCCACCACCTGCTCGTACATATGCGAGACGTCGTTGGGCATAGGGTGCTGTAGGTCGAAGGAGAAGGTGTGCGCCTGCATCCAAGGCACCAACTTCTTCCCGAACCGTCTGACCAACCCGCTCCAATAGGCGTTTTCCAACGGGATCATGGACTCGATATAACCGGGCCGCGGATTGCGGTCCGAATTCGTGCATTGCGAATCGCCCGTACGCGCGACGGGGTAGGGGTCGGGATTGACCATGTCGAATTGCTGCACCAGCAATTGCGCGCTGCAGCCGTCGTGGTCGTTCGCCAGCGTGGCGAAGGGGGTCGGATTGAACCGCGTGGTGTTGCGGAAAACCATCAGGCGTGGCGCAACTTTGTGAGCTTCGGTAACAACGGCCTTTACCAGTTCCGCGGTAGCCGTGTGGAAGGCGTACAGCCAGTCGCGGTAGGCGTTTACGCCGAAAACCTCGGGAAACCCCCATACGCGCGGGTACTCATCGATCCCATTGAGCTTGCGATAACCGGCGATGCCGCTGTCAGAGTAGTCGTAGAGCGGTATGGCGCATTTCGGCGAGTTCGTAAAGCCGGTCCTGAGGAAACATTCGTCGCCGAACCGCATAGCGCGGATCACATCCTCGGGGAAGGCGCCGCCGTTCTCCTGGGCGAATCGGTCCAGCACTGCGCGCACCGACTGCGCCGCGGTCTCTCGTGTTGAAGCAGCGGCCGGGCTGAGTTGGTTGGTGCGCCAATAAACGGCGAGCATCGTGTGATCCAGATCGCCCTCAACATCCGTCAGGTCGAACGTGATGCGCAGGCTCTGGCTACCGCGGTCGCTGATGAGTGCCTGGACGATCGCCAGATGCTGCCTGCCGTCGTAGTCCTTCTGCTTGACGACCACTTCCGCTTTGAATGCCCGGTCGGTCGAAAAAATCCCCGGGTCGAAGTAACTATCGAAGGTGTGATTATCGGTAAAGTAGCTCTTGGTCTTCCAATTGTACGGAGCATAATGAAACGGCAGGCCGATTTCGATGGTGTGTTTGCCCCTGGCAAACGGAAACGTATGCGAATCGATGCTGAGATCCTGATAGGTGCCTGTGATCGCCACCGCAAACTCGGGCGTCAACCCCATCTGCTTCACATCTCTCGACCCGATGATCTCTCCCATGAACATCCCGCCGACATCGCTTGCAAGCATCACCTGTAAACCGTGCTTGCGGGCGCTCTGAATATCGGTGGTCTCAATCACCTGTACACCGTGAGAAGCGATGTCCCCGAAACTGCTGGATGGGATGACACTCTCCGCGCTTGACATCCAGACCCTGGGAAAGCCGGCGCCCGGTTCGATTTCCTTGCTGACTTTATTCACTTCCGGCGCCGCGGATGTTGATTTGTGTGTCGGCTGGGCCGCAGACTTAACTGCGCCAAGCACCGTCGCCAGCGTAACGGCCGAGCTGCTTTGAAGAAAATCGCGCCGGCTCAATCCGCCTTCATTTTTTTGTTTGTTGATCTTGCTCATCCCATTGCTCCTTTGTACGATCATAACTCGTTCAATCTGCGGAGTGAGATCACGCTGTCACGAAATGCGTCACCGAAATCCGGGACCACTTTCCGGCAATTCGACTACTCCTTCGTGCCGCGCCGGGCTGCATACCAACCCGCCAGTTCGTGCCGCAGCGGGGTTGTGCGAAGTGCGGCCTCCCCCTGCGCACGCAACTCGGGGTGCTCACTGAACCATACCTCGGTTTCGCCGAAGGTCCAGTCTTCGTAGTGCATCAGGTACAACACCGCCAGCAACTGCGGCTGTGTGAACTGACGCTTGCTGAACTTGATGCGCTGAGCAGGCAGCGCCGCTTGCGGGCTTGCAACGCCGGCCGCACGAATCATACCAGCCCGACTTCCGCCATAGCCGGCTGCGAAAACCCCAAAGCAGCTTCAGTTTAACCCGGTTCTGATGCGCCGCAACTCCCACGCACCGAGAATATCCACTGAGCTAAAATAGCTCTGATGACCCGCAGAGATCTTTTGGCTGCCTTCGCCGCCTCCCTGCCCGGCTTGGGCCTTCGCCGGCTCTTTTCTCGGGAATTGGCGTCGCCTATTGCCTCCGCGGCCTCCCGCTCCGCCCTCGCACAATCTGAGTCCAAAGGCCAGTCGTCGAGCGCTTCTTCGGCGGAGGCTGGTTCCGTTTGGTTCACTGATGTCGCCAATAGATCGAACTTTTCCTACTGGACGAACGTCGATTACACGGGGCGGAAATACTTCCCTCAGCCGATGTGCGGCTGCGTTGCAGCAATCGACTACGACAACGACGGCAACATGGACCTGTTCTTTACCAACGGCGCCAAGTTCCCGGAACTCAAAAAGACCACGCCCGCCTTTTACAACTGTTTGCTGCGCAACAAGGGCGACGGCACTTTTGAAGATGTCACCGCCAAGGCCGGACTCAGCGGAGAGAACCTTGGCCTCAGTATCGGCGTGGCCGTGGCGGACTACGACAACGATGGCTATGAGGATATCTTTATCTGCAATGCCGGCCGGAACGCTCTCTATCATAACAACGGAAACGGCACATTCACGGACGTGACCGTTGGTTCTGGTCTGGACCACAAGCCGCCAAACCTTCTGTGTGTCGGTGCGGCCTGGTTCGACTACAACAACGACGGACTGCTCGACCTGATTGTTACCAATTACACCACCTGGACTCCACAAACGGACAAACAATGCTTCATGGACGCCGACCGCGAGGAGTATTGCAGTCCAACCATATACCCGAGCGTTGCATCGAGGCTCTACCGCAATCTCGGCCACGGCCATTTCAAGGACGTTACCGACTCGAGCGGAATTGGAAAGGCCCTCGGTAAAGGGATGGGCATATCCATCGCGGACTTTACCGGCAATGGCCTGATGGACGTCTTCATAGCCAACGACACCGAACCCAATTTCCTTTTTATCAACCAGGGAAACGGAACCTTCAAGGAAAGCGGCATCGAATATGGCGTGGCATACAATTTGCGGGGAGATAAGGTGTCAGGCATGGGCTGCGACGCAAAGGACTTCGACAACGACGGCTGGGTGGACATTGTTTACAACGACCTTATCGATCAAGGATGGGGCATCTTCAAGAACGAGGGTGGAAAGCTCTTTACCGACATAACATTGGAAACCGGGCTCGAGTCTCTGACCCACAAGCTGGCAGGGTGGAACATTGGATTCATCGACTACAACAATGACGGCTGGAAAGACATTTATTCAGCCAATGGAGATGTAGATAATCTGACTGCCGACTCCAGCCAGCACGACACCATGTTCCGGAATCTGGAGGGCCGAACACTGGTCGATGTCTCCGGGCAGATGGGCCCGGACTTCGCCTTCGTCGGCTATCAGCGAGGCGCGGCCTTTGTTGATCTCAACAACGACGGATTCATGGATCTGGTCGTTACGTCGCTGGGCGAGAGGCCGCGCATCCTCATGAACAATGCGGTCGTCAAGAATCACTGGATCATGTTCGACCTGCGGGGCCACAAGAGCAATCGCGATGGGATCGGCGCAAAAATCAAGGTGACTACCGGCTCCGGGAGGACTCTCTATAACCATGTGACAACAAGCGTGGGGTTCATGTCATCGAGTGATCGCCGCGCGCACTTCGGTCTTGGCGGCGAGACGAAGTTGGATCATGTAGAGATACGTTGGCCGAGTGGAATTGTGCAACGAATCAATCATCCTCCCGTGGACCAGATCATGAAAGTGGAGGAGCCGGCTGCAACGCTTGCGCGTCCGAAGTGAAGTGGAATGCAGTGCAGGAGGCCCAAAGGATTGGGCATCCCAAGCCCCGCGAAGGACGATTGTTTCCCAGTATCGGCTGGATCGTTTTGTGGGCAGCCTGCTGCGGCCGGAGTCTATCGACTCTCAACTACCGTGAGAATCCGATCGGCCTTGACCTGGGTAAGAACCTGTCTGACGCCGGTGTGCCAAGAAAGCTCCCCTTGTCGACAACGGTGGCCTTCCCCAGCCCTATAGCGTTTTCGGAATTGCTGTAGACCGAAGGAAAACACTCAAGTGGCTTTTTCCTCAAGAAAAAGCCACCTTTCACAACCCTGAAAAAGTCTACGTGTATTCCGAAAACGCTCTAATTGCGCGAGCAATTCCGCTCTATCGATCAGGTCCGGAAAACCCGCATCAGAAAAATGCCGCATCAGGCGGTTCGCGGAGGGGCTGATTCGACGAGTACTTCTCCAGGTGAGCCTTCAGCGTGGCCGCTACGGAAGTATCGCCTCCTTGCGACGCCAGATCTAAAGCTTGCTTTTCGGTTTCGACAGCTTTGTCGAAGCGGCCGCTCTCGGCGTAAGCCGCCGACAGTGCGTCGAGAATAACAGGGGTCTTTCCGCCGCTCAGACTATTCGCTCGTTCGGCCAACGTGAGCGCCTCGGCGCCATTGCGGATCGAACTATCCGGGCAGGTCGCCAGCTGAGTCGCGGCCAGGCTGAGCGCGAAGAGCCGATCCGGCGTGGAGTCCAACTCCTGCTCTAACTGAGCTAGCGAATCGGTAAACTTCGCCTCCTTGTAGTATGCGTAGCCCAGATTCTCGCGGCCTTCCGGAAAATGGGGCCGAATGCGAACCGTATTCAGCCACGCACCGATGGCCTCATCTTCCCGCCCGGCCGCCGCCAGCGCATTTCCCAAATTATAGTAAGCGGCAAGATAATTGCCGTCGAGTCGAGTGGCATTCTGGAGATACGGAATAGCATCCTTCGGTTTTCCCATATCCACCAGCGCGGCGCCCAAACCGCCGTTTGCAACCGGGTTATTGGGGTCCATTTCCGCGGCTTCCTGCCACTTGGCCAGCGCGGCGGGCTTGTTGCCCTGGTTCGCAAGATCCGCCGCCTGATCGATGACGCGATAGAGGTCGGAGAGCGGCACATTGATGTCTTCCATGCCGCCGGGCCGGATATTGACAAACTCAGGCAGGTTCACGGCGCGGTTGGCCGCCGTCGAGTTATCGATATAGATGGCCGGGCTATCGTTTCCATTGGCGTCGATGTGCGTTAGATACATCTGCGTGTAAGGGGAGCGGCTCTTGGAAGAAAAAACCAGCCAGCGCCCGTTGGGCGAAAAGCTGTGCCAGGAGTTCATCGGCGACATATTGGCGCGCAAGCGGCGCGCAACGCCTCCGGTGGCCGGAACGATCCATAACTCGCTGTCCGGGCGCATCAAAAAAGCGTTGCGGCACTTGACGAAAACAATCCAGCGGCCGTCGGGGGAAACCTTGGGGAAATTGTTGCTCATTCCATTGTTGGATGCGCCCTTGATCGGTTCCGCCTTGCCGCCCTGCCCATTATTGAACGGTATCCGGTAAAGGTCGTACTTGATCTGCGTTTCGTTCGGGTCGTTGGCCGCCAATGCCTTTGGTTGTCCTGGCGGGTAGGAATCCCTGGCCACCGCGCGGTCAAACACGATGTACTTTCCATCCGGACTCCAGACCCCATTCCCTTGGGAATAGTAGGGATCGTCGGCGCCCGGCAGCGACTTTCTGACGCCCGTGGCGCGGTTGTACCAGGCAAGAATGCCGCGCGTGGGATAAAAGACCTGGAGGAAACGATAATCCTTGAAATTGGCCAGGTAGTAAGAACTGGGAATGGTCTCGCCCGGCCCGGCAAAGGTAGACAGCACGTACTTGCCGTCTGGCGAGACCTGCGACATGAAGCCGACGCGCGTATTCGCAATGCTCCGATCGGGAATCCAGGCCACCAGATCTTGGTCGGTAATGGTCATATGCTTTTGAACGCGAACAACGGCGTACAGGCCTTTGTTCTGGAGGGAGCCATCCACGTCGAGGCCCATCCACTTGCCGTCGGCGGAGAAGGAGTGGCAATTGGCGCACGTATACATATCGTGCATCACAATCCGGCTCTGCGGCTGGCCGATGTCGCGAAGCCGCCAGTTGATCAGAGGCTGATTGGCAAAGGCCAACGGCTGAATCTGGCCCTTCTGGCCCTCGCTCGGCATCAGCGGAACGTCGCGATAAAAGATCTCTCCGTCCACCCGATCTCTGGAGGTAGTCAGCGTGATGCGGCCATGGTTGGTTGGCCGTCCTGCGGCATCAAGGCCGGTGATTGTCACCGTGGCTGGGCGCTTCACTGAGTGGTGCTTGATGAATGTCCAGGTCGCCTCTTCCGGTTTCCAGGTGTGCGCGGCGGCCTGCTCCGGAGTCAGTGAAGGAAGCTGATTGTTCGGAGAAATGCAACGCGGGTCGATCTCGCCGATCTGTATGTGCTCGCCCAGAGATTTTGTATGGACCGGCTTAGCGCCGTCGGCAAAGACGATATCTATCCGCCATGACGTGGAAGAGGTATCTGGATCGTGCCAGATGAAGGTCGGCGACAGAATCTCGGGCGGGAAGATGGAGCCGTTCTGGGGATAATCGACGGTGATGGGTGCAGCCCTGCTCTCGGGCCGGGTCAGTTGTTCGGTGGCAACCTTCCCGGCGGGATGCCAAGCCGCCAATGCGCTCACCACTTGCAGGCAATTAGGATCGGAGGGTACTTGATGCGGTGAAACAGTTGCAAGCAGGAAAACCGCTCCAAACAGAGATGCGCTAACCCCTATCACACGGAATACATTGTGGTGGAACACCTGTCCTCACTCCTATAACGATTCTCTCTTTCATTTTGACTTTTCGCGCCGAGATGCATACCAGGCTGCCAGTTCCTGCCGCAGCGGTGCCGTGGGAAGAGCGGCTTCTTCTTGCGGGCGCAACGCCAAGTGTAGCACATCTCCGGAAGCCAGCCGAAAATCGTGACTCACCTGGCCGTTGGCTGCGTCCGGCCGGAACAATCGCGCTTCGGGAGCAGCATGAACTTCCAGCAAATGGCGTTCGATCGGCGAAAGATTTTGAGGGCTACCCAACGACTTCCAGGTCTCATAACAACTGCCCGCGCCCGCCGTAATTCGCTCCTGCACCAGCACGGGCTTGGCCGATTCCGCCCAAGGCATTTCCAGCGTGCCGGTCCAAGGCTGCTGCGTCCCCACTCCATAGACCGAAAGATCGCGGTACCAAAGCAGGACTTGCAGGCTACCATCTCCGGTCGTGGCCACCAGGTTGCAACCGGCGGCCAGAGGCTCGTGCTTGAGTTCAAGCCGACCGCCGCGCAAGCGGTTGAGAAAGAGGAAGGCATTGAACGTCGCTTTCGGAAGACCGTTCAGCGTCAGCAATCCATAGCAGCCGGAAAACTCGCTCAGCGAGATGCCGCTTTCGCCAACCACATCGCTGGCCTCCCACCAGCAGAAGGTGTCGCAGTCCCCATCCACCGCCAGCGCCAGATCGCAGGCGGTGGCCGCAGCAGACAGGTTATCCGCCGAATTTGGATTTTTGTCCCAGAGAAGTTGCCCGTCGGGCAAAGGGGCCACGCTGTCCCACTCCGTCAGGTGCACTTCCAAATCCGGCATGGCCGACCGGCGGACGGTTTCGCGGACGCCCCGCACCACATCCGCAACAAACATGCCGGGCTTGTGCGGGCTGCCCTTCCGGTCCGGATACGCCACCCATTCATCCTGCGGATAGATATGAGTGCTGATGAAATCCAACGGCACGCCCTTTGAAGAACAGTGCGCGATCAAATCCGCTACCCATTCGGCATGGGCCGAGACGGGCCCGCCCACCCGCAGGCGCGGACTGACCGCCTTGAGCGCCTTCGCCGAGACGTCATAAAGCTTCCAGTAGTCGGCCTGCGTACCCGTCCAAAAATTGATGTTCGGTTCGTTCCAAACTTCGTAATACCACTGCGCAATCTCATCCAGGCCGTAGCGATCCATGCAATGACGGGCGAATGACCCCACTAACTGGCCCCATTCGGCGTAATCGCGGGGCGGCGTGACGTTCACGCCCCAATCAAAGATGGTTTTAGCCCCAGAGGCCAGCGGAACCGGCACAGGGGATAGATTCATGAAAGGACGCAACCGGAGCCGCTGCAACGCATCGAGAACCTTATCCACCTGCGCCCAGCGGAACGCCAGGCTTCCATCCTTGCGGCGCGCCACGATGGCCATCTCATCATAGAAGAACCCATAGGTTCGGCAGTAGCGATAGCCGATGTCCCGCTGCAAAATTGCCAGATGGTTCTGTAGATCCTCGCGCAAGAGCAAGACTGGCACGTCCACGGCAATGGCGTTTTTCCACGGCTTTCGCAACGGCGGCGCGGCTTGTGCGCCGGTCACAGTGATGATGGATGGATTCTCCGCTTCCGCTTCGGCCTTCGCGGCCGTGCTTTCTCCCATCGCCGCCATGCCAACCGCGGTTGCTGCTACCGAAGTCACAAGGCTTGTCCTCAGGAACTCGCGCCGGCTCAATCCATCTTCATTCGTCAATCTGTCGATTTTGTTCATGCCATTGTCCTATTGCAAAAACCTTGCGCGGCTCAACCTGCGTCGTGCATTCACTCAGAAAGCGATGCCGCACCGAAGCCTGGCATCGCGTATCGACAATCCGGCTACTCCTTCGCGCCGTGGCTCGCATACCACTCCGCCAGTTCTTGCCGCAGCGGGGTGGTGGGAAGAGCGGCCTCTCCCTGCGCGCGCAACTCCAAATAGACCACCTCTCCGGGAAGCAGCCGGAAGTTGTGAGTCACCTGGCCGTTGCCTGCGTCAGGATGGAACACTTGCGCCTCCGGCGCAGCATGAACTTGGAGCAAATGGCGTTCGATCGGCGAAAGATTTTGAGGGCTACCCAACAACTTCCAGGTCTCATAACAACTGCCCGCGCCGGCCGTAATTCGCTCCTGCACCAGCACGGGTTTGGCCGGTTCCGCCCAAGGCATTTCCAGGGTACCCGCCCAGGGCTGCGGCGTCCCCACTCCATAGACCGAGAGATCCCGGTACCAAAGCAGGACTTGCACGCTACCATCTCCGGCCGTGGCCACCAGGTTGCAGCCGGGAGCCAGGACCTCGTGCTTGAGTTCCAGCCGCCCGCCCCGCAGGCGGTCAAGAAAGCGGAAGGCGTTAAACGTCGCCTTGGGGATGCCATTGAGCGTCAGCAATCCGTAGCAGCCGGAAAACTCGCTCTGCGACATGCCGCCTTCTTCAAAAACATCGCTGGCCTCCCACCAGCAGAAAACCTCGCAGTCTCCATCCACCGCCATGGCCAGATCGCAGGCGGTGGCCGCAGCGGACACGTTATCCGCTGAATTCGGATTTAGATTCCAGAGTTGTTGACCGTCGGAAGTAGGAACCACGCTGTCCCACTCCGTCATGTGCACTTCCAAACCCGGCATCGCCGACCGGCGGACGGTTTCGCGGACGCCCCGCACCATGTCCGGAACAAACATGCCGGGCTTGTGCGGGCTGCCCTTCCGGTCCGGATACAACACCCATTCATCCTGCGCGTAGATATGCGTGCTGATGAAATCCAGCGGCACACCCTTTGAAGAACAATGCGAGATCATCTCCCCGACCCACTCGCAGCGTGCCGAGACCGGCCCGCCAACACGCAGGCGCGGACTGACCGCCTTGAGCGCAGCCGCTGAAACGTCGTAGAGCTTCCAGTAGTCCTGTTGCGAACCCGTCCAATAATTGATGTTTGGTTCATTCCAAACCTCGTAATACCACTGCGCGATCTCATCCAGGCCGTAGCGATCCATACAATGACGGGCGAAGGTCCCCACCAACTGGCCCCATTCGGCGTAGTCGCGGGGCGGCGTGACGTTCCATTGCCAATCGTCGATCGTCGTGGTTCCTGAAGCCAGCGCCACCGGCATGGAGGAGAACTCCACACGCGGGCGCAGGTCAAGCCTTTGCAACGCGTCCAGAACCTTATCCACCTGCGCCCAGCGGAACGCCAGGCTTCCGTCCTTGCGGCGCGCAACCACCGCCATGTCGTCGTTGAACATTCCGTGGAATCGGCAGTAACCAAACCCGATGTCCCGCTGCAGAATTTCCAGATGGCTCTGCAGGTCTTCGCGCAGCAGCAAGGGGGCGTACCCTGTCGCGATCGCGCTTTTCCACGGCTTTCGCAACGGCGCAGCTTGTGCTCCGGTCACCGCAATGATGGATGGATTCTCGGTGTTCGATTCAGCCTTCGCGGAGGTGCTTTCCCCCATCGCGGCCATGCCAACCGCGGTTGCCGCAACCGAAGTCACGAGACTTGTTTTGAGGAACTCGCGCCGCGAGGTATTATTTTGACCCGGCAATTCAGGATCGGCCAACTTCGAAACAGAGCTCATTTTTTACTCCTTCAAGTTCACTCTCCGCGGGCAATTCTCAAGGGGCCATGCGCGAATGAAGGCCGATTCATTTGGCTTCTTCTCGTCTTCAAGACCACTTCCCTGAGCTGCCCCCCTTCGTCTAGCCAGTATAAGTGAGAGCCACGGGAAGCAGTCCAAGGCCGCCGCCGGATGGGCGGAATTTGTGACCCACAGGTCACAGAAACGCAGGGCTGCGGCGGAGAAAAAATCGTCGCATCGCGAGTTCGCGGAAAATGAGACCTACAGGTGGAGCAATCGCGGGAAATTGTGACCTGCAGGTGCATGGAATGGGTGGAAATCGTCGAAAAGATGGTAGAGAACAGGAAACAGGAGGCAGGAGACAGGGGTCAGGGGTCAACTCTTCGCGCGGTGGGGCGGGCGGGGGCGGCGGACGCTGCCCAGGGCGGGCTGTCTCTGGTACGTTGTTCGTCGGGAATCGAACCACTCGAAGCGGAGGTTCCGGCTCGCCCGGAGGTTTTGGGGGCTTGGGAGGCAAGCGGGAAGGGCCGAAGGGTGAATTGGGCTGTTGGCTTCCGTTGACGGCCAATAGCGCCACGGATTGCTGAACGCTGGGCGACTTTTCGGGACTGGTCGCGCCATAGAGTCTATAAGTAGTTGTTTTTACTATAGTTGTCGCACATTTTGGGGCGACCATAATTGGGAGCGTGATGGACCTGCTTGATGTGCGGATACCGGTGACCCATTTGATGCCTCAATCACCAGGTCATGAGCAGGCTCTCGCAGCGAGG
>PMYE01000164.1:37192-37385 GCA_003171315.1 Acidobacteriaceae bacterium
GTGATGCATTCTCCTCTGGTAACTTGTCGTGCAAAACCGCGTTGAGCAGCGACTTGTGAACCCGAATGCCGCCGTTGTAATCAATGTAGCCGAGCTTCCTGAAGCGATTCATGAAGAAGCTGACACGTGATCGAGTTGTACCGATCATCTCCGCAAGAGTCCCCTGCGTAACCGGTGGGATCAGTGTCTCCGG
>PMYE01000197.1 GCA_003171315.1 Acidobacteriaceae bacterium
GTACATGGGTATATCGAGTCCTGCTTGCTTGGTTACGTCGGTAAACGTGCCGTCGTGGTTGTTGCGGTAGAGGGCGGGCGTGGTCACGCGGCCGGGTTCGCCGGGCCAGCTCGTGCCGTTGACGAAAAAGATGTCCTGCCAGCCGTCGTTGTTGTAGTCAATAAAGGCGACACCGGGGCCGAGCGTTTCAGGAAGGTATTTCTTGCCGAACTCACCGCTGTTGTGGACGAAGTGGATGCCCGCGGCATGGGTGACGTCGTCAAAGCGGATATGCTCGGGCGAATCGGCAGTCGGAGCCGAGGCGGCAAATACAGCGGCCAGCAAAATGAACCCCGAGGCAGCGAGAACAGCGGCAAAAACCGGCAAAGTGCGAGAAGCCCTCAATGAGCACCTCCCCCAAGCCGAGCCACTTGGGCTGGCGGTGGCGCCGGGGGGTGATTTGCAGCCGTTCCCCTAGCCGGCGGCAACCCCACAACGTCACTTTCCGCGCCATTGTTGGCGTTAGCATCAGCCAGTGGAACCGAGTCGTGCTCGTGGATCGGCTGCCGCTGCAGATTGTCGAAGGGATGCTTGGCGCGATAGGGCCCGGTGAGGGTCTGCGACGCCTCATCCGCTTTAAAGCGCATGTATCTCTCCTGGTAAGCCGCGGCTTGCTTGGCGTCGCCCAGGCCGGTGTAGCACAGCATCAGGTTGTAATTCGCCTCAAGGTCCTCAGGATCGATGGCCATCACTTTCAGGAATTCGTCGCGCGCTTGCGCATACTGGCGTTCCAGAAAGAGCACGCGGCCGAGATCGTTGCGAACTACGCGGTCGTTGGGATATTGCGCGGTGACAAGCTGCAACTGGGCGATTGCTTCGGGGTACTCGCCCTCCTCACGCAGCGCGCGAGAGTAGAAGTAGTGGGCGCGAGCTAGCTGTGGCGAGAGCTGGAGGGCCTTGTCCAGCACCTGTGTGGCGCCGGCAAGGTTGCCCTCCTGAACGCGGACGCGTCCGATATTCACCCAACCGTCGGGATTGTTGGGATCTGCTTCGGTGGTATGGACAAAAGCCATCTCTGCCGCCTTGAGATCTCCCTGCAAAAAGAAGCCTATACCGTAGTCGTTCCAGCGGTGCCAGTCGGCCTTCTCCATAACGGATTTGGGTGCGGGCAGCGGCGAGCCCGGCCGCAGCACGGCAAGATCCGCGGTGGACTGAGCCATGACCACAATTGGCAAGTTGGGTACGGCCTTGATCTTGCCTGAGACGTCGCTGGTGCTGGCGGTGAATACCATGCGGCGATCGTCGTAGGCCGGTGTCTTGTCGTTCGGGCCGGTGCTTACAAACGCGCCGGCAAACGAGAACTGCGTGTTCATCCACGCGAACTTGCGATAGTTGAGCCGAGCCAGCAGATGGATGCGGCCGTGAGCGTCTTTGGGGATGCGCAGGCGGAAGTGGACCGTATCCGCCGCGCCGGGTGGAATAAGGTGCGCATAGACCGTGGCGCGCGCCGCCCACGCGTTGCGCTTGTCAATGGCATTGCCGTGCTCGTCGATGGAGAGCGAGCGGTAGAACTCAGCGCCGGGATCGACGGGGCCTTTCCCATGATCCTGCGCCATGCCGCTCCAGAAGAGGACCTTGCCGTTGTCGTCGGTGGCCTTCAACTCCAGCCAGCAGTCGAAAGCGTCCACTGTGCCGCCCGGGAAGAAATGGCCGACGCCGAGAGTGCGGACGACTACATCCACCCGCGCGATTTCGCCGGGAACGACAGCGCCCTCAACGCGATTGAGCGGCGCCGTCACGGGAGCGACGTTCGCCTCGCCGGTCATGCCCACCGCTTCGTGCTCGGCTTCTTCGCCGACGGCAAAGGTTGTCTCCGCCTGCATGGGCGACGCGCCGGAGGCCTGTACGACGCGGTTTTCTCGGGTTTCAGGCGAGAGGGCAAAGATATCGACGCTGACCTTGCGATCCTGGAGGAAGCGCTCCGTGTCGTCGAGCTGGGCCTGATCCTTGTTCACAAACGGCAGCGCTGTGTTGGCGCCAACAAAACGGTGCGAATGAATGAACCCGCCGATGTTGCCCGCATCGCTGGAGCGGACCTGTCCCATGTGGCAGTCAACGCAGTTTTGCGAATGAGGCGGGTAGTAAAACGAACGGGCGCCGAATCCGGAAACGCCGCTGGCCTGCCAGTTGTCGTAGTCGTTGAAGCCGCGCACCCAACGGTAGTGATTCACGGGCACGTCGAGGTGAACCTTGTGGCATGCGGAGCAGAAATCCGCCGGATTGTTCTTCATGAATGGCTTCAGGAAGGTTCGGCGGTGCGGCTCCGGATCTTCCTCGATGAGAAAGTCGATGACCTTGCGCAGAAGGGGATTCTTGGTGTCGACCAGCTTGAAGAGGGCCGGGTACTCGATGGTGTAGCCGCCGTTGCCCATGGTGCTGTGCACGTTGCGGATGGAGTGGCAAACCATGCAGCCGATGCCCGCCTGCGCGGCGCGCGTGTTGATGCGGTCTTTGATGGGCGTATTGAAGTTGCCGGGAAAGAAGAGCGCCGCATCGTGGCACCCCGCGCACCATTTGGACGACTGAACGCTGTTGACGTCTTGCATGTAGACGATGGACTGGCGATACCACTGGTTATTGAAGGACGAGAAGTGGTGGGCAGAGCTCTCCCACTCGTTGTAGATGTCGCCGTGGCATTGTTTGCAGGCCGCTGAGTCGACGAAGTAATCCTCGGGGACCGTCTCTCCCGAGTAGGTCTCTGCCGAGCTGGGGAAGAACTGGCTCTTCGGCCCCGCGCCTTCGCTATCCATGGAGGCTGGCGCAATGGAGGGATTTTGAATTCTGTAGGCGCGCTGCCGGGGCACGGTCCGTACCCACCAGGCTCCGGCAGCTATGCCTGCCGAGATGGCGAGGCAGCAAGCCAGCCGGACCGCTTCGCGCAGTTTGCCACCGCTGAAGCGCCGGAACCACCCCTGGCGCCCGCTCCACACAAACAGCAGCACCGCGCAGCCGGCAATGGAAACAAACTCGTGGGCGTAAAGCACGGGCCACATGTTGCGGCGCGCGCCTGTAAAGAGGATGGCGGCGCCGGCTGCTCCACCGAGCAACAGCACTGCCCAGCCGATCTTCTCCCACAGGCTGCGGCCGCGCATCAGCCGGGCTATCCACGGCACGCCGATGACAAGGAAGACTGCTCCAAGGAGAATATGGAGCAGAACCATGCACTCGTAGAAGATGGTGGCCGACGGAAACGCAAACAAATACAGTGCGCTCCCTGCAAGGCCAAGAACCCCTGCTATCAGGAATCGTCTCATTGACGCTTATTCCTAACTCTCAAAAAGATTGGTATGGCCGCGCAGATCAGAGACCTCCAATCGACCTCGCTTCCGATCCGCACGCGAATCATAGCCGCTCAGTAAGACGCCTGACATCAAACTTTCGGTGGAGATCTCCGTGCCTGTTCCTCGCCCAAATTCCATCTGGCCGGAACATGCCGTGTTTTCTTTCGCATAGAAACCTTGGTTTCGGAGCCTTGGGGTGCACTTTAGGGAACTGTCTTAACTGTTAGGAGGAGGCCACGACGTTTCGGACAGGATTCCAGAAAAGGGAACCGTTCGCTATGGTATGGCCAATTTCCTTGCAGGCGATAACGCGAACCGCCGCTCAGCTCCGTTCAGGTGCAGATGATTTTGCAATTCTACATTAGGAATAATTGTCAACAGAAAGATCCTGTGACATTAGTTTGGACGCAAACTCATAAGCTGAAGGTTGAGATTGTTTAAGGATTCATAAACTTTCACGCTTTTCTCTAACTGGGAAATTGCTGCACAGTTGCAGCGGCGCCTTCGCTCCTCCGCCGCGGCCTCATGTCTTCATCGCCTTAGCCACATTGACCGCGGCCGGGAATGCCCCGTAAGATGAAGTAAGTTGCTTTGCATACGCGCAATGGCATCATGCTAAACGGCAGCGAAACCAGCCGGACGCGCATGGGTGCCCCCTCGTTCAACGGCAGGACAGCTGACTCTGGATCAGCATATCGGGGTTCGAATCCCTGGGGGGCAGCCAATGAAATCAATTAGAGACAACGATTTGCTGGCGGGATTTACTGTTCCCTTGCCGCGCACTGAACTGTCTCAACCCTGTGTCAACAGATTCTCGCTGCTCTGACCATGCGCCGACACTTCTCGCGGACCTCAGTAATTGGAGCAAAGTGACGGCGCACCTCTGGCAACTCGGCGGCGATGGCAGGGCTAACTCTGGGAGCTGCCGGAATCGAACTCCAGGATCTGGACCGAAGCGAGCGAGCGCCTTTGCAACTGCTTACACAGTGGCTTTGGTAGCGCCGGCCGAGATACCGCCATCGGCGAGAAGCGTCTGGCCGGTTACGTAACGGCTGGATTCGGAGGCCAGAAAGACGACGGCTCCGTCAAGATCGTCGGGCCTTCCTGGCCGCTTCGCGGGAACCCGATCCGTCAGGTATTCCACCCACGCCGCACTCCGGTACATGACCTCGTTCATGCCTTTGGGTTGAGCCCGCGATCAATTCACTGCATGGAAGCGGCGATTCACTTATGGTTTCAGGACTCCCTTGACAAGCTTGCCTGAACCCATTCCTTCAAACACATCACGCCATTCGGAGAGAGGTGAAATTCGGTTGAGGATCGGATCGAGGTCAATCTTTCCGCTGGAAAGAAGTGAGAGAACTTTTTCCCATATTGGCCAATTGTGAGAAAAGCTGCCCTGAAGAGTGACCGCTTTCTGAACAAGTTGATCGAGCGAGAAGTTCAAGGGCTGCGGCCCCCAGCCCACTTTTGTAATCTGGCCTGCCGGACGGACAATGTCGAGCGCCAGCTTGAGTGTTGCAGAGACACCCGCGGCATCGATAACCAAGTCGACACCGAGGCCGTCGCCTAAGTTCTTAACCCATTCGATAATATCTTCGCCGTGGGCGCCTAGAACTGTGTCCGCACCAATCTGCTTTGCGGTTTCAAGCCGCGAGGCATCGGCAGGAATCCCAATTACGATGAGATGCCCTGCTCCAGCGAGCTTGGCCATGGCCGCACAAAGCAGACCGATTGGCCCCGGTCCGATCACCGCAATCGTGTCCCCCGGGCGCGGGTGGGAGTTCCCGCAAACCGCGTTATAAGCAACACAGCACGGCTCAGTCAGTGCAGCTTTTTCCAGGGCCAGGGACTCAGGAACGCGATGCAGACAACGTGCCGGAACTTTGACAAAAGACGCCATGGCGCCGTTCACGCCATACCCGAAGCCAAGCCTCTTGGGGTCCAGATTGTATAGGCCCCGGCGAATGTATGCGGAATCCGGAGGAAGCTGCGCCGCCGTTTCGCTCACCACCCGGTCGCCCTCCTTGAAAGCCTTGACGCGGGCGCCAGGTTTGGCTACGATGCCGGCGAATTCATGGCCAAGGACGACTGGATAATTGACCTTCCAGCTCTGTTTGCCGGAAAATTGGTGCAGGTCGCTGCCACAGATGGCCGCTGCTTCCACCTTGAGCAGCACATCGTCCTCACCAATTTCCGGAACAGGAAGCTCACGTAGCTCTACGGAGCCGGGCTCCTTAGCGTAGTTAACCAGTGCGATCATAGACATTACCCCACCATCCTCCAGACGGATCAGACTATACTCCATGATACTGGTATGTCAACTTGGTAGCGCCGGTGGCAGTGTCTCAGTTTGAAATCCACATCTCTACTCAAAGTGAGACACTACCGCGCCGGTCGAGATACCGCCATCGACGAGAAGAGTCTGGCCGGTTACGTAACGGCTGGATTCGGAGGCCAGAAAGACGACGGCTCCGTCAAGATCGTCGGGCCTCCCTGGCCGCTTCAAGGGAATCCGATCCGTCAGGTATTCCACCCACGCCGTATCCTGGTACATGACCTCATTTTGCCGGGTGCGAAACCAGCCAGGCGCGAGGCAGTTGACGGTGATACCGTATTTCCCCCAGTCGTCGGCCAGGCTCATGGTGAGCTGCTTGATGCCGCCGCGGCTGGCGCCGTAGGGCCCCAGACCGGCATAGCCCGCGACGCAGGTCACCGATCCAATGTTAATGATGCGCCCATAGCCGCGCTGGATCATGCCCCGCGCGACAGCCTGCGCCACAAAGAACGAGCCGCGCAGGTTGGTTTCGAGCACCGTGTTCCAATCCTCCCAGCTTACGTCCAGGGCGAGTTTGCGGATATTGCAACCTGCGTTGTTGACCAATATATCGATGTGGCCAAAGTGCGCTTCGATGGCAGCGACAGCGCTCTGGATGCTGTTGTAGTCGCGGACATCGAGCGCGACGGAGAAGCTTTGCCGCCCGAATGCGTGAACCTCGCCGGCAAAGGCCGGGAGCGACTGCACATCTCGGCTTGTGAGGGCGATATCCGCGCCCGCGCGTGCCAGCGCACGGGCGAAGTACTGCCCCAGGCCGCGGCTGGTGCCAGTGACCAGCGCCACCCTGCCCGATAAATCAAACAGAGAGTCCGTCATGACTGTTCTCACACGACCTTATGGTTGAAGCACGACTTTCAGCAGGCCGGGTTCACGCGCATAGAGACGGCTGAACCACGCTGCCCCCTCTTCGAGCGGAGCCACAGCGGAGAGGAGCGGCTCGACTCGGATCGCCCCCCGAGAGATCAGCGAAATGCACGCGGGGTACTCGCCGGAAGACGCGCAGGATCCCTGCAGGCGAATTTGGCGCGTCACGGTGGACTGAAGACCGAGTTCAACCGTGGGAGCAACATTGCCAACCAGTGTAACCGTTGCCCCTTTGCGCACAGCATCGATGGCAAGCTTCACGGTTGGTGAGATGCCGACGCACTCCAGCGCGACATCCGCGCCCCGGCCCGAGGTGAGTTGCTGAATGTCGGGGATGGGGTTGGCTTTCCCCGAGTTGAACGTCGCGGTTGCGCCGAGGCTGCGCGCCATTTCAAGGCGAGTATCGTCCACATCGCAAACCAAGACCCTACCGGCGCCTGCGAGCAACGCGGCCTGCAACGTCAGGAGGCCGATCATACCGGCTCCGACGACGACGACCGTATCGTCCAGAGCGATTGGGGTAAGGGACACGGCGTGAACCGCGATCGAGACGGCTTCAATGAGAGCCGCGTTCGCAAACGGCATGTTGTCCGGCAGTGGATACGCGATGCGAGCGGGAACGGTGACGTATTCGGCAAATGCGCCCATGCGGCGGAAATCGGGAGTGGAAACTCCGATGATTTCGCGGTTATCGCACAGATTCACCTGGCCTCTGCGGCAGTAGAAGCACTTGCCGCAGAAAACGGTCGAGTCAAACGTGACGCGGTCGCCGGGCTGGAAACCAGTCACCGCGCCGCCGACAGCCTCGACGATTCCAGCGGCTTCATGTCCCATGACGATGGGGGGAAGACGCCGTCCGGTACTTCCATCGTATCCATGCACATCGCTCCCGCAGATACCGCACGCCTGAACGCGGATGAGCAGGTCATCTTCACCGGGTTTGGGTTTCGCCATATCGACGAGGTCAAGCCGCTTGTATTCAGAGAGAACGAGCGCCTTCATGGATTCTCCTTGTAGCTTGGGCAGCAGTCCAATGAAAAAGAGCCTGGCTGGCTCTTGGTCAGACTTCGATCCAGGATCATAGTTTTCATTGACCGCAGCCGAATATATGATATATCAGAAATTTGCGCGAGGCTACCGCGCTCGGCTCCGGACGAGACGGCCATCCCGAACTTTCACCATCTGCCGGAACGGCACGAACCGCGCGGCGCGATGCCGGACGCGGTCAACCTCTATCTGGATAGCCGTCGCATCGGCGCAGGCACGATGGTGGACGAGTTTGAGCGGCGAAAAAACCGGGTCCGGGCCAAGGTGCGGGCCAAGATCGAGCACCCTTACCGCATCCTGAAGCGCGTCTTCGGATTCGTACCGGCGTGCTTCCCGGGCTTGCATGCGCAACCGGCTCAGACCGATTCCGTACGCGGCCCAAACTGCCGCTTGCTCAGACCAACCTGCCGGCCCCACATTTCGCTTGCAGAAATGCGGCGGAATTTACGTTTACTCCGCACATTGAGATTACGCGCCCTGACTGCCAAAGGCATTCCCCGGCTTCCTGCCGTTTTCCTTAGGAATCTTGCTCTTCAGCCGCCAGGAGCCCCCATTATCGTAGTGCGCGAGACGCTCCAACACCTGGTCGAGGCCATACCGGACGTGCGCTCGCATGGCAGTGTCGGCGACCAGCGGATCTCCGCTGCACAACGCTTCAGCTAAGGTCGAGTGGAATTCCTCCGGCTGGGTACGCCGGTTAGCGGCCATATCATAGAGCCAGTTGAAGATCAGCACATTCTCTTTCTCGATGGCACGGCGCAGCCCTGGGCAGCAAGCCAGTTCCGCAATTCGCATATGAAATTGCATATGTTGAGTGTGTTCAGAGAACAGGAATCGCGAGTCCTCCGGTTCCAGCGAGCACTTCTTATGCAGTTCATCCAGACGCTGGGCGCTGGTGCGAAGCTGCTTTCTCTCCTCGTCAGTGATGTTCTGCGCGCACAGCCTTGCGGCCTGCGATTCCAAAGCCTCGCGAATGAGATTACTGTCGCGAATGTCTTGTTCACTGGGTATGCGTACCCGCGTTCCAATCCGGGGGCGACATTCAACCAGCCCCTCCGCCTCCAGGCATTTGAGAGCCTCGGTGATGGGCAAGAAGCTCATGTTAAGCCGCTTGGCGAGCCTCCTCCGCGACAGGACGTCTCCTATCGACAACTCTCCCCTGAGAATTTCATCGTGAATCTGTTGGTAGGCTCGGTTGTATAACGATTCCTTAGCGACGTTCAGCCGGCTTGGCGTGCGCGCTGTCTTCCCCAAACCAGATTTACCGATCACTCGTGGCTCCAGAAGCTAAAGGTAGACAAAGCCTTACATCCACTTGTTCTATATACTACCATTCTTTTGATTTACCATTTCCCGAGCAGAGCTATACTGTGCGGCGGATGCCTGGGAGGTGGAGAAAGCCTGCCCTGAGCTTGCCGAAGGGTCCTGCCACGGTAGCTGTCGATGCAACCGGGCTAGCGCCAGGAGTACAACTGCGAACGCCCGCACAGCTCATTGGCTTACAAGACGCCGCGGGAGTTCGCGGCATCACAGGGCTATGGAGATGTGGAAAGCAAACAGCGCTTCCCACATCTCCACAGCCCCGACTACGACGACGGCGGGCTATACTCGTTTTCAAACCAAAACCGGGAAACTCCAGATATGGCCGGATGAGAAAAACGGGGCAGGCCAATTCAGGCACGCGCGGCACAGGAAATGCCACATCGACATTTCCTGCGGAAACACCGCTCCCCCAGCCGCCCCTATGCGATCCCAGGGTTGATCACTCCGCCGGCTCGGTAATCGTCAGCGTCTGGTTCTCGAGCAGTCCACTAGTCAGGACCTGTTTACGGCCCGATGGCCAATTCACCTCGACCCGATCTATTTTTGGCGCATCGCCGAGGCCGAAGTAGAGCGGCAGGACACTCTGCGACAAATAGCCGGATTTGCCATCGACGTACCTTGTCTGGGTCATGCCGTTCGCTTGCAGCCGGACCCATGCGCCCAGGCCGTTGCGGTTGGACTTTGTGCCGACGAGCACTACCTTGAGCCAATGGATCTTCTTCACCTGGGCCAGGTCGCTGATCAGAACCATCGGCACGGAGTTGAAATCGTTGGTGACAATATCCAGGGCGCCGTCGTTATTCAGATCGAAGATGACCGAAGACCGGCTTGAACGCGGAGCGGTCAGCATCACTGGCTGGTGATATCCTTCACAGAAAGTCTTGAACTCGTCGACTAACTTGCTCGTGTCAGTGCAATCAACGACAAACCAGGGTGTATAAGGCTCCTTGCGAGGCTCAATGCCGAGAAGAAACTCGGAATCGAGGAATTTCTTGCCTCGGTTATTCAGCAGCATCGAATTGATCCCATAGCGGAATGGATAAGTCATGCCGGATGAAATGAATATATCTTGCCATCCGTCCGCGTTGATATCGGCAACGCTAACTCCCCAAGGCCAAAGGTTTTCAACGCCGATCTTGTCGGAAATCTCCTCGAACTTGCCTCCGCCGAGATTTTCGTAGAAGGCATTGCCGAACATATACTTGCTGGCCGGGCCGCCCAGCATGTCCCCCCCCACGGAGTCGTGACTTTTAACTTCTCCTGACTCGGACTTATATCCCCCATCATGTCGGAGTGCATGTCAGTCACCATCAGACTCAATCGGCCAGTGTTATTGAAGTCAAAAAACTTAACGCCCATCGCGCCCCACGGCGACTTGGGAAAATACTCGGCAGTCTTATCGACGAATTTCTTGCCTCCTTCGTTCTCGTAATACTGGTCCGCTCCCTGCATGTTCAGGAAATAAATTCCCGGGTAGCCATCGCCTTTCAAATCGGCAACGTCGACATCCCCGCACCAGCCGTGGGGATTCAGCCCCACCTCCGCAGTCACGTCCTTGAACTTGTAATTGCCCATGTTCTTGTAAAGAACCGGGTGCTCGAAGCGTTCCGGATGCAGATGGCCGTAGAATGCGTCGGGAAGGCCGACGTATGCCCCGTCCGCATCTTTCTCATTGGTGGTATACACCCCGACGTTGCACACCAGCAGGTCAACCAGGCCATCCTTATCGTAATCGAAGAACAAGGCCCCGGAAGAATGCGCGATCTGGCCGAGGCCAGCTTCCTGAGTAATGTCTGTGAAATGGCCGTGGCCGTCATTCTTGAAGAGCACATTACCTTCATTGACGGTCGTCACGAAGAGATCCTGATGACCCGAGTTGTTGACATCCGCAAACGCCGCGGCAACGCTGATGCGGCCTTTCAAGCCGACGCCGGCCTCGTCCGTAATGTTTTTGAACTTTCCATTGCCCAGATTCTTCCAGAGCTCATTTCCGCCGACTTGATTCACAAAGTAGATGCCGTACAGCCCGTCCCCGGTGACATCCGCCACGGCGATACCCGAGCCATGGTCGTAGTGGACTTTCATATAGTGTTGCTTGCCATAGGTCGTTATACCTGGACGGAACGTGATTCCGCTCTCCTTCAACTCGTCTTTGAAATGAAAATGGTAAAACACATTGAACTGGTTGACCGTTTTGAGTTGTGCTTCTTGCCGTGCGTCCAGAGTATCCAGCCCTACGTCCTCTACTGGATACTGCACCTCCGGCATGGGGGTGGGGGGGTGGCTTCTTGAGCGGCGAGTGAAGTGGCAAATATTCCGGTAGTTGAAATGGTCAAGCAGGCAGAGAGAAGAAACGATCGAGAAAGCATTTTACCTCCAAGTCGAGTGTGAAGCGGCTCAGTATTCCGTCCGCTGTGGTAAGTAACCGCTGCTTGAAGAAAAGTTCGCGGAAAGCTGGTACCTATCGCCAAACTGCTTCAGCAACCAGTTTACAATCATTCACTTGCAGAGAATTCCTCAACCTGCAAGAACCGCAGAGAATACCACCGCCGCCGCGATGGCCCCTTTTGCGCCACCACGAACGAAAAGGGGATGAGGGTCCAACGGCAACGGCATCCGGCCGGCAACATTTGAAGCCCACGCGCCTCGATTGGTTTGTATGGGTTTTGAGCCGGAATCCCCGTTTTGCCTTTCGGCTGCGAACCAGTATACCCCCGTCGGCCTCGGCCCACGATCTTTTTTGCATCTGTTGCCGTCCCAAAGCTCCTGGCGTGCCCGGCTGGGCTGCCTCCGGGGCCAAAGAACCGAGATTTTCCCCTTTCGAAGCGATCTCTCAGATACCCCTTCCTCAACTCCCCTCCGTCGTCCAAATTAGCTTCGCATCCCTGCCGGGCGCGTCCGGTTCTATGGCTCTGGAACGAATTCAGAAAGAGATCGCGGCAGCGGCAACTGGCGGTATACTGGCTCGCCGCCGGGAAAGCAAAATGGAAATCC
>PMYE01000063.1 GCA_003171315.1 Acidobacteriaceae bacterium
GGAGAATTTCAACAAGTTCCTAAAGGACTTCGAGAAGCCCTACTTCATCGCAGCCGGCCAAGTGGCCAAGCCGGGCAAGTACGACCTTCGCAGTGACCTTACGGTCACAGAGGCGGTTGCAATCGCAGGCGGCTTTAACGACAAGGCCAAGCATTCGCAGGTGGTGTTGTTTCGGCCATTGCGGGGTGGTGGCTATGAGGCGAAGCTCCTTAACGTGAAGAAGTTGCTTGCCACGCGCAATCTGTCCGAAGACGTTCAACTGCAACCCGGGGACATGCTGTACGTTCCGCAGAACGAATTGTCGAAGATTCGTCCCTTCTTACCGACCTCAAGCATGGGCGCGTACTATAACCCGGCGATGTATTGAGACAAGGAACAAACATGAGACCTGAAGAACTAGCAATTATGAGGAACGACGAACTAGCGATCGAGCGATACACTCGGCAACCGTTGCCAACCCTTCGAGACATCGTAGCTGTGCTGTTTCGCGAGCGCTGGGCAATGTTGGCCGCATTTGTACTTGTAGTGATCGCAGTGGCCGCGTCCTGTGTGTGGATTCCGAAGTATGAGGCACAGATGAAGATCCTGGCTTTGCGCCAGCGCTCGGACGCGATGGTAACCCCATCGGCCAACGCACCCGATCAGTTCAGCAATGACCAAGTCAGCGAGGAAGATCTCAACTCCGAAGTCGAGTTGCTTAACAGTGATGATCTGCTGCGCAAAGTCGTTTTGACCACGGGGCTGGCTGGACAATCTGGTTCGTCCGCCGACAGTGGCAGTGAGGTAAGGATCGCGAAGGCAGTGCGCAGATTAGGCAAGGATCTGAAGATTGAGCCCATTCGCAAGACAAATGTAATCTCGGTAAGTTACGAAGCTCGCGATCCGCAAATGGCGGAAGAAGTCCTCAAGGCACTGGCAGCGGCATACATGGAAAAGCACCTCGAAGTGCATCATCCATCTGGCGAGTTTAAGTTCTTCGACCAACAAACGGAGCGATACCAGCAGGGACTAAATCAGGCGCAAGAAAAGCTGACGGACTTTACCAAGGGAACCGGCGTCGTCTCCGCCGAACTCGAGCGCGACTCTGCGCTGCAGCAAGCGGACGCTTTCGACTCTACTGCGCGCCAGGCCCAGACGACCTTGCTTGAGACTCAACAGCGTATCCGTGCTCTCCAGACTGAACTGCAGTCCATCAAGCCAAGAATGACGACCGTGGTGCGTAGCTCTGATAACCCACAGCTCCTTGAACAGTTGAAATCGACCCTGCTAAATCTGGAGCTCAAGAGAACCGACCTGCTGACCAAGTACGAGCCCACTTATCGATTGGTTCAGGAGGTCGACCAGCAGATCGCAGATGCAAACGCTGCCATCAGTGCGGAAGAAAGCAAACCGATTCGCGATGAATCCTCCGACCAGAACCCCGATTATCAGTGGGTCCAGGCTGAGCTTACGAAGGCTCAGGCAGATCTCAGCGGTTTGAAGGCACGCGCGGCTGCAGCAGCTGCCATTGCCGCGAACTACCACGAACAGGCTCAACGCCTCGGCCAAAACGAAATCGCACAAGACAACCTCCTTCAGGCTGCCAAGACACAAGAAGCAAATTATCTCCTGTACACGCAAAAGCGCGAAGAAGCGCGCATCAGTGACGCCCTTGACCAGCGCGGCATCTTGAATGTCTCGCTGGCTGAGCAACCAGTCGTTCCCGCACTTCCTAAACGGTCCCCGATGAGCATTGCCCTCCTCACATTGCTCCTGGCCGGAGCCTTCAGTCTTTCCACGGCGTTCGTACTCGATTTTATGGATCCAACGTTCCGCACGCCGGATGAGTTGGCTGGCTACCTGGGCACTCCGGTGCTCGCTGCACTGCCAAAGGGTGGAGAGTAGCGCCATGCTGTTGCAATACTTCGGTTTTCAGCAAGAACCATTCGGGACCACCCCCGATTTACGATACCAGTATCCCAGCCAAACGCATCGGGAGGCACTGGCATCGCTGGAGTTTGGCTTCTTGAGCAATCGTGGCTTTACTGCCATGATTGCACCCCCAGGAATGGGGAAGACAACGCTGTTGTTTCGCTTTCTTAATGACATTCGCGAGTCCGCTCGCACCGTATTTCTCTTCGATGTCGATGCCGAGTGCGAACCGCGGGACTTTGTCGGCTACATCTTGCGCGACATCGGCATCACTCCCGGACAGAGCAGCTCCGAGATGCATGAGCAATTGACCGGGGCTCTGGTCAAAGAGAATCGGGCGGGGCGGAAATTTGTGGTCGTGATCGATGAGGCGCAGAACCTGTCGGATGCCGTTCTGGAAAGAGTTCGTCTCCTCACCAACTTCGAAACGTCGACGGGCAAGCTAATGCAAATAGTCCTCTCAGGACAGCCGCAGCTATCCGATAAGCTGCTGCAGGCTTCCCTGGTACAACTCCGCCAGCGTATTTCGACCGTCTGCCGTCTTGTACCGCTTTCGATGGACGAGACATTTGCCTACGTCGACTACCGGCTGAAACAAGCGGGCTATGACGGCGAGCCGCTGTTTACGAAAAATGCGCTCGAACTGATCGCGAAGGCCAGCGAGGGCATTCCCCGGACCATCAATAACCTGTGCTTTAACGCGCTGTCACTGTGCTGCGCCCTGAAGAGTAAACAGGTGAACGAGAGCATGGTGTCCGAAGTAATAGCCGATCTGCAATTGATTCCGCAATCAAGAGAACCCATCGCGGGCGCCGACAACGTTGAGGCTGAGGAGCCTGGTGAGCCCAAACGACGCAAGCGGCCTAAACGACTGTTGAGGTTCTGGATTCCAGCAGCAGCTGTGCTCCTCGTCCTGTGTGCGCTGGGCGTAGTATGGCTCACCGGATCTTGGGTCCCCTGGTCACACGCGGAGGCCGACGACCGCGCCTTGGACCTGAAGGTTCCGACGGCGTCAGTCCCTGCGCCAGCTGCGACAGACACCGGAGAGACGAGGGCCACTGATACTGCTCCAAACAGTGCACCATTTGCAATCACGGTCGAACCTGATCAAACACTTCAAGATATCTCCGAGCAATACCTGGGAGGCTTCGACCTACATCGCCTGCATCAAATCCAGGCGCTCAATCCGAAGTTGACCGATCCAGACCATATTGAGACAGGACAAAAGATCTGGCTTCCAGGGCCGCCTTCGGTGCGAATGGCATCGAATGCGACGCCTCCAGCCAGCGTGAGGAAGGTTCCATGAGCCGTAACTTCGAATTAATGACGCAGCTTGAGCTTGAAGCGGGCGTTACAGATAAACCCAGGCCGGATACGACCGATCATGCTGCAGCGATGAATGTTGTCCCCATTCTGTCAAGCCATGCTAGCAGTGGCGGCGGGGAGGAGATGTTGCGCCTTATCCAGCGCATATTCCTGTCTGCCAACGGAAGTGCGCCACGGCAGGTCGTTCTCTGCGGCGTTGATGAGGAAAATGGCAGCAGTTCTGTCTGCGCCATGGCAGGACGGACTCTTGCCGCCAACAGTTCGCGGCCTGTTTGCCTGGTCGACGCCAATGTGCGTTCGCCGCGCCTGTCGCGTATGTTTGGCGTCGATGGGACGACCCCTGTCTCCGGCCCATCTGCTCCTTTGCGCGATCAATGTGTGAAGATTGGCAGCAACCTCTGGTTGGCCGGACCAAACATTCTGGCCGACAATTGCCGAGTACTCCTACCACCGGTTCAGCTCAAGGAGCGCCTTGCGCAACTGCGCGACGAGTTTGAGTACATGTTGATCGATGCCCCGGGAACAAGCGTTTGCGGTGATGCCCAATTATTGGGTCTGGTTGCCGATGCTGCCATCCTTGTCATTGAGGCCAATAGCACGCGTCGGCTCACTGCGCGAAAAGCAAAGGAATCCCTCGATGCAGCCGGCGTTCGGCTCTTGGGAACCGTGCTACACGACCGCTCATTCGCGATCCCGGACTGGCTCTACCGGAATCTCTAGCCGCAGGACAATACGATTCGATAGCACATTCAGGAACAAAGCCAATCCTTGATCGAAGGTATTTGTTTAGCGGGGAGTGGGGGGAATCAACTCGAGGGTTTGGGGCTTGGGCAGATGGAGCAGTCGTTCCAGGAAGGGGGTCGCGGGCCGGAACTGCTGGCGGCAGGTCTGTAGGATGCTGACCAACACGCTCTGTGTGTGCGCGCCCTGCGCAGTGCGATTGCCGCCCCAGACCTTGCGCGTGACAACCATGGGACGAATAGCTTGCTCGGCCCTATAGTTTGTCGCTTCCAACCCCGGGCACGATAGGAAGGTAAAGATTGCATTCCGTTCCCTCTGCAGATGGTTGGCCAAGCGTCGATTGATGGGCGAACGATAGTTGCGGCTCAGGGTGCGGTCCAGACGCGCTTCCAGCTTTCCGCGGGCAACGGCCAACCCTTGCTCCCCGATCTGGTTCCGGTCCCGGCGGTCCCGCAACTCCAGGCTCGCTTGCAGAATTTCTTTTACCGTGCGCGGCAACTTCGCTTCTCCCGACCGGGCCACTTCCATCATTTCCCGACAGCGGCGGAGCAGATGCCCCACACACGTTTGGTGCACAGCTTGAGTAAAGCGCCGGTAGACGGCCCATCCATCCCGCACCAGAAACCCGTCAAAGTCGGCCCCCAGAATCGCCGCCGCCTGCCCGTATCCGCGCCCCGGCTGAATGGAATACACCGTCAGCTTGTCACTGCTGAAGGCCCACATCCACCACAGCCGTCCGCCCACCTTCCAGCCGGTTTCGTCCGGCGTCACGCTGGGCGAGCCGCGAATCTGTTGTACCAACTCTTCATAAGTGGGTTCCGCCTTCCGCGCCACCCGCTGGAAGGCTTGCGCCAGGCCGCCGCGACTTACCTGCAGCCCGAAGGCCGTCTCCAGCACCGCCGCCGTCTTGCCATGCGAAAGACCCAATCCCTTGTTCAATTCCGTGGCCAGCGCCACCGCCCGCGCACCCAGTTGCGACGCCGCGCTGCCCACCGCATCCGAGGTCTGGAGCGGATGCCGGCCCTGTACCCGCTCGCCGCAACGCCTGCACCGGCCTACATGAATACGGAATTCGATCCGTTCCACCTGGGGCTGTGGTATCTCAGTCTGATACTGCCTCTCGATCTTGATCTCTTCCAGTTCGCCGCCGCAGCGCAGACAACATCCCGGCAGTTCAGCTTCCAACGTTTGCTCAATCGTGGGGGGAATCGGACGGCGACAACGGCGGCCATACCCGGCCCCTGCTTTCCGCCCCGGCGTGGCGGGATGGGCCTTTGGTGCGCGCCGCGAGAACGGCGCCGCCTGACGTTTCCCCGCCCGTTGCGCTTCTTCCAGAGCGCGTAGTAACTCCTGCACCCGGCGCTCCAATCGCTCGATGGTGGACTTCAACTCCGACACTTCCTGCCGTAGGCGAGCGTTTTCCTCTACCAGAGACTCCATGCGTCAGACTACCGGTCAGCAAAATCGCAACAAGTGCCTTTCTTGAGGCCGAATCAACACGCTAAACAAATACGATCGAAGTTCCCCCGATAAAAGTGCTCTTCAGGTACCCTCTGACCCATCAAAGGCGGGGACTCTTAGTCCAGCAGAGACAATAAACGAATCGATCGCATAACTCCTAACTAGCGGACTCCATTAACTCGATTCGCAACACGAACTGACGTGTATGATGAAAGGATTCTAAACTCCGTGGCTCGCAATTTAGCACTAATTGGTTGCGGCGCGATTGCGCAGAACTTCTATTTGCCGGCTATCGCAAAGCACAGGGCCCTCTTTGGAAGTGTCTGGTTTGTCGATCCAGCCGATCGAACACGTTCATCGGCAGCGTCGATCGTGCCTGGAAACAAGGCAGCTCTACTGGCGGATGTCGATGACGACATCCAGTTGGCGATCATCGCAACTCCGAATTCATTGCATTTCCCAATTGCGTATGAGGCTCTGTCACGCGGAGCTGACGTGCTAATCGAAAAACCATTTGTAATCTGCCCGAGTGAAGGGCGCCGATTGGTGGAGGCTGCTGCGGGAAAAAGTCGCGTTATCGCAATCAATCAGACTCGCCGCCTCTTCCCAATTGCGCGCGCTATCCGTCAGCAAATCGAGGCTGGAGATTTCGGGCCCTTGATGTCGATCGTCCATCGAGAAGGCACAAAACTGCTGTGGCCCTTCGAGTCCGGGGCCGGTTTTGCACGTAGTGCTCAGCGAACCGGAGTGATTATGGATTTTGGTGTACACGTTATCGACTTCTACCATTACGTGTTGGAGCCGAAATGGAAGTTTGTGTCCGCAATCCATGACGGTTTTGACGGTCCGGAGGGGTTAGCTGAGGTAGAACTTGAAGCCAATGGGTCGCCGGTTTCAATTCGACTTAGCCGTTACTACAAGCAGGACAATATTGCGCGAATGAAATTTGAACGCGTTGAAGTGTCATTCAACGTATATGATGCTACAACCTATCTCGTGAATTCGGCTTCCGGTCGCACTGAAGCCGTCCCAATAAGGCCAGTTAATCGGAACGATCAGACTACTGCTGAACGGTTGCTTCTGAACTTTTTGGCTGCAAGCGAAAGGCGTGAGCCGCCCGTCTGCGATCCAGCATCTTCTATGCCCGTCATCGACATTCTCGATGAGATATATCGGTCCGCAGGTCGATATCCTGCGACGCCCGGCTACGTTTAGAGGAGTTGCAATGCGCATAGTCGTATTTGGCGCCGGGGGTTTCCTTGGCGGCACAGTTTGCGAAGAACTCTACCAGCGAAGTGGCATCGAGCAGCTTGCTTGTATTCGAAAGTGGGCATCCGCGGTTCGACTTGCCAGGCGCGACATTGAAATCAGGCAGATTGATCTCGAGGATAAAGCTGCACTTTCGCCGCTACTTGAAGGGGCTGATGCTGTAGTCAACGCATCGATGCCGCCGCCAGTGCGCGAGCCGGAATTGGCCGCCGACCTTTATCTCGCCTGCGATAAAGCGGGCGTACGGCGCTTCATTCAACTCAGCTCAGCGGCTGTGTATGGAGACCGCAACGGCGAGGTAAGTGAGGACATGCCCCAGTTGCCGCTGGATGAATATGGCCGAAGCAAGGTGGAAACAGAAAGGCGCCTGATTGCGGCAGCTTCGCAATCAACCACGCAACTATATATACTCCGCCCAAGCATTATTTACGGTCCCTTTTCTGATGCCTGGACGACCCGCTATGTAAGAAGAATCCTAATAGGCCGGTGGCGGACGCTCGGGCGGCTTGGAAATGGAATCTGCAACCTTATACACGCACGCGATCTTGCCAAAATAGTGATTGCCGCAGCAAGTATCGATAATGTGGCGGGAACGCAAGTGTTAAACGTGAATGGGCCCGACGTGATCACTTGGAATGAGTACATTGAGCGTCTGGGCGATGCTCTTAGCATCCCCAACCGCGCAACGCCGAATGCTCTGCGGTTCCGAGGGATGGCGTTTGCGGCCCAAATACTGAGAATGGGTAGCGGCTTCAAGCTGGTGCGCTCGATTTATCGCCGGTCTAATGGGAAAGCGAGATCCGCAATGAGCAGCGCCCAAGAAGTCACTGCACTCTATCCGTCGCCAGCTGAGCTCGCTCTCCTATCGCGAAAGGTCCACTATTCGGCCGAGCGCGCCACGGCGATTCTCGGACTAAGCCCTTCAATCTCAATTGAGGAAGGTGTTCGCCAATCCGTGGACTGGTGCAGGGTTCACGGAATCGCCTAACTTCGACCAAGCGATAAGCATCAAGCGCCGAGCGACGCCCGGCACACAGTTCAAACGCTTCATCATCTCCAACGATGCGCATTACCGAAGTCTCTCTATGACCACTCCAACACTACAACAAACACCTCGATTTCGCGCCCTCGACGGATTACGTGGCGTTGCTGCTCTTCTTGTAGACTCATCCTTTAATCGAAGAGCCGGGCCGGATGTTTGGACGCAGACTCCTAAGGCAAGACTTCCTGAAGCATGAAGCACTGAGACCGCCCGCCCCGAAGGGTTCGGGATGGGAAATGCAGAGCGAAGGATATTGAGGAAAGTTATGGCTCAGTTCGCCCAATCAGATTCGAAGGCTCAACGCAGGCTCGAGCGAATGATCTTTATATTCGTATTGCTGGTTCAGCAAAACGCGTTCGTGTCGATACCGCTGATTGTGAATGGTGAAAGCCTTGGCGATGTACGCGGAGTAGAGAACATCTTCAACACGATTGGTGTAGCTCTAAGCCTAGTACTGATTGGCTGGATATCGCTCCGGCGGCTTCGGTCACTCACATATTTGGGTAGAGCAAACGTCTGGTCCGTGTTATATACCTGCCTCGTATTGCTGTCGGCGTTCTGGTCAATCCATCCGAATATCACAATTCGCCGTGGTGTTGGATATGTCTTGACCATCATTGTTGCCGCTCTGTTGCCACTCCGGTTCGGAGTCACCGGTTCCATGAAGGTGCTATCGAACAGTTTCGCAATTTCAGCGCTTGGATCATTCCTGTTTGTGGCGATGTTTCCACAGTATGGAATCATGCAACTGCAGGGTCTCGAGGGGTGTTGGCAGGGAGTCTTCGACACGAAGCAGCTATTGGGAGCCGTCATGACAGTCGCGATATTTGTCGAGCTCTACATTCTGGTTAGCTCTGCTCGAAAAGAGTGGTGGCGCTATTGCTTGCTTATCGCATATGGCGCACTTCTTTTGCTCTCTCGATCGATGACTCAATTTCTCATCGCGCTGGCTTATACAGCTGGAACCGGTGCTTATCTGTTATGGAAGCAAAGCGGGTGGCGCGGTGTAAGCGCAGGAATCACGCTCGCTTGTGCGCTTCTTGTGGGATCTTTGATCGTGTTCCCAGATTCGCGGTCGGTCCTGGCGGTTATCGGGAAAGATCCTACTCTGACTGGCCGCGCGAATTTTTGGCCTTCAATCCTAGGGCTTGTTAAGGAACGGCCCGTCTTGGGCTGGGGATACCGCGCGATGTTCCAGCCAGACGACGCTGCGACCGCTAGCGTCGATGCCGTGGCTGGCATCGAAGTGCCAGGAGCACATAACGCATTCCTCGAGGTGGCTTTGGATTTGGGCTGCGCTGGTTTACTCGTCATGGCCGTTATGATTTTACTCGCAATCTATCGAGGTGCCCGGTGTTGCAGCAACGGATTTGGCTTGCTTGGCTGGTTCTCAACAATGTTCATTGTCGGAACGGTTACCGCTGGCTTGACCACTGAAACACTCGGTCAGAATCAGATAATTGAATGGCTTGTTTTCAACGTGTTGCTCTTCGGTTGCGGATTGTGCAGTCAGAGTGTCAAGGTCGAAACCGCTCCGCAATCCAGACACAATGAAGTTGCTTACAGGGGCGTGAGTACTCTTTGCGCACATTAGCGCCTTGGCGGATTCAGATGAGAGTTGCACTAATTGCGCCTGACATTCCGGATTACGCTGTCGAGTTTGCCCAGACCATCGCGGAGCAAGCAGACGTCTTGCTGTGCATTCCTGACAAGTATCAATCGCAGAGTTACCCGCCGACTAGCGATCGGCTGGAGGTTAGGTGGCTACCGTGGCCGCGACAGCGGCAGTTGTTGAGAAGCACGTTATTCATGACCCGCTTGGCGCGGCAGATTCGGCGGTGGAAACCAGACGTGGTTCACGTCCTAATGGATAATTACATCTGGACAAATCTTCTTTTCCCCATGCTCCGCAGGACAGCCATTCTGACAACCGTTCACGACGTTCGCCTTCATCCAGGAGATCTTAGGATGGCCCGCGTAGCCCGCATTCTCTCGAATCGTGTAGTGACCTGCTCTGATGCGATCCTTGTTCATGGGGACGAACTGCGCCAACAAGCGACTAGTATCTGGCCGATTAACTCAGAGAGATGTTTCGTTCTCCCTCTCGCACCTTTAAGGCGTTACCGCGAAGTGGCAGATGAAAAGGGATTCACAAAACCCAATGACGGCGTATTTCGAGTGCTTTTCTTCGGCCGCATTTGCGAGTACAAAGGTCTCCGGTACCTTCTAGGAACTTGTTGAAATAG
>PMYE01000013.1 GCA_003171315.1 Acidobacteriaceae bacterium
ATACCGGGCGTCTGCTAGCGACGAACGACAACGAAACCGGGAAAATCGGCCCCAGCCCTTCGGGTTGCGGCGAAAACGCGCTCCGGCTTTGTGAAGAATCACATACCGCCTTCCTCCTATTCGGCCTATAATTCCTCACAGATTTTCGATTGAGTTGAAAGATGCCCGCTGACTGACATCTGCTCCAGGAGGCTATGATGTTGAAGCTGGTTCCGGTCTTTTTTGCATCTATCCTGCTCGCCATCGCGTTGTTGCCCTCGCAAGGCCGCGGTTCGCAGACAGCTTCGCCGGCGCCCGCGTTGGCGCCTGCGCCGGCCGTCGCGCCTGCACAGGCCGCGCCGGTGAAGAATCCCGTGAAGCCCACCGCCGAATCGCAGGCGAAGGCCAAAAGCCTGTATCAGATCGACTGCGCCATGTGCCATGGAGACAACGGAAACGGCAAGACCGATCTGGCCAGCGGTATGGAGCTTACGCTTGACGATTGGACCGACCCCAAGACTCTGGCCGACAGACAAGACTGGGAGCTGTTTAACGTCATCCGCAATGGCAAAGATAAGATGCCGCCTGAGTCCTCGGGCCGCGCCACCGACACCGAAGTCTGGAACCTTGTCATCTATATTCGCTCCTTCTCAAAGTCGCAGCCGCACGCGCCAGCCGCTCCAGCGAAGTAAGACTCGCAGCATCCGCTATTCTGGTTGAGCGATGCCGGCTCTCGAAGATTTTCGCTGCAAATGGGCGCTGGTCACCGGGGCCAGTTCCGGGATTGGCGCGGCGCTGGCTCGCGAGCTGGCAAGCCGCGGCGCCAGGCTGATCCTGACCGCGCGGCGGCGCGAGCGGCTGGAGGCGCTCGCCGGCGAACTCGGCGCCAAAGGGACCGAGACGCGGATTGTGGCGGCGGACCTGAACGACCCCGCCGCGCCACAGCAAATCTACGGCGCCACCGAGGGCGCTGGACTGACGGTTGACATCCTCATCAACAACGCCGGCCTGGGCCAGTACGGAGCCTTCTGCACCAATGACGCCGGGCAGGAACTGAGCCAGGTGCGCGTCAACTGCGAAGCTGTTGTCGGGCTGTCGCGGCTGTTCCTGCCGCGCATGGTGGAGCGGCGGCGGGGATGGGTGCTTGTCGTCTCCTCCACGGCAAGCTTTCAGCCGGTTCCGTATCTTTCCACGTATGCGGCCACCAAGGCCTTCGATCGGTTCTTTGCGTTGGGGCTGGCCGCGGAGGTGGCGCGATTCGGTGTGAAAGTGACCGCGCTCTGCCCTGGAACCACGGAGAGCGAATTCTTCGAGGTAGCCCACGCCGGCGTTTTTCGGAGCCGCAACCTGCAAGCGGCGTCTGAAGTCGCGCGGCTCGCCATTGCCGCGCTGGCGCGCGGGCAGCGCACCATCGTTCCCAAGCGAAGCGGCAGGCTTACGGCATTTCTGGTCCGTTTCCTGCCCGTCAGCCTCATCACCCACTTTGTTGAGAAGGGCGCGCGGCCAAAGCAGTAGACAGAAAAACAGTGCGCAATCATCGACAAAACCATCCTGCGGGCCGGCTTTTTGTTTCTTCATGGCTTGCGCGCGCGGGCTCACCCGGGCGCTCAGTCGGCGCGTGCGGCCGCGGTCAGGCTGAACGAGTCGAAGAAGTGGTTCACGTCCTCGTCGCGGCGGGCGCTGGCGGCAGGGAAGGCTGCAATCAGCATGTACAAGCGGGTTCCGGCCAGAATGAGGCGCGCATCGAGAATGCCTCCGCCCGCGTTGCGCCCGGAAAAGTCGTGCGCGGGGTAGCCGCCGCGGTTGCTCAGGGACTCGCTGATGAGCGTGGTCTGGGTGCGACCCAAAGCGCCGTTCCTGGCCAGATCCAGTGTCTTTTCTATATCTTCTCCAGCAGCTTGTTCCACCGGCGGGTTGTCGGCCCAGGCCACGGCATAGGTGGTTTCGGGATCCACGGAGGCTTGGATCATGTTCACCTGCTCCGCGACGCCCTGCCCGGTATACGCCGGGATCTGCGCCTCGCTCGCGCCAGCCGGCATCTGCACTTTGAAGCCGTCCGGAGTCCGGTCGACGGTCTGCCAAACGATCTGCGCTGGGCGCAGGCCGGGGTTCGCCTGTTCCGCGCCAGGGTTTTGCCGGCCGGCGTGGAAGCCGGTCAGCCCAAGGTCGGCGCGATACGCATAGAAGAAATACCCCATCGCCGCGATTCCAAGAACGATAAGGACGAAAAGTAGCGGCCTTTTCACAGTCTAAAGAGTGCCCAATTTGGGCCTGTTGTTGCAATAAAAATGCCCATTTTGGGCTGCAAAGGGTGCCAGACAGGTAAAAAGACACCCGCGCGAAGGGATTTCCGCCCCCCGGTCACACTCTTTTTCAACAAAAAGCTTGCAACCTTCCCCAGATTTGTGCATCTATGTAAGTAATTAGCAGAGGCTTCCCCATATGTCCCACCAAAGAAAGGCTACAACTCTCTCTTGAGGGTTCTTCGGAACCTCTTCCCAAAACCCCCTCTGGTTACCCTCCCATAAATGCCTCTCTAGCGGGCCTACCGGAAGGTAGGCCCACACGCTCTCTCGTCGAAACCGCGCGTTGCCAACGGCGCGACGGGTATAGCATTTTCGGAATTGCTGTAGACCG
>PMYE01000157.1 GCA_003171315.1 Acidobacteriaceae bacterium
GACGACATCAACAACTTCCTGCCCGCGTATCTCAAGCTCGGCATCTTCAAGCAGGATCCCTTCGCCACCCTCGATCAGACGGGCGTGGGGCAGTTAGTCAAGATGGCCGTGGCCAAGGGACGCAATACACGTCCGAAGCTCAAGGTCGGCATCTGCGGCGAGCATGGCGGCGATCCCGAGTCCGTCAAGTTCTGCCACAAGATCGACCTCAACTACGTCTCCTGCTCGCCCTTCCGCCTGCTCACGGCGCGCCTCGCCGCCGCGCAGGCCGCGCTCGAAGAGAAGCTCGGCGCACAGGGCGGCAGCAAGTAACCGCAACCCGGTTGTAATCACCTCGAGGGCGCAGCCAAATGGCCGCGCCCTCGTTGCATCTGGGCTTGATTGCGGCGGCTATGATTGATCTGGAGCGTTTTCTTTACTGCTGCGCTATTCGCCGGAACAAACAATATGCCGAACTTTCCGCACGAGATGTTGCGCGAGATCTACGAGCAGCCCCAGGCTTTGCGGCGCACGCTCGATCTCTATCTGGCCGAGGAGCGCCTCAAGCCGGACGTTGCCGCCGCTCTCGCGAACTGGCCCAGCAAAGCCGGCGAAATTCTCATCGCCGCCAGCGGCTCCAGCCGCCACAGCGGCCTCTACGGCGAAATTCTCCTCGAAGACCTTTGCGGCCTGGCTGTCGATGTCGAGTACGCGAGCGAATATAGTTGCCGCGGCGGCCCTGGTTTCATCGACCTCCGCCATCCCAGCGTTCTCGTTCTCTCACAGTCCGGTGAAACCAGCGATACGCTGGCCGCGCTCGCCGAGGCGCGCCGCCAGGGCCACAAGACCCTCGCCATCACCAACGCTGCCTCGTCCACCATGGCCATCGGAGCCGACGTCTCCATGCCGCTGGCCGCGGGCACGGAAAAAGCCATCCCCGCCACCAAGAGCTTCACCTGCCAGTTGGCTGTGCTCTACCTGCTGGCGCTCTACGAGGGCGCGCGGCTCGGCCAGATGCGCCCCGCCGAAGTTGATGCGCACATCCGCGAAATCCTCGCTTTGCCCGCCACGCTTGGCTCCCAGCTCGACACGTGGCGCGAGCAAACCGCTGCTCTCGCGCGCAAATACTCGTCCGCCGCAACCTTCCTCTATCTTGGCCGGGGCATTCACTACGCCATCGCCCGCGAAGGCGCGTTGAAATTGAAAGAAGCCTCGTACGTTCATGCCGAGGGCTATCCGGCGGGCGAGCTCAAGCACGGTCCCAACGCGCTAGTCAGCGACCGCGTCCCTCTCGTCGTGCTCGCCACCGTCGATCGCGCGCTCGAGGCCTCCGTCCTGTGCTACGAAAAAACGCTGCAACTGCTTGGCGGCATGAAAACGCAGGGCGCGTGCACCATCGCCCTTGCCAACGCCGGCGACGAGCAAGTTCCCTCGCTCGTCACCGACTGCATCCCTGTCCCGGCGGTCTCCGAGTATCTTCTCCCCATCCTCGAAGTCGTCCCGCTGCAGCTCTTCGCGTACTTCATGGCGCTTGAGCACGGCGTCGACGTCGACCGCCCGCGCAATCTCTCGAAAACTGTGGTGGAGTCTACAATGGTCGCATCGCATACTGGAACTCGATGATATCGAGCCAAAGGCGGTCGCAGATGCAGAATTTCTCTCGATTGACTTCATTCTCTCTGCCGCGCGTGGCCCTCGCCGCGCTTTTTGCCGGTTCCGCTCTGGCGGCCGCGCAAACGCCGGTCCGGCTGCTTCCAGCGCCGCGCGAGGCGCATTTTGGGCAAGCCGTCGGCCTGCCCGCCAGAATTCTCGTCACCGTCCCCGGCCATGAAGCGGAAGACGAATTTTCTGCGCGCGATTTGGAGGAGGCGATCAAGCGCATCCCGCCGGCCGGCGATGAATCCCACGCCGCGCAACCTCCCTATCGCGTCACGCTTCTCCGCACCGGTTCCGCCGCCGCGAAATCCATCCTGGCGCGAAACAAACTCTCCTTCGATCCGGTCATGGAATCGGAAGGATACGTGCTGGTCGTCGAGCCGCGCGAAGCAACCATTGTGGGCACAACCGGCTCGGGCGTCTTTTATGGCGTGCAGACCTTCAAACAGTTGCTGCCGCTGCCCGGAGGTCGCCGCGGCGACCGCGTGCTTCCCACCGGCACGGTGCGCGATTGGCCGGTCATGAAATTCCGCGGCATCCACGACGATCTCTCCCGCGGCCCGTTTCCCACGCTCGACTTTCAGAAGCACCAGATTCGCGTCTTCGCTTCCTTCAAGATCAATATCTACTCGCCGTATTTCGAGCACACGCTTCTTTATCCCGATCATCCGCTGGCAGCGCCTCCGGGCGGCTCACTCACTCCGGCACAGGCCGCGGAACTGGTCGCCTACGCCCGCCAGTATCACGTCACCATCGTGCCCGAGCAGGAGTCCTTCGGCCATCTGCACGGTGTGCTCAAGTGGGAGCTCTTACAGGATGTGGCGGAAACGCCGCACGGCTACGTGCTCGCGCCGGGCCAGCCGGACACACTGCCGCTCATCAAGGATTGGTTCACGCAGATTGCAGCGGAATTTCCGTCGCCCTTCATCCACATCGGCGCCGACGAAACCTGGGACCTGGGTTCGGGCCGCACGCACGATGCTGTCGCGCAGCAGGGCTACGGCCCGGTCTATGTCGCCTTCCTCAAGCAGATTCACGACGAGCTGGCGCCGCTCAATCGCCGCCTGCTCTTCTGGGGCGACATTGGCGACGCCAACCCCGGCGCGGTCGCCGGTCTGCCCAAGGACATGATTGCCGTGCCCTGGGACTATTCGGACCAGACGAGCTTTGACAAGCTCATCGAGCCCTTTGCAAAAAACGGCATCGAAACGTGGGTCGCTCCCGGCGACTCCAACTGGAACGAGGTCTTTCCCGTTGCCCGGACCGCGCTTTGGAACATTCAGGGCTTCATTCGCGACGGCCAGCGGCTGGGATCCACCGGCGCGCTCACCACGGTCTGGAACGACGATGGCGAGGGCCTCTTCAACATGGATTGGTACGGCGTGCTCTTTGGCGCGGTAGCCGCGTGGCAGCCCGGCCCGAGCTCCATCGCCGATTATCAGGATGCTTATGGCCCGGTCTTTCATCTCGACCCGAGCGGTAACGTCAATTCAGCCGAAAAGGAGCTGATGGCCGCTCAGGAAGCCATCGCCAACGCCAACACCGGCATGACCGGCGATGCGCTCTTCTGGCTCGATCCCTGGACCGCGCAGGGCCAGAGCGTATCGGCAATGCTGCTGCCTCAGGTGCGGGATTTGCGTCTCCACGCGGAACAGGCCATCGTGCTGCTTGACCAGGCGCGCCGCGACAATCCAAACCTCGCCGAGCCCGATGCGCTTGCCGCCATGGACCTGGGCGCGCGCCGCCTCGATCTCATCGGCCTCAAATTTGAGCTTGCCCAGGAAATCGCCGCGGCATACGCGCTCGCTGTGACCCGGCAGCACGACAAGACGCAAACCTCGGCACAAAACAATCTGATGAACGAGATCAGCGGCGGCAACGGCCGTTGCCAGGATCTGCGCGACGCCTACTCGGCCGTGAAGAGCGAGTATAGCCAGGCGTGGCTCGCCGAGAATCGCCTCTATTGGCTCAACAACGTCACCGCCCGCTACGACTTGGAGATCGAACGGTGGCAGCGGCGCGGTTTCCAGTTTCAGGAGGCGTTCCGCAGATGGCAGAATGGCCAGGATCTGCCTCCGTCCGCAGCCCTGGAGTTGCCCGCTCCCGCTGACGGCGCGCACTAGTGTGGTGTCTCCAAAGTTTGTCACATAAATCGTGCATCCCAAATGCAGGTCCTTCGACTCCGTTTGGCCCAAATGCGGGCCAAACTCCGCTCAGGATGACTGCTTTGTTTTTGATGCGAACTTCGGGGACAGGACACTAGGGGGGTTTCATCTGCGGTTCGGCTTTTTTATTCAACCCGCCCTCAGGGCCTGTGTTTTTTGGGGGGAACCTTGTTATCCGCGCCGGAACCATGCAGATAACTGCCCCTCACGAAATTCTTGCTCCTCCATGGCGTTGGAGATGCACACTAGACCTATGTTCAGCCGCTCCGCCCAGCGCGAGCTGCCCGTTGTTTTGCTCATTGACGACGACTTGGTCAGCCGCGAGGTCACAGCCACGATTCTCACCATGAGCGGTTATACCGTCCACACCGCCGTCAGCGGAGCCGGATCGCTGGAAATGCTTGGCGCCACCCCAACCTTCCGGCCGGACGTGATCCTCATGGACGCGCAGATGCCCGGCCTGAGCGGCCCTGAGTTGATCGCGGAGCTCCGCGCCCGTGCCAAGGCCCTCATTTATGTCGTCAGCGGCAGCGAACCTCCGCCTGAAATAGCCGCTGCGGCGGATGGTTTCCTGCTCAAGCCTTTCGATGTCGATGCGCTCCGCAGGCTGCTGCACGAGCACAAAACCGGCGCCCCTTCCCCCTTGCTCGATCCCAATGCGCCCGTCGTCAGCGCTGAGGTCCTCGCCCAGTTGCGCAAGATCATGCCGGAGTCCGCCGTGCGGCAAATCTATTCCGCGGTCATCGTCGATCTTGCCCGGCGCATGGATGCCCTCGACGCCGCAATCGCCAAAGGCGACGCCGCTGAAATTCGCCGCATCGGCCACGCCATCAAGGGCGCCTGCGGCATGGCCGGCGCCCTCCAGACCGCGCGTCTCGGCGCGCTGCTCGAGTCCGAGGATAACCATTTGGATAACAGCGCTTCTCTCCTCCGCGATTTGCGTGCCGCTGTCCGCGGATTGGAGCGTATGCTGGATGCTGAATTGCCTGCCTGAACCATCGCGTCTCCTGCGCATGGGCCGGGCCTCGCGGAGGCGAGTAGCAAACATGGAACGACCCATACGAATCGTGCTCGCGGATGACCACCCCGTCGTCCGCATCGGCGTACGCAACATGCTTACGGAAAATGATGGCTTTGAAGTGGTAGGCGATGCCGCCGACGGGGACGAAGCCATCACTCAGACCCTCGAACTCCAACCCGACGTTCTGCTCCTTGACGTGTCCATGCCGCGCCTGCCCGGTCTTGAGGCCATGCGCGCCATCATGACCGGCCCATCCACCGCCAAGATCCTGCTCCTTACCTCAACCATCACCACGCAGCAGATCATCGAGGCCCTGCAGATCGGCGCCCGCGGCATCGTCCACAAAGACGCCCTCGCCAGCCACCTGCAAACCGCCATCCGCACCGTTTATACCGGCGACTACTGGATCGGCGGCAAGCGCGTCGTCAATCTCGTCTCCGCGCTCCACGAGCTTATGCAGCAGGCCGCCGTGCCGCAGCGTAAAACCTACGGCCTTACCCCGCGCGAGCTTGAGGTGGTGGGCTGCATCGTGGAGGGCTGCAGCAACCGCGACATTGCCAAGCAATTCACGCTCAGTGAAGAGACCGTCAAGCGCCATCTCTCCAACATCTTCGACAAAACCGGCGTCTCCACGCGCCTCGAACTGGCTCTCTTCGCTATCGCGCACCACCTCATCACGCCGCAGTAGTAGGATTGGCCGCCGCGCGCTATTCTGTGGTTTCGATTTAGGATGGGGTATATTACCGACCCCGGAATGGCGCAGGGCTAGCTCCGCGAACGCCGCCAACTCCGCTAGCTCCGCTCGTTTCCCATCAGGCAGGTGCGCGCATGGGTGAATTAAGCAGAATCGGCATTGCCCTCGATTCCGAGCTGTTGAAGCGGTTCGACCTTTCCATCGAGAAGAGCGGATATACCAACCGCTCCGAAGCCTTTCGCGACCTCATCCGCGACCGCCTGGTTCGTGAGCAGACCGCCGCGCCCGATGCGACCGTCGTCGGCACCGTCACCCTCATTTACAACCATCATGCTTACGGCATCACCGAGAAGCTCACCGAAGCGCAGCACGAGCACCACGACCTGGTTGTCTCTACGAGTCACGCGCATCTGGACCACGATTCCTGCCTTGAAGTTTTGATCGTTCACGGCAAGGCCGCCCGTGTCCAGCACTTCGCCGACATCCTGATCGGCCTCAAGGGCGTCGAGCACGGCCGTCTGGTGATGACCGTGCCCTCGCTCGACGCCGAACATCCGCACGAACACGCACACGAGCATCCGCACCAGCACAGCCATTAGTCGGATCGTGGAACGTGGGGCACCCGGCCCTCAGCGGGGACCTGCGAGAATGGCCGAATTCGCGACCGCAGTTATCACCTTTTGCTGGTCGTCTTCGCGGAGATCCGGAGATAGCTTTAGTTGGATCTGATACAAAACTTGGTTCTCCTTCCACCAGATGTTTGCTGGGGCGCAGGATCCACCACAGCTAACCGGACGGAAATAGCCGACCAAGCTGCGGGACAGTTTGACTTCGCGTACGTTGCCAATGTCCTTTGGCCCATAGTTGGGGTGAGCGTTCGCCTCGAAAAACGCTGCGAAACCAGCATCCCCGATGCCCAATTCGTAGTAAAGAATTATTGAGTACTCGTTATCCGAAGCGCTTTCAACGACCGCATATTTGGCGCCTCTGATAGGGTCGGAGAACTTGCTGGGCAAGAGTACTGGTACGCGCGATTTTGCCTTAATTTCTGATAGGACAGAGGCGAGCGGCTCCGGAAGAGATCTGGAGGGTCTCCCTGGACTTGATGCGACATCTGAATGGGCCGGTGCAGGCTCAACTCCCGCTTGACCACGACAGCCGATCGCTAACGCCGCGCAGAAGACCGTGAGAACAATAACCTTCGGTAATAACAGCATGTGCCCCCTAGCGACGATCCGTTAAACCGATTTGAAACTGAAGTTTGTTCTTCTTTATCTTGGCTGGAAGCATACACTAACAGAGTTCCGGGCGAATCGTCGCCACCCCGGAAATGCCACACCTATCGCTCGCGCTTGATTCCAAAGTGATACGTAAGGTTCACGCTCGCGTACGATGGAATCCTCACGCCCACCACCTCATTCACGGGATTCGCGGCCAACCAAGCCGTTGCTGCCGAGATCCACGAGTCCCGGCCCATAGACGTCCGCAGCCGCGAAGTTCTCCACGGTTTGCCCTGTCCAGCCGCTCGCGATCATCGTGTTCACGCCGAGGTTGATGCGCCCATCCAGAAACGTCCGCGCCGCCGCTACGGATGACTCTGCGATCCGGCAGCGACCTCCAGCCCATGGCGCAGCAGCGCCAGTATCGTCGCCAGGCTCTCTTCGGCGCCGCGTTGGCTGCCCGGCAGGTTCACCACCAGCGTGGCGCCCCGCAGCCCCGCCACGCCGCGCGAAAGCCATGCATAGGGATTGCGCTCCGCGCCCTGGGCGCGCATCGCCTCCGCCAGTCCCGGCGCTTCGCGGTCGATCGCTCGCCGCGTGGCCTCTGGCGTTCGGTCGCGCGGACCCAGCCCGGTGCCGCCCACGGTCAGCACAAGCGCCGCGCCCTGCCGGGCGAGCTCCTCAAGCGTCGATGCAATTGCCTCCTCATCGTCCCTCAGCAGCGCCGTGCGGATTTCAGCCTGCGGCCACTCGCGCCGGAGCACGGCGGCAACCGCCGGGCCCGCAGTATCGGTCTGCAGGCCTTCGGAACAGCGGTCGGAGATGGTCAACACGGCAAGCACCATGCCCTGATTCTATTGCTTCGCAGTCTCGCGGGCGGCTACGCAAATGGTTACCCCGCCGTGATCTAAATCACATTCCGTGGTGCTGCTTAGCACATCTTCGCTCCCCGGCCGGTGAAACGCTTTCCGGTATGAGGTGTTCGCCATGCGGGATTCCGATATCGGCCGCTGGACGCATCCAGCCACTGTCCTCGTCGCCACGGACTTGAGCGACCTCGACCACCTCATGCCGTTCGCCTTGGAACAGGCCGGTGAAACCGGAGCCCGGCTCATCCTCCTGCATGTCCTCTCTTCCGCCGCAGCCATCAGTGCCGACGCCTCCGGAATGCCGTACTACGACACGGCAGGCGCTTTGGAGACCGCCGAACAGATGCTGCGGCCATGGTGTGAAGTGGCCGTCCGGCGCGGCATCCCGTGCGACGCGCTGGTGCGCGAGGGCCGCCCCACATATCAAATTGCAGCCGCCGTCCGCCAATTTCACGTGGACCGCGTGCTGCTCGGGACGCGGAGCCGGAGCAAGCTGGGCAAGTTGCTCATTGGTTCCGTGGCAGAACAAGTGCTGCGCTCGGTCAACCTCCCGGTCATTACCGTGGGACCCGAGGCTCATCTCCCGGTGGATAAGGGCGAGGAACGCGTCGTCCTCCATGCCACCACACTTCGAGAGACCTCTCGCCCGAGCGCGGCGCTTGCCTGCCAGGCCGCCGCCACCCAAAATGCAAAGCTGATTCTGCTCCACGTGCTTCCACCCATTGACGTGATGGAGCGCAAAGGCATGCCTACCGGGCAGGACTCGGCTGCCATGGTGGAGCTGCGCATCCTCGCCGAGATGACAGGCGCGCGCTGCTGCTCCGCCGTCGAGCCGGTCATCGCGCACGGCAATCCGTCCATCGAGATCCTGGCTCTGGCATCGGAGCGCCATGCCGGCCTGATCGTGCTTGGCGCAACGCAACGCTCGGCCTTTGAGAACCTCACGCGCGACCGCACCGTCTACCGCGTGCTCGCTCATGCGCGCTGCCCCGTGCTCACGCTGCGCGAACCGCAGGCCTTTCCCGAAGAAACCCAAGCCGAAGCCACGGCCATGCATCGTTGAGCCGCAACAGGGTCACGCGAAGGCCTTTAGCCTTTTCAGGCACTTGTCCTGCAGGTAGTGGAGCTGGCGCAATTGGAGCAATCCCTGCGTGCTCCGGCTATCCGTGTGCGCCCGGAAAATCTCCGTCGCCAACACGTGGAAACGCTGATGGAGTGTTTCAATGGCCTGAATCGGCGCGAGCATACCGTGCGCGGAATGCTTTTCGCCCTCCAGCCACGCGCCAACCCGGCATTGGCTGGCATCGAGCGGCGGCGGGGCAGCGCGCTTGCCCTGGAGGCAGGCCTCAAAGGCTCCCAGCCAGGCATGATGCTCCACGGTGGCGTAGAGCACGGACTGGTTATCCGGGCGCACCACAGGCACATCGGCCCAGCGCGGATCGGGTCGCCACGCGGCCGCCCAGGCGCGCAATTCGCGCGCCGGCATCGCCGCGGCGATGCCATAACCCTGGGCAAAGTCGCAGCCCATTTGCAGCAGCATCAAGCCGTGTTCCGTGGTTTCCACCCCCTCCGCGATCACTTGCCTGCGGAAGGCGGCGGCCAGCCCCAACACTCCCTCAAGGATGGTCAGGTTCTCCGGTTCTTCGAGCATATCCCGCACGAAGCTCTGGTCAATCTTCAGTACATTTGCGGGCAAGCGCTTCAGATAGATCAGCGACGAATAGCCGGTGCCGAAATCGTCCAGGCTGATCGATACCCCGATCTCGCGGCAGGCTGTGAGCACCTGCGAGGCTTGCACCACATCCTGCATCGCGCTGGTTTCCAGCACCTCCAGCTCCAGGCTCGAGGGCTTTACCTGCGGATGCGCCGCGAGCCGGGCGCGCAGGCGATCGGCAAAATCCGGTTGTTGCAGATCGATCGCGCTCACATTCACGCTGACCGGCAGTTCAAGACCCTCCGCCTGCCACGATTCCATCTGCTTCAGTGCGCTCTCGATCACCCAATCGCCCAGCTCCACGGCCAAGGGATGGTCTTCCATGACGGGAAGAAACATGCCCGGCGGCAGCAGTCCGCGTTCCGGATGCTGCCAGCGGATCAGCGCTTCAGCCCCCACCACCTTGCCGGTGCGCATATTCACTTTGGGCTGGTAGTAAAGCACAAACTGCTCCGCCGCCAGCGCCCGGCGGATGTGCTCGATGTTCTCGTTGCGGTCGCGGACCATCAGGTCCTGGCTGGGATCGAAGACGCTGAAGCAACTGCGCCCCTCCAGTTTGGCTTGGTACATTGCCTGCCCGGCTTGACGCAGCAGCATATCCGCGTCCACATCCGCAGTCTGCGGATAGAAGGCAACGCCCGCGCTGGCCGACACCCGCAGCACCACTTCGCCAATCTGGGCCTCTTCGGCTGCCGCCGCCAGCAGGCGGTTCAATGTCGGCGCACATGCCTCGGTGTCGTCCAGATCCAGGATTACGGCGGCAAACTCGTCTCCGCCCAGCCGGGCCAGCGTATCGCCTTCCCGCAAGGCGCGCTTCATCCGCAAAGCCAGTGCCGCCAGCAGCGCGTCGCCGGTTGAGCGGCCGTAACCATCGTTCACTGATTTGAATCCATCGATGTCAAAGTAGACCACGGCCAGCAATCGCTTGCTCCGGTTCGCATGGGCCATGGCCTGGCGCAGACGGTCGGCGAACAACGCGCGATTGGGAAGGCCGGTCAGCGCATCGTAATGCACAATGTGCTGCAGTTGCCGCTCGTGCTCTTTGATTTCGGAGATGTCGGAGAACAGGCCAACATACTGCTGCACCTCGCCCTTAGCGTCGCGGATGGCGTTGATGTGGAGCATTTCGGCGTAGATGTCCCCGCTCTTGGCCCGGTTCCAGATCTCACCCGACCATTGACCCTCCCGGCGGAGAGAGTTCCACATGTTCCGGTAGAACTCCTTGCTCTGCAGCCCGGATTGCAGCAGCCGCGGATTGCGCCCCAGTACCTCGTCATGTGTGTAGCCGGCAATGCGCGTAAAGGCCTCATTCACCTCCAGAATCGTCCCCGAGCGATCGGTAATCACGATGCCTTCGCGCGCGCCGGTGAAGACCGTTGCGGCCAGCCGCAGCCGCTCTTCAACCTCCTTCCGCTGCGTAATGTCTTCGGCGAAGAGCACGATGCCGCCCACCGACCCGTCGCTAGCCCGCCAGGGAAGGATCTCGCGGCGTATCCAGCCCACCCTGCCGTCAGCAAGCTCGATCCGGTTCTCCTCGACCCGTATCGTTTCGCCCGACAGCGCACGACGGTGCTCAAGTTTCCACGTTTCCGGGATATTGGTTATTACGTCGTAATGCGATCGTCCGAGAACCTCCTGGCCCACAAGGTTCAGGCTCTTCAGCCACAGCTTGCTCACGGCCACGTAGCGCATCTCGCGGTCGAACATGGCCAGCGCTACAGGCGCATGCTGGATGAAAATCTGCAGCAATTCCTTGCTCTCGCGCAGCCCTGCCTCGGTCAGTTTCCGTTCCGTAATGTCCTGAATGACGCCATACATCGTCGCCGGCCGCCCGTGGGCGTCGAAGGTCAGCCGGCCTATGCCATGTACCCAGCGCTCCACCCCGTCGCTGCGGCGAAGGATGCGGTATTCCTTGTCAAAGGGCTTGCCCTGACCCAAAACCTCGTGTCGGAAATAGTCGCTCATGGTTTGGCGATCGTCAGGATGGAGCAGGGCGACCCATCCCTCGACGGTGTGCTCATATTCCTTATCGATCCCAAATATCTGGTCCAAGACATCCGAACTGGTCCACAGTCCAGCGTCGACATTTAACCGATAGCTGCCAAGACCGGCAATCCTCTGTGCCTCCCGTAACGATTCCTCGCTCTCGCGTAATGCTGCCTCGGTCAGTTTCCGTTCCGTAATGTCCTGAACGGTGCCGTGGAGCGCCAGCGCCTTTCCCCGGCTGTCTACCTTCAGCCGTCCGAAGGTATGCACCCAGCGCATGACCCCGTCTGTGTGGCGAAGAATCCGGTATTCGCTGTCGAAGTTAGTGCGCTCGCCCGTCAAGTAGCCCTTGAAATGTTCTGCCATTTCCGCGCGATCATCCGGATGGATCAGCGGCCATATCTTTTCAAATTCACGCCCGTATGCAGCATCGATCCCCAACAGTTGCTCCAGCTCGGGTGAGATGTGCCAAATTTTGTTTGGAATATCGAGGACGTAATTGCTCAGTCCCGCGATCTCCTGCGCGTCGCGCAGAGATTCCTCGCGCTCGCGCAGTCTCCCTTCCGCCTCGACGTGCTCGGTGACATCCGGAGCGACGCCGAAGATGCCGATGATTTCGCCATCAGGTCCATCGATCGGGTATTTGCGATTGTCGATCCAGCGTTTGGTCCCATCCTGCGCCACCAGTTGCTGGATTAGGTTCACGCGCTGGCCCTCGGCCATGGCCTGAGCCTCCAACCGATAAGCGATGTCGGCGGTCCCTTCGGGATGAATGTCGTAATCGGTCTTACCCACCAGTTCGGAGGGATCCTTTGCCGTATCGGTCAAGTTCGGCACGGCACGGCTCGCGGCCAGGAACACATGGTTGCGGTTCTTAATGTAGATATCGTCCCCGGTTTGCTCGATGAGCGTCTTGAAATTTCTTACCAGAAGGTCGTCGCCGGGTTCTCTCACCTTCCGCGCATCCTCCAGAATCATGTCAAGGAGCACTTCGTCCGTAGCGCGGCCCGGCTTCTTGGCGTACTGGCCTTTGATGCAGCGGATGCGTCCGTCGGCGTGGCGCAGGCGGATATGAAAGTCGCCGCTTCGATCCTTCAGATCGGGTGAAAAGAGGGATTCGGCAATGCCGGCGTCTTCCCGGTGGATGAGATCCTTCAGATGCGCCTTTGCGGTGAGGAACGCCTTGCGGCTGTAGCCGAGCAGGCCTTCCACATCGCCGTCTACCGACACCAGCCGGGGCGGTTCGCCTAATGCAAAGCAGAAGGAGGAGTTGGACATGGGGCCCGGTTCCTCTGCGTCGCTCCACACTCTTGTCAACAAGCCTGGCATATTCAAGCTTTCAGGAGCCATAAAAATCGTAAGCGATAGCCAAATCAAATACATCGCCCTCGCAGCGTATCCATATACAACTTTCCGGGAGTGATACAACACCGATGGCGGCAGACCGTTTCGGGCCATCTCGCCTTCCGGGGCCTTGCCCTTATTCCTGCCCGTCTGCGTTTCCGCTGCCCCGCCGTTCACACCGCCGGTTTGTGAGGAGCGCGGATTTTCGACGCTCCTTCCGCTCTCGCGAGCGCAGGTACCAAATCAGACACTCGTTATCCACGAGTTTTTTGTTGCGGCGCCATTTCCGCCCCGTTTATCCACGCCGACTCTTGGCATAATCGCTGCAAGAGCGATTCCTCCGTAACGGTTCTGAGTGCTGGGGGCAGGGTATCGGCCGGGAATTTAAGTTGGTCCGCTGAATGCGGAACTTGGGTTCACATATCGGCAGCGTACGGTTTCACCGGGGGAGCATCCAAGCGTGACCAGTTATCGCCGTCAGGACGTTTTGCGGATCCTTCAGATCGGTTCCCGTCAGTTGCAAGCCTGGGAGCGGGCCGGCCTGGTTCCTCAACAGGAGCTCTATAGCTTTCAGGATCTCGGGCAACTGCGCACCTTGCGCTCGCTGCGCGAGGACGACGTGCCCGCGGCATCCATCCGCGAATCCATCCTGGCCATGAAAGCCGTCGCCGGCATGTCGAATCCGCTGCTCGAGGCGCGCGTTGTGCGCACAGGAACGCGCCTCGCCTTCCGCCATAGCGGCGCCATGGTCGATCCCATTCGCCGCCAGTTTCTCTTCGACTTCGAGCGCTCAGCCGGTCCGCAGCTCGCTTCCGCCGCCGCGCGGCCGTCTCCGCTGCGCCTTCCCGGCGCGCATGGCCTCCGCGGCCTTCAGGAGCGCTTTCATGCCGCGGTCCAGGCCGAAGAGGCCGGCGAAAAGCAGCGCGCCATCGCGATCTACGAGGAAATTCTCTCCATCGACCCGCAGTACGCGGCCGCCTGCATCAACCTGGGCACCGTCTATTTCCATCTGCGCCGGTTTGACCGCGCCGAGGAGCTCTACCGCCGCGCTACCGAGGCCGATCCCGGCTACGTCCTGGCCTATTTCGACCTGGGCAACGTTCTCGACGAGCTCGAGCGGCTCGACGAATCCATTGCCGCCTACATCAAGGCCGTCACGCTCTCCCCGCGCTATGCCGACGCACATTACAACCTGGCCCTGGCCTACGAACGCACCGGCCAGAACCGCAACGCCCTGCGCCACTGGCGAGCCTATGTCCAGCTCGACAACCGCGGCCCCTGGGCCGACCATGCCCGCGGCCAGATCCGCAAACTGCTCAGCCGCGAAAAGCTCTCCATCGCCTCCCGCGCCAGCCACTTCATTCCGCCGCGCAAAGGCAAAGCTGCGCTGGCGCTTGTCTAACGAACTCAAGCCAAGACAGAATTGGCCGCCTCCGCCACCGCGCGAATATGCGCCGGCCACGTGCGGCAGCAGCCGCCCACCATCTGCGCTCCCGCTTTGAACCACTCCGCCGCTCGCGCGCCGAAATCTTCCGGATCGGTTGTCCCCGTCCAGCACCGCCGCGCCGCATCCCATCCCTCGCCCGAATTCGGATAGACGAGGATCGGCTTGCCGGAAGCGGCGCGCAACTCCTCAATCAGCGCCGGAATCCATTTGGGCGGAACGCAGTTCACGCCGATGGCCACCGTCTGAGGGAATGAAGCAACCAGTGCGGCGCAATCGGCCACTCTCTCGCCGTGCGACACGTGCCTCTCGTCGCGGCACGAAAAGCTGAACCAGGCCTGAAGCTCCGGCCAGGGCCTCAGCGCCTCGCCCACTGCACGAGCCTCGTCAAGCGAAGGGAAGGTTTCAAATGCGAGCAAATCGGGCGCCTGCGCGCCGCCCGCCCGCGCGAAAATCTCAATGCGCACGCGGTGGAACCGCACGAGATCCTCGTAGGAACAGTCGTAATTGCCGTGATACTCGCCGCCGTTATGCAACGCCGCGCCGAATGGGCCGAGCGAGCCGGCCACGAGAACGCGCCGATCTGGAAACTCCGCTACCACCGAGCGCGCAAGCTCAACGGATCGCAGCAACGCCGCGTCGGCTCGTTCGGCGGCCAGTCCCACTTCGGCGTAGCCCAAACGCGACACCTGGTAGCTGCACGTGGCAATGCACTGTGAGCCCGCTTCAATGTATGCGCGATGCACGGCGCGCAGTTTTTCCGGCTCGTCCTCGAGCACGTGCGCCGACCACAGCGGGCCGTTAATGTTCGCGCCCTGATATTCGAGCTCCGTGGCCAGCCCGCCGTCGATCACGTGGATTCCACGCAGGATCGAATCGCGGCCGTCAGCTCTTTCGGTCATGAAGCGATGGTAACGCCCGGCTAAAGGAATTCGAACCGCTTCGCTCTGGCGCCAATGTTTATTGGCTGGCGGCGTCCTTCTGGCGGGTGGCCTTCACAGCCGACAGAAGCCCAATGCCGATCATCACGACCGCGCCGACAAGAATCCAGTGCGAAGGTATATGCACCAGGTGCGCGGCGTACACCAGCCCGGCGATAACGATAGCGAAGCCAGCGGCATAAAGTCCAAACGACATGCGATCTCCTTAGCTGGGTACTGTGCAGTTGCGCGGAATCTCGCACACTATCCCAGCCTCGCACGGCAATCGGCGAGAGTCTGAGCAGTTCAGACCAGCTTTTGCGTTTCTCATGCAAGCGCATCGCGGTCACGGGCGCAACCTGAAGATTGCCACGCTTATTGGCTCTCGGGATCCTAAAGAAGTTTCGCTGGCTGCTGAACAGGCTAGAAGCTAGGAGCTAGCAGCTAGAAGCTGCCCTTACATTTTCTGCGTCCGCTGCACATTGCGCACTCCGTCCACGCGCCGCAGGCCCAGGACCATCCGGTTCAGGTGGCGCACGTCCTCGGCTTCCACCACAAACTCAATGATCGCTTCGCCTTCTTCGTCGCGGCTGAGTTCCACGCCGCGAATGTCGGTGTTCTCGTCGGAAATCACGGCGGTCAGTTCCTTCAACATGCCGGTGCGGTCGTCGCAGTAGACGGTAATCTTTACCGGATAACGCTGCGCCTGCCCCGCGGCTCCGGCCGGCGCGCGAGACCATTCCACGTTGATGCGCCGGTCGCTCTCATAGAGCAGGTTCTGCACATTGGGGCAACTGCGCGCATGAACCGCCACGCCCTTGCCCCGCGTCACGTAGCCCACGATCTCCTCGCCGCGAATGGGGTTGCAACAGCGCGCGCGATACACCAGCAGATCGTTCTGCCCCTCCACCTCGAGCGAATCCGAACCCGCCAGGTGCAGCTTGCGCACCGCATCGGTCATGCCCGCTTCGCCCGGTTTGCCCGCCTCGGCTTCGGGCTGAGCGGAGAAGCCCGGAGCCAGCTTGCTCAACACCTGGTGCGCGGCGTGCTTGCCCTGGCCCAGCGTCGCCAGCAGATCCGAGGCCGTGGCCACGCCGAATTCGTTCGCGATGCGCCCCAGATCCTGGTCGCCGACCTGCGCCATCGGCACCTTGAACTTGCGCGCCTCGCGATCCAGCAGCTTGCGTCCGATCTCCACAGCGCGCCGCCGCTGGTCCTCGTTCAGCCAGTGCTTGATCTTGTTGCGCGCGCGCGGGCTTTTCACGAAGGTCAGCCAGTCGCGGCTGGGCTTGTGGTCCTTTTGCGTGACGATCTCGACGATGTCGCCCGTGCGCAGCTTGGTGCGCAGCGGCGCCATACGCCCGTTGATCTTGGCTCCCACGCAGGTGTGGCCCACTTCGGTGTGGATGGTGTAGGCAAAATCGACCGGCGTGGCGCCCGCCGGAACCACCACCACCTTCCCCTTCGGCGTGAAGGTGTACACCTCGTCGGGATAGAGATCCATCTTCAGGCTGGAGAGGAACTCGTTCGGATCCGTCATCTCCTTTTGCCACTCCACAAGCTGGCGAATCCAGTTCAACCGTTCCTCGTCGCGCGCCGTCACCGCGCTGCCGCCCGCCTTGTACTTCCAGTGCGCCGCAATGCCCTCCTCGGCAATGCGGTGCATCTCTTCCGTGCGAATCTGCACCTCGAACTGGTGCCCAGCCGCGCTCATCACCGTGGTGTGCAGCGACTGGTAGCGGTTGGCCCGCGGCATGGCGATAAAATCCTTGATCCGCCCCGGCACCGGCCGCCACAGCGTGTGAATGAGCCCGAAGACCGCGTAACACGAGGCCACATCCTGCGTGATCGCGCGGATGGCCAGCAAGTCGTACACCTGGTCGAACGTAACCTTGGTCCGCTCGATCTTCTGGTAGATGGAATACAGCCGCTTGATGCGCCACTCCACCCGCGCCTGGATTCCGTTCTCCCGCAGTTGTTCCACCAGCGTGTCTTCCACGCCGCGCAGGAACTGCTCGCCCTCCACGCGCCGCGCCTCCACCGCCGCCGCCACCTGCTCGTAGCTCACCGGATCGGTATAGCGAAAGGCCAGATCCTCCAGCTCTCCGCGCACCTTGCCCATGCCCAGCCGGTGCGCCAGCGGGGCGTAGATGTCCAGCGTCTCGCGCGCGATCGCTTCCTGCCGGTCGGGCTTCAGGGGCTCCAGCGTGCGCATGTTGTGCAGCCGGTCGGCCAGCTTGATCAGCACCACCCTCACATCGGAAACCATGGCCAGCAGCATCTTGCGCACGTTCTCGGCCTGGCGGTCCTCGCGGTTGGCAAATTGGATCTTGTCGATCTTGGTTACGCCCTCGACAATGTGCGCCACCTGATCGCCGAATTTGTCCGCAATCTCCTCGCTGGTGGCTTTGGTGTCTTCCACGGCATCGTGCAGCAGCGCCGCCGCTATGGCCGTCCCGTCCAGCTTCATCTCCACCAGCACTTCGGCCACTTCGAGCGGGTGAACGATGTAGGGATCGCCGCTAAGGCGCGTCTGTCCCTTGTGGTGCGCGACGCAGAACTCCCACGCCTTGCGAATCAACGAGATATCTTCATTGGGCCGGTTGGCCTGCGCCTGGCGAAGCAACGCCTCGAACCGCTCGCCGATGGAGCGCTCCGCGCTGGGGCCGGCCTGCGTCCCCGGGGCGGGAACTTCAGCCTCCTGCGCGGGGGAAACGGGCGCGCCAGAACCCTCTGCCGGAATGGTCTGCCGGACAGTCGCCATGCTTCATTATAGGCCGCTTGCGTTTTCGGCGGTGAATACATAGGCCGTAAGCAGTGATCGAACAAGCGGCGGTGGAGTCCCAGGCCTCAGATGCGAGACCTGGATTCCTGCCAGTCGAGACCTACCTGAACTGCGAATAAAGGATTATAGCCAGGATTCCGCCAAACCAGATTGCGAACCAGATCAGATAGTGGCGGTTTCCCCACAATCCGCAATTCTCACCCACTCCTATCCACGGCGCTCTGCGAAAGGGTGTTGTCCAACTGCCGGGCGGGAGCAGATCGCGGCCCAGCGTCGTCGCCAGCCGCATTCTACGGAATGCCTGAACGATGACATAGGCCCAAACCACCAGAGGGACGCTCAGCAAGAGCCATCGCAATCCGGGGACCGTTCGGGCCGGAGTCCATGTGTCTCGCAGTGCAACCCCAGCAAGAACAATCACGAAGAACCAGGCGATGCTGTTCCACATGCGAACTGAGTTTCGCCTCATGGCGTCCTGGTATCTGTAGTGCTCTTCGGTGCGATCAACTGGAAGTGGATAGCTGGAACGAGCCAGCAGTATCTTGCCCGGCAACAAGCCCAGTGCAAGCCAGGTCATCGTGAGCATGTTCAACCATTCCTTGTGCGATGCATGGTGGAGTTCCAGCCACCAGCATAGGGCAATCACCACAACCATGAGTGCTTCCATCGGCCAGGAGATGTAATCGCCGAGGCGGCGGGTTTCAAGCGCCACCGCAACCGGGCGCACCGGCGGATTACGACCGAGTTTGTGGCGCGTCCATGCAGAGAAGGCCAGAATAGTCGCTGTGTAAAGGAGAGCCCAAAATCCACACAGGGGAGCCAAATCAGACCGCCCAAACGCGAAGCAGGCCCCAAAGAACGCGGCTAGGATCAGATACAACGCAACCAGCATGGCGCGATAGCCCTTCAGCCAGCTTCTTCCCGGCCCCTCATAGAATCCCGCCGGAACCTCAACGCCCAGGAAGAAGCCCGGCCCGTTCTTGAGCGGCCAGTTCCACGTGAACACCAGGCTGTAGGCAAGTGCCAGAATTACCAGCGTAGTGATAAAAACAATCAATTCAAATTGTGTTGGCGCACTCATCGGGCGTCTCCTTTCTGTTGCAAGAGCGCGAGTTCCTGACGAACCGTCTCTTCGATCTCACGGCCAGAGAGTCCGCTGAGGACCAACTGCGTAAGCGCCGTGCGCAATGGTTGGTAGAGTTCGGCCCCATCAACGGGTCGGGAAGTTCGCGACGCGATCACCGCGCCCGCTCCGTGGCGCACGGTAACAAAGCCTTCATCCTGCAACTGGCGGTAGGCTGCGGCGACGGTGTTGAGGTTGACGCCCAGGTCGCCCGCCACCTGCCGCACCGAAGGCAGCGCTACGCCCTCACTCAGGTTGCCGCCGGCGATCAAGGCCTTGATTCCATCCGTGATCTGCTGGTAGAGCGGGCGTTTGTCGTTGGCTTGAAGAGTAAGGAACATAACCATCTCCGACTGTCTAGTGTATGTATACTTCATACACTTGGTCTTGTCAAGCGGTGCTCTAAATTTTTATTGGGTTCAATGCAAATGAAATGAAATAAGCAGCTTATGATGCTTTTAAGACCTTTCAGGCCCATTTACGCAACCCGGACATTGCGGCTATCCACCATCTCAGCCGGGCCATCGGCTGCCGCAACAGGCCTTTCGACGGGCGAACGCATTTCTCCCCATGGTGTATAGGGATTCAAGGTCGCAAAGTTGACGCGAACCCCAGTGAGCGGCAACCTTCTGGAGAATTGGGCACCCTACAGGATGGGGAGAAATGCCGTAAACTCCCGTGGATGAGAAGATTGTAGGATGAGTCGGAGTCGACCGGACCACAGCGCGCCCGAAATTCAAGTGGCGGGAGCCATGGTCACCCGCCGCGCCGCCGACCGCCTGCGCTCTGGCCACCTTTGGGTCTACGCATCCGACGTTCTCGCAATCGTTCCTCCAAAACCAGAAGAAACGCTCCTGCCTGTGGCCGACAATCGCGGCCTTTTCCTTGGTACGGCGCTCTACAGTCCTTCGTCGCAGATCGTGCTCCGCCTCGTCTCGCGCGAAGCCCTCGATCAAGCCGCGTGGCTCAAGCTGCTCGCCGCTCGTCTTCGCGCGGCCATCGCTCGCCGCAAGCCCCTGCTCGACGAAGCCAACGATGCCTGCCGTCTCTGCTTCAGCGAGGCCGACGA